>NZ_JBIAMB010000006.1:0-375023 GCF_042873895.1 Streptomyces sp. NPDC004435 | reverse complement strand
CGTGGGGGGGGGGGGGGGGGGGGGGGGGGGGGGGGGGGGGGGGGGGGGGGGGGGGGCGCGCCCCCCCCCCCCCCCCCGCCCGCCCGCCGTGCTGCCGGATCAGAGGCGGCTCGCGCTCGTGACCTCGCACTTGGTGTACTCGGAGCCGTCGCCGGTGCCCGGGTACGGGGTGGTCAGTTCGGCGGTGGCCGAGGCGCCCGCCGCGACCGCGATGCCGGTCTTCACGGCGGTCGCGGGGGTCGCGGCCGTGCCGGAGAACTTCATCGTGACGCTGTAGTCGTAGTCGAGCGTGTTGTCGTTCTTGACGGTGATGCGGGCGGTGAGGTTCTTGGTCGCCGCGTCGTAGGCGCACTTGTCGATGGTGACGTCCCGGGACGCCTTGTCGGCGCTGCCGCCGCCACCGGAGACGGAGCCGCCCGAACTGCTGTTGCTGTCGCTGTCGTTGTCGGTGTGGCCGCTGCCGCCGGAGCTGGACGAGCTGGAGGAGCCGGAGCCGCTGCTGCTGTTGTCGCAGCCACCGCCGCCGGATCCGCGGGCACCGGTGAGGGCGAGGACGGCGATGCCGAAGACGGCGATCGCGCGGGCATGACGAAGCTTCACTTGTTCAATCCCCGTTGAGTGTCGTGCGTGTTCGAATGGGCTCGTTTGACGAGCGCACGTCACCCTAGCAGCGGGCAGGCGCCCCGGCCGTCAGCCGTTCGGCAGGACCACCAGCGTCCTGGGGGCGCGGGTGATCAGCCCGTCCGGCGCCGGACGGAAGCCGTCGGCCAGCCGCAGCCGGGGCATCGCCTCGAAGAGCGCCCGGACCGCGTACTCCGCCTCCAGGCCCGCCAGGATCACCGCCGGGCAGAAGCCGGGCCCGTAGGTGAGCTGGCCGGGGTCGTCACGGAGCGGGTCGAAGCGGTCCGGTTCGCGGAACCGCTCCGGGTCCCGCCCGGCCGCGCCGACGAGCAGTGCCACCGAGGAGCCGCCCGGCAGGATCCCGCCGCTCACCGGCACGTCCTCGCGGGTACGGCGGACGGCGATCTGCACCGGCGGGTCGAGGCGCAGCGACTCCGCCCACGCCCGGGCCACCAGGCCCGCCGGGGCGTGCCGCAGGGCGGCCGTCTGGTCGGGGTCGGCGAGGACGTTGCCGAGGAAGGAGGCCAGCGCCTTCTCCCGTACCGCGATCTGCCCGCCGCACTCGCCGGCGAGCGCGGTCGCGGCCCGGCCCCGCACCAGCCGCATCATGTCCCGGTACGGGACGCCGACGGCGGCGGCGACGGTCCCGGCCGGCAGCCAGTGGCAGAAGTCGGCCACCAGGTCGGCCCGGTCCCGCCCCGTGATCCGGCGGGCCAGGACGTGCGCGGTGCGCTCCACGACGGACCTCAGTTCGGCGAGGTCGACGTCGGTGTGGGCGCGGACGCAGGCCGGGTCGCCGGGCCGGTGCCCGTGGGTGAAGCGCCGGTCGGTGAGGGCGGTGGCCACGTCCGCGTACCGGCTGAGGACCCAGGCGCGCAGCAGCGGGTCGTAGGTGAGCGGGAACTCCTCGCGCAGCCGGCGGTGCACGGGGTACGGGTCGAGGGCGGCGCCGGGGTCGAGCGGGCTCGGGGCGACCGTCCGCCCGCCGGGCGCCGGGGACGGTTCGGCGACGGTCCTGACGCGTCCGGGCACGGTCGCGCCGGCCGGTCCGAGGGGCGTCATGGCGGGCAGGCGCCGCCAGGGGTCGTCGCTCTTCTCGCGGTCCCCCGTCCGGCGGTTCGGCTCGTCGCGCATCGCGCCCCCATGTCGTTCGGCTGGTCCGGCGGTGCCGGCCGCGCCCGGGATCGCGGCGCGCGTGCCCCCACCTCACCACCCGGGTCGTCCCCCCGCCCACCACATGCCGCCGAACGGGTGAGCGAGCACGCCGCTGACCTCGGAGGACCCGCCGGCTCCCCGCGAGTCGCCGCCCCGCCCCGCCGGGCCCGCGGAGAGCCGGTCGCGGGTTCGGACGCGGGTTCGGACGCGGGTTCAGTCGCGGGACAGCCGGAAGGTCATCTCGCCGAAGCCGACGACGTCCCCGTCCCGGACCACGACCGCGCCGACGACCCGGCGCCCGTTGACGGTCGTGCCGTTGGTGGAGCCGAGGTCGCGCAGCACCCAGAGGCCGCCCTGGAGGGAGAGCTCGGCGTGCAGCCGGGAGGCCGTCTCGTGGCTGAGCCGCAGTCCGTTCACCGGGTCGCGGCCTATCCGCAGCGGGTACGGTCCCGGCTGCGGCAGCAGCAGCTTCGGCAGCCGCTCGGCGTGCCAGGCGCGGCCGATCCGCGCGGTGAACGCCGACATCCGCTCGACCGCGCCGACCACCCGCCGGGTCCAGCCGCCCTCGCCGCGCAGGTCGGCGGTGAGCACGGCGAGTTCGTCGGGCCTGCGGGCCTGGAGCGCGCGCTCCATCCGGAAGAGGAAGGTGTCGTGCGAGAGACGGCCCTGAGCGGCGCCCTCCCGGAGCATGCCCAGCGCGCGGTCCCGCTCGGCGTCGGTCAGCCGGGGGGAGTGCGCCGGGGGCTCGTAAGGGGTCGTCACAGGGTGATTGTCCGGGTGTACGGGTCGGGCTGTCCAGAAGCGGCCGTCCCGGAGGCGTACCGGGAACGTACCGGCTCCGGCACGGAAATCCCCCGGGCGCGTCGCGGCCCCGGCTGCCAGGATGGGGACGACGTAGCCGACCGTACGTACCGACGTCTGCGAGGAGAACCGCCGTGCTCTTCGAGGTCTGGGCGCCGCACGCCCGCGACCGGGTGACCCTGGAGCTGAACGGCGCCGGGCACCCCCTCGACCGGGACCCGCTGCGCGACGGCTGGTGGACCGGGACGGTGCCGGCCGCCGACGGCGACCGCTACGGCTTCCGTCTCGACGACGGTCCCGTCCGCCCCGATCCGCGCGGCCGCCGGCTGCCGGACGGGCCGGACGGCCTCAGCGCCGTCGTCGACCACTCCGCCCACCCCTGGCGCCACGAACCGCCCCGGCTGCGGCTGCGCGGCGCGGTCCTCTACGAGCTGCACGTCGGCACCTTCACCCCGGAGGGCACCCTCGACGCGGCCGCGGCCCGGCTCGGGGAGCTCGCCGGGCTCGGCATCACCCATGTGGAGCTGATGCCGCTCTGCCCCTTCCCCGGCGTCCGCGGCTGGGGGTACGACGGGGTGGCGCCGTGGGCGGTGCACGAGCCGTACGGCGGGCCCGAGGCGCTGAAGCGGTTCACCGACACCGCGCACGGCCTGGGCATGGGCGTGGTGCTCGACGTCGTCCACAACCACCTGGGCCCCTCCGGCAACCACCTCCCCGTCTTCGGGCCGTACTTCACCGACACCCACCACACGCCGTGGGGCGCGGCGGTCAACCTGGACGCGGCCGGATCGGACGAGGTGCGGGCGTACTTCCTCGGCAGCGCGCTCGCCTGGCTGCGGGACTACCGGATCGACGGACTGCGGCTGGACGCGGTGCACGCGCTCGCCGACGACCGGGCCCTCACCTTCCTCGAAGAACTCTCGGCGGCCGTCGACGAGTTGGCGAGGGAGCAGGGCCGCCAGCACTTCCTGATCGCCGAGTCCGACATGGCCGATCCGCGCTCGACCACCCCCCGCTCCCTCGGCGGCCTGGGTCTGCACGCCCAGTGGAACGACGACTTCCACCACTCCCTGCACACCGCGCTGACCGGCGAGGCCCAGGGCTACTACGCCGACTTCGCGCGCGCCCCGATGGCCGCGCTCGCCAAGACCCTGACCCGGGTCTTCTTCCACGACGGCACCTGGTCGTCCTTCCGGGGCCGGCACCACGGCCGCCCGGTCGACCGGGAGCGCACCCCCGCCCACCGCTTCCTGGGCTACGCCCAGACCCACGACCAGATCGGCAACCGTGCGCTGGGCGACCGCCTCTCGGCCTCCCTCTCCCCCGGCCTGCTCGCCTGCGCGGCGACGCTGGTGCTCACCGGCCCGTCGGTGCCGATGCTGTTCATGGGCGAGGAGTGGGGCGCCCGCACCCCGTGGCAGTACTTCACCGACCACACCGACCCGGAGCTCGCGGAGGCCGTACGGCGGGGCAGGCGGCGGGAGTTCGCGGCGCACGGCTGGGCGGAGGGCGACGTGCCCGACCCGCAGGACCCGGCGACGCGGGACCGCTCGGTCCTCGACCGTACGGAGCGCGAGCGCGACCCGCACCGGCGGCTCCTCGCCTGGCACCGCGAGCTGATCGCGCTCCGCCGCACCCTGCCCGACCTCACCGATCCTGATCTCGGCGGGGTGAAGACGGCCTTCGACGAGGAGGCCCGCTGGCTGGTCTTCCGGCGCGGTGACGTCCGGGTGGCGGTCAACCTCGGCAAGGAGCCGGCTGCGATCCCGCTGGGGTCCAACGGCCGCGACCGGGTCCTCGCCGCCTGGGAGCCGGTCGAGCCCCCCGGCCGCGACGGCCTGCTGCGCCTCGGCGCCGAGTCGGCGGTCGTCCTGACGGACGGCTGAGCCCGGTCGGACGGCGGTCGTCCCGAGCGACGGCCGAGCCCGGTCGGGCGGCAGGCTCCGCCGCCCGGGCCACCGGAGGGACCCACATGGGCGTGTGGCGGAGTGTTCCGCCGGCGGACGCCGGGCGGCGCGCCATAGTGCCCCGCATGACACCCCCCACTCCCCCGCGCCGCCGCACCCGCGCCCGCGCGGCGGCCCTGGGCGCCGCGCTGCTGGCGCTCGCCCTCCCGTCGACCTCCGTCGCCGCGCCGAAGCCGGCCGCACCGCGGGAGGCCGCGCCCCGGCACGGGTCCGAGGCGTGCGACCGCACGCCCGGACCGCTCTCCGGGGACGCCCGGCGCGTCCTGGACATCGCGCGCAAGGCCCGGAAGGACCTGAAGCTCAACGCCGTGCTGCTGCGGGTCACCGTGGACGGGCGGGAGCTCGTCACGGGCGCGCTCGGCGAGTCCATGACGGGCGTCCCGGCCCAGCCGGACATGCACTTCCGGGCCGGTTCCGTCGCCTTCGCCCACATCGGGACGGCCCTGCTGCGGCTGGTCGAGCAGCGCCGGGTCGGGCTCGACGACACGGTGGAGCGCTGGCTGCCCGAGGTCCCCAGGGCCGGCGAGATCACCCTGCGGATGCTGGCGAACAACACCTCGGGCCTGCACGACTACGTCACCGACCCGGCGTTCGGCGCCGAGCTCACCGCGCACCCCTTCAAACAGTGGACCCCCGACGAGCTGCTCGCCTTCCCGTTCAGCCACGACTTCTGGTACGACCCGGGCACCAACTGGAGCTACTCGCACGCCAACTACCTGCTGCTGAGGCGCGCCCTGGAGCGGATCACCGGCACCCGCATCGACCGTCTGGTACGGGAGCTGGTGACCGGCCCGCTGGGCCTGCGGGAGACCCGGAACTCCTTCACGCCCGAGATCCCGGAGCCGGTGCTGCACGCCTTCACCTCGGACCGGGGCCTCTACGAGGAGTCCACCTTCTGGAACCCCTCCTGGACCACCGGTCCCGGCGCCGTCATCACCAGCACCGTCTGCGACATGGCCCGCTCGGCGCAGGGCATCGGCAGCGGCGAGCTGATCAGCCCGCGCTCGTACCGCGTGCTGCTCGACCCCGGCACGGTCGGCCTCGGCACGCCGACGAGCACGTGCCCGGCCACCATCTGCCTGAAGCAGACCGAGGAGCGGCACTTCGGGCTCGGGGTGATCGTCTCCGGCGGCTGGCTGCTCCAGAACCCGTCCTTCTCCGGTTACGCGGCGCTCCAGGCGTACCTGCCGGAGAAGCGGCTCGCGATCGCGGTCTCCGCGACGAAGACGGCGACGACCGGCGAGGGCAACATGGCCCAGGTGGTCGCCGGCCGGATCGCGGCCGCGCTGGCCCCCGAGGACCCGCTGGTCCCCTGAGGCCGGTGGTCCGGTGCCGGCCGCCGCTACCCGACGATCGCCATCTCGTGCGGGGTGGCGTTGAAGCGGCGGCCGGTGCCGTCCTCGGTCATCGTCACGATGTCCTCGATGCGGACGCCGAAGCGGCCGGGGAGGTAGACGCCCGGTTCGATGGAGAAGCACATGCCCGGGACGACCGGGCGCTCCTCGCCCTCGATCATGTAGGGCGGTTCGTGGGTGGTGACCCCGATGCCGTGGCCGGTGCGGTGGATGAAGTACTCGCCGTACCCGGCGTCCGTGATCACCGCGCGCGCGGCGCGGTCCACGTCCTGGCAGGCGATGCCCGCCCGCACCGCCTCGAAGCCGGCCTGCTGGGCCTCGCGGACCAGGTCGTGGACCCGGCGCTCCTCGTCGGTCGGCTCGCCGACGTGGACGGTCCGGGTGGTGTCGGAGCCGTAGCCGTGCTTGAGCCCGCCGAAGTCGAGGACGACCATGTCGCCGCGCTCGATGACCCGCTCGCCGGCCTCGTGGTGCGGGTTGGCGCCGTTGGGTCCCGAGCCGACGACGGTGAAGTCGACCTGGGAGTGACCGAACTCCCTGAGCAGCCGGGCGAGGTCGGCGGCGACCTCGGTCTCGCGGCGGCCGGCGAACCGCACCTTCAGGATCTCCTCGTACGCCCGGTCGGCCGCGGCCCCGGCGGCGGCGATCCTCGACAGCTCGTGCGCGTCCTTCACGGCCCGCAGCATCGGCAGGGCGTCGGTGAGGGAGACGTACGAGGTGGACGGCACGGCCCGCTGGAGCCCGAGCAGGTGCATCGCCCAGGCGTTGTCGCTGACGCCGAACCGACCGGTGACGTCCAGCAGCGGCGCGGTGACGGCGTACGGGTCCGTGCCGTCGGTCCAGTCGCGGAGGGTCAGCGCGGGCGCGCCGACGGCCTTCTCGGCGTCGGGAGCCTCCAGGGTGGGGACGACGAGGACCGGGTCCTGGCCGGGGGCGAGGACGAGGACGGTGAGCCGTTCGGTGATCGCGGTCGGCTGGTAGCCGGTGAGGTAGACCAGGTCGGGGCCGGGCGCGACGAGCACCCCGGCGAGCCCGGCGTCGGCGGCGGAGGCGGCCGCCCGGTCCATCCTGGCCCGGTAGTCGTCGGCGGTGAAGGGGGTGGGGGCGTCGCCGGCGGGGGTGCTCGACATGGGTCTCTCCTTCGCGGCTGCGGTCGGGCGGCTCCGGGGCGGTACGTCCTCCGAGGCGGTACGTCCTCCGGGGTGGTCCCCCCAGCATCCTGCCCGCCCGTCCGGGCCGCCGCGACCGCGCGCGGGCCCGTCAGCGCGGCCCGGGCCCCTGCGCGATCAGCCGTTCGAGCAGTTCCTGGAAGTCGTCGCCGACGACGATCCGCAGCTCGCCGCCCTCCTCGTCGTGCTCGCTGAGCTGGGTGAGGGTGCCGCCGCGCCACCAGAACACGTACGGGCTGATGGCGCCCGGGGTGTCCTCGTACTCGGAGGCGGCGAAGGAGGCCATCGCGCCGAGCGCCGGGATGATCGTGGTGTCCCGGATGGGGTGGAAGGCGATCTGGTGCCGGAAGGGCACCGCGACCAGGGCGCCGTGCTCGCCGAGCGGCAGCCCGGTGACCCGCTGGGCGAGGGCGTCGAGGTCGAGGACCCGGCTGGCGGTGTAGAAGGAGTCGCCGACGACGACCTCGAAGGACATGCCGTCGGCGTCCCGGACGGTCTCGTGCTCCTCGACGGGCAGCCCGCGCAGGTTCTTGAGCGCGCGGTCGCGCAGCTGCGCGGGGTCGCCGAGCCGGTCGAGGGCGTCGTCGGTGAGCATCATGACGCTCTCCGGCAGGTCGAGCGCCAGCACCTCGTACAGGCCGGGGGCCAGCGTCCGGGCGTAGCCGAAGTCGCCGGGGTCGATGCCCTCGCCGTTGACGACCCGGGGGTAGAGCTGGGACCTGATCTGCTCGGGCGGCAGCGTGTCGAGAGCGGAGGGGCCGTCCAGGGTCCGCACCACCAGGGTGACGTGACGGCGGATCAGGGCGGGCCAGACGCGGGGGCCGCGCGGGTCCCGGTGGCAGACGGCGGCGAGGTTGCCGAGGCCGAAGCGGCGCTGCCTGTCGTCCTGGACGGAGGACGCGTAGACGGTGACCTCCAGGCCGAGTTCGGCGAAGGCCTCGCGGACGGTGGCGCGGAAGAGCGCGGCCTCGCGCTCGGAGAAGTAGGCGAACTCCGGATCCCTCGGCGTGTCCTCGCCGTCCCGCTTGGGTCTCCTGCGCAGCCACCCCACGTCAGCCCGCCTTCCGTCGCCGTTGCGTTCAGCCTAGCGAGTGGGGTGGTGCGCGCACCGGCCGCCCGGCGAAGTCAGGAGCCGTCGGGGGCGGTGAGCAGAGCGCGGGCGTAGTGGGCGAGGGAGCGGTTGTAGCGGGGCAGCAGCGGGGCGAGCGCGCCGAGGGCGAGCGAGGCGGCCTCCCGGTCGCGGCCGGTGTCGGCGAGCGCGAGGGCGAGGAAGGCGTCCACGGCGGGGGCGAGCGCCCGCTCGTCGGCGTCGAGCCGCGCGTCGGGCAGGTCCCGCTCGGTGGTGAGGAGTTCGACGCTCCGGTCGGGGCGGCCGAGGTTGCGCAGGCTGCTCGCCAGCTGGATGACGGCCCGCCGCCGGCGCAGCCCGGTGAGCCCGAGCTCCAGCGCCCGCCGGTAGTAGGTGACGGCCTCGGCGGGCAGCCCGGTGGAGTCGTGGGCCGCGCCCAGCTCGAAGAGGGCGGGGGCGTCGGCGTCGCCCCGCTCGGCGGCCAGCTCGGCGATCCGGGCCCGGAAGTCCTCGGGCCCGTACGCGTCGACCGTCTCCCAGAGGGCGGCGACCCGCTCCTCCCACCCGGCACTCCCGGCCCGCTCGTCGTCCATGCCGCCACCCTACTCAGCCCCGGCCCCCCCACGGCCCGGCCACCACACGCCGGGCGCGGCCCGAAACCCGACCGGGACCGCCGACCGGACCCGGGCTCCGGGACTCGGTCGAGCGCGGGCGGGGTACGCGGGGCCCGGGCTCCGGTCGGGCGCGCCGGAGGGGATGTCGGCCCGCGTGAAGCCCGGCCCGGTCCATGAGACCCGGCACTCGGCCGGGCCCGTGGCCGGGGACCCGGGCGGGTTGCGCGGGGGCCGGGACTCGGGCGGGCGCGCGGGAGCGGACGTCGGCCCGCGTGGAGCACGGTCCATGAGACCCGGCACTCGGCCGGGCCCGTGAGGCCGGGCCCGTGAGGCCGGCGCGCCGGCAGGCCGGGCCGGCGGCGCCCGCCCGGGGGCCCGAGGCCCTGACCACCGCCCCCCCTACAGCCCTGGCCGGGCTCACGGCCCACGCCCCGCCCTCGGCCGACCCGCTTCCGGCTCCGCCTCCGCCGCCGTCCGTGCCGGGGAGGGAGGGGGAGCGCCTGCGGGCCGTCCCGTCACGGGGCCCGGCGCCGGGCACGACCGCCCCCGGCCGGACGGCCGTACCGGGTCGGCTGGCCGGGCGGGCTCAGTCGCCGCCTCCGCCGCCACCGCCGCCGTCCCCGCCACCGCCGCCGCTGTCGCCGCCCCCGCCGCCGGAGTCGCCGGCGTCGCCGCCGTCGGAGCCCCAGCCGTCGCTGCCGCCGGGTTCGTTGTCGTCGCGGCGGGTGCCGATGTTGGTGAACCAGGGGCGGTTCCAGTCGTCGTCCCCGGCGGCCGGCTCGTACCCCTCCCTCGGGCGCCACTGGTTCGGGAAGCGGGCGAGGCCCGTGGTGTCGCCGAGGCCGAACGCGGCGGCGAAGGCGTGGGCCATGACCGCGTCCAGCGGGTCGGAGGTCTCGTGCCCGACCGGGCCCAGCGGCAGCAGGAACGTCGTCAGCGCCTCGGAGGTCCTGCGGCGCGCCGGCCGGGCCAGCAGGGCGACCCGCAGGCCGTCGCGGAGCAGCGACGAGCTGGTGGCGCTGTCGCGCCGCAACTCCCAGACCTGTCCGCCGAGTCGCGCCTCCACCACGCTCTTGGACTTGCGCAGCTTCCGGTGGTCGAGCCGGAGCGCGGCCTGCGCCGTGCCGACGGTGAGCGTGAGGCCGCGGGACGGGTCGGGCTCGTCGGCGTGGAAGCCGAACGGTGCCCGGATGCGTACGGCGGGGGCGTGCGGACCCCAGACGTCCACACGCGCGAGCCTCCGGTCCACGGCGACGGTGACGTCTCCGGCCGGCCCCGGCGCGGTCCGCCGGGCGATCCACAGCGGCACGCCCTCGGCCCCGGCCCGACGGCCCAGCTCCGCGACCCACTCCGGGCCGCCGCTCAGCCGGACCGCGAGCCGGCCCAGCGCCTCGGCGAACTCGCTGCTCCTGCGCACCTTCAGCGGGGTGCTGGTGCCGGAGGCGCGGACGACCGGCACCGTACCGGCACCTTCGTCGAGCCACACCAGCGGGCGCTCGGAACCGCCGCCTCCGAGCCACTGCCCGCGCTGGTACGCCTCCGCGATCGCGGCCAGGTTCAGCTCGCCCAGCGGCGTGGTCCGGCCGCCTCTCCGAATGCCGTCCTCGGTCAGCTCGACCGTCCTGGCCAGCGGGTTCCGCGACCTCTCGGCGTAAAGGATCTCCGTCATCCATCCCCCTGTCGTGTTCAGGACCATGGTGACGGACGGGTACGGCCGGACGACAGGGACCCCGTGTCACCGTCCTGTGCCAGTCCGGAGGCGGCCCGGCCTCCCGGCGTAGGCCCGCCCGGCGAAGGCGCCTGCCTGCCCCGCCGCCGTCAGTCCATCCGCACCACGAGGTCGGCGCGGTGGCGGCCCCGGGCGATCAGGCGGGCGTTGGCCTCGTCGGAGCGCGAGACCCACGCCTCGGCCTCGTCCTCGGACCGGCCGAAGCGGACGTGGCGGGCGACGAGCCGGGGGACGCGCAGGGCGTCCGGGAGGTCGAGGTACCAGACCTCGTCCAGGAGGGGCCTGACCGCCGCCCAGCCGTCGCCGCCGTGGAGGAGGTAGTTGCCCTCGGTGACGACGAGCGGGGTCTCCGGCGGCACCGCGACCGAGCCGGCGACGGGCTCCTCAAGGGCCCGGTCGAAGGCGGGGGCGTAGACGACGGTGCCGGGTTCCGGGGCGCGGAGGCGGGCGAGCAGGGCCGCGTACCCGGCGGCGTCGAAGGTGTCGGGGGCGCCCTTGCGGTCGGCCCTGCCGAGCCGTGCCAGCTCGGCTCCCGCCAGGTGGAAGCCGTCCATGGGGACGAGCACGGCGAGCCCGTCGAGCCGCTCCACGAGTCGCGCGGCGAGTGTCGACTTCCCGGCCCCGGGCGGCCCCGCGAGCCCCAGCAGCCGGCGCGTGCCGGGCCGGGCGAGCGCCCCGGCGCGCTCGGCGAGCCGGTCGAGCCCCTGCGCTTCCATGCGCCGCATTCTGCCACCGTCCGCCCCTGCCTCCCCAGGGCCCGCCCCTCCCCCGACCCTCGTACGGACCCTCACCGGGGCCGGGCCGGTTCTAGGGTCGGGACGGGGGACGACGCGGGTCTACGCGGGTGGGGTCGGGACCGTCCGGGCATTACGTTGGGGTGATGCCGTCCATCGCACTCGTCACGCTCGTCGTCCGTGATTACGACGAGGCCCTCGCCTTCTACACCGACGCCCTCGGCTTCGACCTCGTCGAGGACACCGACCGGGGCAACGGCACCCGCTGGGTCGTCGTCCGCCCGCACGGCGCCGGCGGCGTCGGCGGGATCGGGAACGCGGGCCTGCTGCTGGCCCGCGCCAAGAACGAGGAGGAGGCGGAGGCCGTCGGCAACCAGACCGGCGGCCGGGTCGCCTTCTTCCTGCACACCGACGACTTCGCCCGCGACCACGCGCGGATGACGGAGGCCGGGGTGAAGTTCCTGGAGGAGCCCCGGCACGAGCCGTACGGCTCCGTCGCCGTCTTCGAGGACCTGTACGGCAACCGCTGGGACCTCCTCCAGCCGGCGGACGCCGCTACCGGTAGCTGAGGCCCTTGCCGCCGCCCGTCCGGACGACGGGGCCGTTCTGCTCTCCCTGGCCCAGCCGCTGCACCACGCACGTGAACTCGCCCGGGACGTCGTCGATCGCTCCCACGATCATGTCCGCGATCCACCGCAGGTCGTCGACGTCGGGCAGGGTCACGGCGGCCGTGGAGCCTCCCGCCGTCTGGACGATCAGCACCGGCCTGGCCGGGCCGAACAGGATCTTCAGCAGATAGCCCGCGGCGACGATCAGCGCCAGGAGCACCAGCGGGAAGCCGTCCACGGCGGTCGCGGCGTTGCCCAGGTAGCCGGCACCGCCGGCGGCCGCGACGAGGACGACCACGCGCAGCGCCCAGTCGGGCTTGAGGCGGGACACCTCGACCGAGGTGACGTGACGCAGCGGCATCGCGGCCCTGCCGATCCACAGGACCCCTCGGCTGACCCGGAGTTCGATCGCGCGCGGGCCGCGCGGCACCTTGGTCCCGGGCTGTGGGCGGAAGGGCCGCCGGGTCGGCGCGTCGCCCCCCGGTCCGGGCCCTGTCGGTCCCGGCTGTCCGGAGCGGGAGCCCGCGCCGTCACGGTCGGGCGGTGTGTCCGGGCTGTCGACGCCCCCGCCTGGGCCCGGCACCGCCCGCGGCGGCCCGGGCGGTGTCCGCGGCGGCTCGGGCAGTGCGGAGGGCTGTTCAGGCAGTGCGGCTGGCGGCTCGGGCAGTGCGGGTTGCGGTTCAGGCCGTACAGGTGACTGTTCAGGCCGTGCGGCAGGGCCGTTCGTCGCGTCCATGTCTCCCCCGTTTTCCCCGTCTTCCCCGTATGCGCCGCGGTCCGCCTGTCGTCGTGCTCGTGTCCCGTTCCGGTCCGTACGCCGTGCGGCGCGGGCTCGCCCGGAGACGCGCCCCTCCCCGTCCCGCCCGCCGTCGTGCCGGCCGAGGGCCACCATTAAGCACGGGCGGGCCTCCCGGGGACAGGCGAGAACCGGCCACACCCCCGCCCGGGCCGGCATCGCCCCGGAATAACCGGTGTCGCACACCGTCCCACGCTCCCTACACTCCCGTCACGGCGTTCCGACCGGTGCGCCGCAGCGAGCCGTCCGACCGACCGAGGGGAGCCGACCGTGCGTCACCAGTACGCCGCCGTCGCCGACTTCCCCCGCGCCCGCCGGTTCGACGTGATCCTCGCCTCCTGCGCCTGCCGGTGACGGCTGCGCGCCCGTCATCGCAGGCCCGCTGACGCTCTCCCGCGTCCGGGAATCGCGCTGCCCGTTCCTCCACGCAGCAGCGAAAGGCACGACACCGTGCGCGTCTCCCAGAACTCCCGTGTCCGCAACCTCGGCATCCTCGCCCACGTCGACGCGGGCAAGACCACCGTCACCGAGCGGATCCTCTTCCTGACCGGCGCCGTCCACAAGCAGGGCGAGGTCCACGACGGCACCACGGTCACCGACTTCGACCCGCAGGAGCGGGAGCGGGGCATCACGATCTCCGCGGCCGCCGTCAGCTGCGCCTGGGCGGACCACCGGATCACCCTCATCGACACGCCCGGCCACGTCGACTTCTCCGACGAGGTCGAGCGGGCGCTCCGCGTCCTCGACGGCGCCGTGGCCGTCTTCGACGCGGTCGCGGGCGTCGAGCCGCAGAGCGAGTCGGTGTGGCGGCAGGCCGACCGGCACGGCGTGCCCCGGATCGCGTTCGTCAACAAGATGGACCGGGCGGGCGCCGACCTCGACGCGGCCGTGGAGTCGATCCGCAGCCGTCTCGGCGCCGTCCCGCTCCCCGTCCAGCTGCCCGTCGGGCGGGAGGACGGCTTCCGGGGCGTCGTGGATCTGGTCCGCATGCGGGCGTACGTGTGGGACGGCGACGGCCGCGCCGAGACCGGCGTGCCCGACGGGCTCCGCGAGGAGGCGGTACGCCGCAGGCGGGCCCTGGAGGAGGCGGTGGCGGAGCTGCATCCCGGCGCCCTGGAGGAGTTCTGCGCGGGCGGCGCGCTCGCCGACGCGAGCCTCGCCGGGGCCCTGCGCGAGCTCACCCTGGCGGGCTCGGCCGTGGTCGTACTGTGCGGTTCGGCGTACCGCGACCGGGGTGTGGAACCGCTCCTGGACGCGATCGTCGCCTACTTGCCCGCCCCGGTCGACCGGCCTCCGGTCGGCGGCGGCGAGCGGCCGGCGGACCCGGACGCGCCGCTGGTCGCGCTCGCGTTCAAGGTGAACGCGGCGGCCACCGGCCGCATGACGTACGTCCGCGTCTACGCGGGCACGCTCGTGCCGGGGGCGGCCGTCCTGGACACCGCCACCGGCCGGACGGAGCGGATCTCCCGGATCCTGCGCGTGCAGGCGGATCGCACGGTCGACGTGCCCGCCGGCGCCGCCGGGGAGATCGTCGCCGTCGTCGGGCCGAAGGCCGTCCGCGCCGGGGCCACGCTGTGCGCTCCGTCCGCGCCGGTCGTCCTCGAACCGCCGGTGACCGCCGATCCGGTGGTGTCGGTGGCCGTGGAGGCGCGCCGGTCCACCGACACGGACCGGCTGGCGACGGCCCTCGCCCGGCTCGCCGAGGAGGACCCGTCGCTGGTGGTGCGGACGGACCCGGAGACGGGTCAGACCGTGCTGTCGGGCCTCGGCGAGCTGCACCTGGAGGTCGCGGTGGAGCGGCTGCGGCGCGACCGGGGCCTGGAGGTCGCGGTCGGGCGCCCCCGGGTCGCGTACCGCGAGACGGTGCTGAAGGGCGTGACGGGCCTGCTGTACCGGCACGTCAAACAGGACGGCGGCGCGGGCCAGTTCGCCCACGTCGTCCTCGACGTCGCGCCCCTGGAGGGCGGGGAGGAGGAGTACGCGTTCGCGTCCGTCGTCACCGGCGGGCGGGTCCCGCAGGAGTACGTGCGGGCGGTCGAGGCCGGCTGCCGGGACGCGCTCGCCGAGGGGCCCCTCGGCGGGCACCCGGTGACGGGCGTCAGGGTCACGCTGACGGACGGGGCGACCCATCCGAAGGACTCGTCGGAGATGGCGTTCCGCGCGGCCGGCCGCTTCGCGCTGCGCGAGGCGCTCCGGTCGAGCGTCATGACGCTGCTCGAACCGGTCGCCGAGGTGACGGTCACGGTCCCCGCCGAGTCCGTCGGCACGGTCCTCGGCGACCTCGCGGCCCGCCGGGGCCGGGTCACGGACTCCTCGGTCCGGGGCGGTACGTCGGTGGTGACGGCGACGGTCCCGCTGGCCGAACTCTTCGGCTACGCCACCCGCCTGCGCGGCCGCACCCAGGGCCGGGGCACCTTCACCACCCGACCGGCCGGCTACGAGCCGCCGCGCGGCTGAGCCCGCTGACGGGCCGGGCCGGACCTCACCCCTTGAGGTCCAGCTCGGCCCGTACCGTCTTCCCGACCGGTACGCGGTCGAGCACCCCCCACCGCGAGGCCAGCGCCCCGACGAGCAGCAGCCCCCGCCCGCCCTCGCCCAGCGGATCGGGCGGGGCGGGCACGGGCCGCCGCTCGCCCCGCGTGTCGGAGACGTCGATCCGCAGATGCAGCCCGGGCGAGTAGAGCAGCGCCAGCTCGCAGTCCCGGCCGGGCACCCGCCCGTGGGTCACGGCGTTCGCGGCCAGCTCCGCGACGAGCAGCCCGGCGGTCTCGGAGAGACCGGAGTCGTACGGGACCCCCCACACGTCCAGCTGATGGAGCGCCAGTCTGCGGGCGAGGCGGGCGCCGCGCGGCGTGGAGCTGAAACGCTGCGCGAACATACGTACGGTGACGGGCCTTTGGCGGGTCGGGAGGGAGGTCATGGGGCCAATGTGACGTCGCCCGGGACGAGTTGCCAGGTAGGCGACCCGTACGCTGCACGCAGTACGGGTTCACTCTCTGGACGGTACCGGTCACGATCCGTGAGCATGGACGTGTTCAGCGCGAGCACACGGGTGCGGGAGGTGGCGGGGTGGCGGACGAGGTCCCGAAGGGCAGCGAACCGGAGACGTCGGAGAGCCTGAAGGCTTTCGGGGAAGTGGTCAAGGCCTTCCGCAGACGGGCGGGCCTGACACAGGAGGAGTTCGCGCCGCTGGTGGGCTACTCGCTCCCCATGGTCGCCTCCATCGAACAGGGCAGACGCCTGCCGTCGAAGGAGTTCGTGGAACGGGCGGAGGAGCTGCTGGACGCGTTCGGCGTGATCCGGGCGGCGGCGAAGCACCTGACGCGGAGGGCGGGTCTTGCGAAGTGGTTCGAGAAATGGGCGGCGCTGGAGCCGCAGGCGGTGACGCTGTACACGTACGAGAACCGGTTGGTGCCGGGCTTGTTCCAGACGCCGGCTTACGCCCGGACGCTCTTCGAGGAGCAGATCCCGGCGATGGGCGACGACAAGATCGAGTCCAATCTCGTCGCGCGCGTGGAGCGGGCGAGCATCCTCACCGAGCGGCCGGAGACAATTTTCAGTTTCATCGTCGAGGAGCACGCACTGCGCCGCCAAGTGGCCGATCAGGAAGCCATGCGAGGGCAGATCGACCACATTCTCGACCTCGGCGAGCGTCGCAACATCGACATCCAGGTGATGGCGCAATCACGGGGGCATCACGCAGGTCTCGACGGCCCCCTGTGGCTCCTGGAGAACAAGGAGAACACCTGGTACGCGTACTCCGAGGGGCAGCGCTCAGCACAGCTCATCTCCGACTCCAAAGAGGTCAGCATCCTCCAGCAGCGGTATGCCAGGATGCGAGCACAGGCCCTGTCTGTCGAGGCATCCGTGGGTCTGTTGCGGGAGATCCGAGGAGCACTATGAGCACCACTGACCTGGCCTGGTTCAAGAGCAGCTACAGCGGTGGCGACGGCGACAACTGCGTAGAGGTCGCCCTCTCCTGGCACAAGTCCAGCTACAGCAGCGGCGACGGTGACAGCTGCGTAGAGGTCGCCACCTGCCCCTCCACCGTCCACGTCCGCGACTCCAAGGTCCCGGACGGTCCGCAGTTCGCCGTGGCGCCCAGTGCCTGGACGGAGTTCGTCGCCCGGCTCGCCTGAGCGGCGGCTGTGTCAGGATGCGTGTACCTGCCCCCTACCGCATGTGGGCGGGCCGGTACACGCACGTCCTGAGGAGGGACCCGTATGACGACCACCCCCGCCGAGCACCTCTCCGGCCTCTTCTCCCTCGAAGGCCGCACCGCCCTGGTCACGGGCGGGAGTTCCGGCATCGGCAGGGCGATCGCGGGGGCGCTCGCCCGCGCCGGAGCGAGCACGGTGGTGCTCGCCCGCAAGGAGGCGGAGCTGGCGGCGACGGTCGAGGAGCTGACGGCGGACGGCTGCCGGGCGGCCTGGGTGAGCGCCGACCTGAGCACGCGGGACGGCATCAAGGAGGGCGCGGAGGCGGCGGCCGAGGTGTTCGGCGAGCCGGACATCCTGGTGAACTCCGCCGGGATCAACCTCCGTCCGCCCTTCGGCGAGCTGGGCGAGGACGTCTGGGACACCACGATGACGGTGAACCTGGAGGCGCCGTTCCTGCTCGGGCAGCGCTTCGGGCCGGGGATGGCCGAGCGCGGCTTCGGCCGGATCATCCACGTCACCTCCCAGCAGGCGCACCGCGCGTTCGTGCAGAGCGGGGCGTACGGGGTGTCCAAGGGCGCCCTGGAGTCGCTGGCCCGCTCGCAGGCCGAGGCGTGGTCCCCGTACGGCGTCACGGCCAACACCCTGGTCCCGGGCTTCGTGATGACCCCGCTGAACCAGCGGCTGTCCTCCGACCCGGGAAAGGTCGCCGCGCTCGCCGAGCGCACGCTGATCGGGCGCAACGGCCTGCCCGGCGACTTCGCCGGCGCCGCCGTCTTCCTCGCGAGCAACGCCTCCGCCTACGTCACGGGCCACTCCCTCTTCGTGGACGGCGGCTTCTCGGTCCACTAGGCCGTGTCCGGTGCATCGTTCAGCGCACAGCTAACCTTCTGCCATGGATCTCTACTTCGACCCGGTGCCTCTGCTCGGCGACACGCGCGAGGTTTTCCTGGGGAAGTGGTCGGAGCGAGAGTGGCTGAACGTGCCGGGACCGTTCTACGGGGCCCAAACGGACAACTGCGGCACCGGCCGTCTTCAAGCCCCTGGGCTCGTGCTCTACGAGGCTGAATACTTCTCCGAGTACGTGTACCGGCAGCCACGGACGCCGGAGGAACTCCGGCAGCTGATCGACGCGGCGGAGGAAGAGCCGTTCTCCAGCTACGGCTGCGATGGCGACGCCCACTGGACGCCGGCAGCGGTCCGGGAATGGTGGCGCGACCGCGGACGGATCACGGAGTACCTGGCGGACCGGCGATCCGACTGGGAGGCCTACGACGCGAGTGCAGGGCAAGGTGTTGCCGCCGCTGCCCGGCAGTACGCCGCCTACCTCGACGGCGAGCTGGCATCGCACCTCCGCGTCTATCTCTTCTGGCTTGAGGAGCGACGCTCTCCCACTGATGCGGACCGACTGCCGATGCTCTGAGGGGTCGACGGTGCGAACCAGTCGGGGGAGCCGCTCGACAGCGCGCTGACCGCGATCCTCCTGGCGTACGGTGCCGATCCGCATCTCGCGGTCGACGGCGAAACCGCCTACGACTGGGCCCGCACGTACCACCACGACATGGCGATCAGGCTGATGGACCGGTTCAGCACCCGCCAGGCCGGCAAGCTGAAAGCCCTGTTCGGCAGGGGCCGCCGGCGGTAGCTTCCGCCGTTGACCGGCCGGACAGGTGCTGCGCCCTGGATCGGAGCCGTATCCCGCGCCGGAGTCGACACGGATGCCCCTCGCCCGACGTCCCCCGCCCTCCCACCACCCCCGCCTTCACGACGGAGCCCCCCTTGCCGCTGCGGCCGCGCACGACCCGCCCGATGCCCCTGCTCCTGGCCGCGACCGTTCTCGCGGTCGCGGCCCTCGCCTGGGGTCTGCCGTGGGAACTCGCCCGGGACTGCGAGGGGACCGGCGACCGGGTGGAGGAGGTGGCGGCGCTCGGCATCCTCGGCTCCCGGCCCGAAGGGGCGGCCGTCGCCCGGGGCTTCGAGAAGGTGGACGCCGGGTGCTGGGCGGACAGCGGCGATGTGGTGGTGTACGCCGAGCGGACGTACGCCTTCCCTGGCACGCGGGCCGAGGTGGCCGCGCACTACCGGACGGCGGCGGTACGGGACGGATGGGAGCCGGACCTCGAAGCACCGCCCGGCGACCTGCTCTTCACCCGGGGGGACATGGTGCTGTCGGTCGATTTCCTCACCGCCGAGGGCCTCGCGGAGGCCGGTCTCGGCAGCCGCCCCGACCTCACCACCGGAGCCGGCTACGCGGTCGGCGTCGACGCCTACGTGCCCGACGGCGCGACGGCGGGCTGACAGCCGTACCGTCCCCGCGCTCGCGGACGGCGTCGCCTACACCCCGTCGACACCCCAGCGCCACACGAGCCCGCCGCCCTCGGGGACGGCGGCCCAACGGGCGGCGGCGCGTCCAGGCGCGGGCCAGTCCGGGCTGCGGAATCCGCCGCGGCGGGCCCCCGCGCTCGGCGATGCCCCTCACGAACCGCTCGGGGGCGAATCGCGGATCGTGGAGCACCCGGTGGTAGATCTCCTCGCCGGTGTGCGTATCGGCACCTGCCGTCGACCATCGGCGTGACGCGTGACGGGGCTGCCCCGCGATCCGGCGGCCGTTCCCCCACTCCGACAGTGAGGCCGGGGAAGCCGTCGACGGAGCCGATCGAGTGGAGCCGAAGCGGCATCCCGACATCCGGACCTCGCGCTGCCCGGTTCCGTCACGCCTGGTGTGCCAGCATCCGGCGCATGCTCATGAACCGCTCAGTTCTGCTGTTGGTCAGTGCTGCCCTCGCCGCGGTACCCGCCGCCGGGGCCGTGGAGCCGGACGCCGCTCCTCCTGCCGGCACAGCGCGGCAGGACGGCACGGTCCGGAGCGGCGCCTCGGCCGTGCCCCGGGCCGAGGTCGTCCTCTACCAGGCAGGGCGGGAGCGGGGAGCGCCCGCCACCGTCCTCGGCCGGGCCAGGAGTGACGCCGAGGGGCGGTTCACGATCTCGTACCGGAAGCCGCGGGAACGCAAGGCGGTGCTGTACCTGCTGGCCGATGCGGGCGGCCGCCACCAGCCGGTCCGGCTGGCCGCCGTCCTCGACGGGGCGCACCGGAAACCGCCGCGGGTCGTGGTCAACGAGCGGACCACCGTGGCGGCCGCCTACGCCATGGCCCGGTTCTCCGACGGTCGCGACATCGCCGGTACCTACCCCGGCCTCCAGAACGCCGCCGCCACCGCGCAGAATCTGGCCGACGTCACGACCGGCAAGGTCTCCGCCGTGCTCGCCTCGCCGCCCAACGGCGGCGAGACCTCGACGCTGCGCGCCTTCGACTCGCTGGCCAACACCCTCGCCGGATGCGTGGCCGGCAAGACGTGCGAGGAACTGTTCCGGCTGGCCCGCCCGGCCGGCGGGGACCGGCCGGACAACACCTTCCGGGCCGCGCTCGACATCGCGCACAACCCCGGCCGCCATGTGGCCGGGCTGTACCGGCTGTCGCTCCGGGAACGGCCGTACACGCCCGCCCTGAGCTCCGCGCCCGACGCCTGGACGCTCGCCCTGCGGTACGACGCCGACGGCCGGACCCTCGACGGCCCCGGCAACATCGCCTTCGACGCCCACGGCAACGCCTGGGTCGCCAACAACTACCTCTACGACCCCGACCCCACACAACCCACCTGCGGCGGCGACTACGTCGTCAAGCTGACCCCGACCGGGGAGAACGCGCCCGGCTCCCCGTACCGCGGAGGAGGCCTCTACGGGGCGGGGTACGGAGTCACCCTCGACCCCCGGGGGAACGTCTGGGTGGGCAACTTCGGTTTCCAGGGCACCGGCTGTCCGCTCGACCCCGACCCGCTGTACCGCAGCGTCTCCCAGTTCCGGCCCGACGGAACGCCGCTGTCGCCGCCGACGGGCTGGCGCTACGGGGACATCATGCAGCCGCAGGGAACGGTGTCGGACGAGCGCGGCACCATCTGGGTCGCGAACTGCGGCAACCGCAGCGTGACCCGTATCCCGCACGGACGCCCCGAGCGGGCCCGTAACATCGCCTCTCCGTCCGGCGGGCTGGTCAAGCCCTTCTCCGTCGCCGTCGACACCAGGGGCCGGGCCTCGGTGACCGGCAACGGCTCCGACAACGTGCTGCGGCTCTCGCCTCAGGGCGACCCGCTCGGCTACGTCAGCGGGGGCGGCATCTCCGCGCCCATGGGCGCGGCGTCGGACAGCGTGGGCAACGTGTGGGTGGCCAACTCGGGACTCGTGGACATCCCCTGCGGGGGCACGGGGGTCCTGCCTCCCGACGGTGGCGCCCTCGACCCGCGGGAGGGCGCCGCCGAGGCCTCCGTGACCATGATCCGCCCCGACGGAACGACGCCGCGCCGCCCGTACGAGCGCGGCGGCCTGTTCCTGCCGTGGGGCATCGCCGTCGACGGCGACGACAACGTGTGGGTCGCGAACTTCGGCGGACAGCGCGTCGCCCACCTGTGCGGCGCCCGGCCGGAGACCTGCCCGCCCGGCCACCGCACCGGAGACCCCATCTCCCCCGCCGGCACCGGCTACACCAGCGACGGACTCGTCCGTAACACCAGCGTCCAGATCGACCCCTCGGGCAACGTCTGGCTCACCAACAACTGGCAGACGGTTCCTCTCCAGACCAACCCCGGGGGCCACGAGCTCGTGGTCTTCGTCGGCATGGCCGCCCCGGTACGCACCCCGCTGCTCGGCACGCCGCGGACGTAGACGTGGTCGCTGAAACGCGCGTGCCGGCCGCGGCCGTCCTTCGACGGCCGCGACCGGCACGGTCGCCGCGTGGCTCACGCCGCGCTCAGTCCTCCTGCGGCTCCAGCCGGAGGGAGATCGAGTTGATGCAGTAGCGCTGGTCCGTGGGGGTCGGGTAGCCCTCGCCCTCGAAGACGTGGCCCAGGTGCGAGCCGCAGCGGGAGCAGAGGACCTCGGTGCGGACCATGCCGTGGGAGGTGTCCGCGACCAGCTCGACGGCCTCGCTGTCCTTCGGGTCGAAGAAGGACGGCCAGCCGCAGTGCGACTCGAACTTCTCGTTCGACGTGAAGAGCTCGGCCCCGCAGGCGCGGCAGGAGTACACGCCCTGCGTCTCGGTGTCCGTGTACTCGCCGCGGAAGGCGGGCTCCGTGCCGGCCAGCCGGAGCACCTGGTACTCCGACGGGGTCAGCTGCGCCTGCCACTCCGCGTCCGACTTCTCGACCTCGTACGCCATCGTCCGTCCACTCCCTCAGTTCGCCAGGCGGGCCAGGATCGCCGGACCGAGGTCCGTGACGTCACCCGCGCCCATGGTCAGAACGAAGTCGCCGGGGCGGGTCATTCCCGCGATCACCTCGGGGACGGTCGTCTTGTCGTGGACGGGGGTGACGTCGGCGCCGGCGGCGCGGGCCGCGTCGAGGATCAGCTCGCTGGTGATGCCGGGGATCGGGTCCTCGCGGGCCGGGTAGATGTCGAGGACGACGGAGGCGTCCGCGAGCGCGAGCGCGTCGCCCATCTCCTTGCCCAGCTCCTGGGTGCGGGAGAAGAGGTGGGGCTGGAAGACGACGAGGAGGCGGGAGCCTCCGGCGGCGCCGCGCATGGCCTCCAGGTCGGCGGTCATCTCGGTGGGGTGGTGCGCGTACGAGTCGATGACCTGGACGCCGGCGGCCTCGCCCTTGAGCTGGAGGCGGCGGCCGACGCCCGTGTAGGCGGTGAGCGCCTGGGCGAGGGCGGCCGGGTCGAGTCCCGCGCGGGCGCCGGCGGCGAGGGCCGCGGCGGCGTTGTGGGCGTAGTGGCGGCCGGGGACCGAGACGGTGAAGGTGTGCTCGGTGCCGTCGAGGGCGACGGTGACCTCGCTCTTCATCCCGTTCGGGACGATCTTGAGGATGCGGGCGTCGGAGTCCTCGCCCTCGCCGACGGTGACGACGGCGAGGTCGTCGCGGCCGGCGGCGGCGACGCGGCGGGCCAGCTCGCGGGCGCCGGAGTGCTCGCCGACGACGAGGGTGCCGCCGGGGCGGATCTTCGCGGCGAACTTCTCGAAGGACTCGTAGATCTCGTCCATGGAGGCGTAGTTCGCGTGGTGGTCGAGCTCGACGTTGAGGACGATCGCGACCTGGGGGTCGTACTTCTGGAAGCTGCGGTCGCTCTCGTCGGCCTCGGCGACGAAGACCTCGCCGGCGCCGTGCCGGGCGTTGGTGCCGGGTCCCGAGAGGTCGCCGCCGATCGCGTACGAGGGGTCGGCGCCGAGCTCGGTGAGGGCGACGGCCAGCATCGAGGTGGTGGTGGTCTTGCCGTGGGTGCCGGCGACGGCGATCGCGTTCAGCCCGTCCATGAGGGAGGCGAGGGCGTCGGAGCGGTGCACGACGGGGATGCCGAGCTCGGCGGCGCGGGCCAGCTCGGGGTTGTCGGCGCGGATGGCGCTGGAGACGACGACGGCGGAGGCGTCGTCGGCGAGGTGGTCGGCGGCGTGGCCGATGTGCACGGTGACGCCGTGGGCGCGGAGCGCCTCGGCGGTCGGGGAGTCCTTGGCGTCGCTGCCGGCGACCTTGGCGCCGCGCTGGGCGAGGATCTTCGCGATGCCCGACATTCCGGCACCGCCGATGCCGATGAAGTGCGGCCGTTCCATGGCGGCAGGGATGGCGGGTGCCATGCGGATCTCTCCCCGGGTGTGCGTGGTCGTGACCACCCCAGCGTAGTGGCTGTGGCGGAGCGGCCCGGGAACGCGGCCGGGGACACGGATCCGCCCGTGCCCCGGCCCCGGGCCGCCCGCCCGCGGTCACTCGCTGTGTGCGAAGAGCTTCAGGACGGGGACGCCGACCTTGTGGCGGGCGCGGGAGGCCCAGTCGCGGTGGAAGAACTCCTCCACGTAGTGCGGGGCGGTGAGGACGATCACCTCGTCCGCCTCCGACTCCTCGACGACCGCCTTCATCTTGTCGAGGGGGTGGTCCTCGACCACCTGTCCGACCGCTTCGCAGCCGGCTTCTCTCAGGGCCCGGAGCGAGTGCTCCAGGGCCAGCTCGGCCGGTTCGCGGGCCTCCTTGCCCTCCGGTTCCTCGCCCTCGCGGGTCGCCTCCTTGAGTTCGCCCATGGCCACGTCGTCGATGGCGCGCAGCAACAGATCGGCCTGGTCACCGCGCGGCTGCATCAGCACGATGAAGGACACGGCCTCGTCGCCGTGCAGGGTGGTGACGAATTCCACGTCCACGGACGTCAGGGGCTTCTCGATCATCAGAACGCTTGTGAACACCTCAGGAGCCCTTCTGCGGAAACCATCCTTCCCCGTGTTCACACGGGGACTGCGACTGTGATTGTGCCCAGCCGACGCTAAGCGGAACGAGAAATTCCGCCGATTGTCAGATCCGACGGTAGCGGCTGAAGAGGAACCCGTCCTGCTCCAGCAGTGAAGCCAGGCCAAAGCGTGTCGGGTCAACGAGCGAAGGGCCGTGGGCGATGCGCTGGGCGGCACCCGCCGTCATCGTCGGGGAGACCGTCAGGCACAGCTCGTCGAGCACCCCGGCGGCGGTGAACTGGCCGAGGAGCCGGGGGCCGCCCTCGGTGAGCTGGCGGCGCAGCCCGCGTCCGGCGAGGAGGGCGACCGCGCGGGCCGGGTCCACACCTGCCCCGTCCCCGGCGAGCAGCACCTCCACGCCGGCCTCCCGCGCGGCGGCGATCCGGTCGGCGGGGGCGCCCGCGCCGGTGACGATCAGCGTCGGGACCAGCGGGGAGGTGAAGAGCGGGAGGGAGAGGTCCAGGTCGAGGGAGGCGGTGACGATCGCGATCGCGGGGGCCGGACCCTGGCCGGCGGCGGCGCGGCGGGCGGCGAAGACCTCCCGGGCGCGGGCGGGCCGGTACCCCTCCAGGCGGACCGTTTCCGCACCGACCACGACGACGTCGGCGAGCCCCCGGAGGGTGCCGAAGATCCGCATGTCGGTGTCGGAGGAGAGCGGCTGGGAGCGGCCTTCGTGCTGGCCGGCGCCGTCCAGCGAGGAGACCATGTTGGCCCGCAGCCAGCGCTCCTCGCCCTCCGGGTACGCGTAGGCGTCGGCCAGCTCGTCGAGGGACCACTCCCGGTCGGCATCGCTGACCTGGGGCTTCGGGGCTGTCATGTCCGTCACAGGAAACAGGCGTCGCATTCTCGCAGTCTGACATGGCGCTTACAGTGGGGAACTGTGTCGACCCGTGCCCTGAATGAAGCCGCCTCCGCAGCGGCGACCCCGCTCTCGCTGTGCTCGCGCGAGCCCCACGTCCCCGCAGACCGGCTGGTCGCGGAGATGGTCCCGCCGCCGCGCTTCGACTCGGTGCGCTTCGACACCTACCTCCCCGACCCGAACCAGCCGAGCCAGTGCGAGGCGGTCAAGGCGCTCTCCGGCTTCGCCGAGGGCCTCGGCGGGGCGCACGCGAGCGGCGCAGGGAAGCGCCGCTGGTTCGCCCGCAAGCCGGCCGCGCCGACCGGCCCGCGCGGGGTCTACCTCGACGGCGGGTACGGCGTCGGCAAGACCCACCTGCTCGCCTCGCTCTGGCACGCCACGCCCGCCGAGCCCGCGCTGAAGGCCTTCGGCACCTTCGTCGAGCTGACGAACCTGGTCGGCGCGCTCGGCTTCCAGCAGACCGTGAAGACGCTGAGCGGGCACCGCCTCCTGTGCATCGACGAGTTCGAGCTGGACGACCCGGGCGACACCGTCCTCGTCTCCAGCCTGCTCGGCAAGCTGGTCGAGGCCGGGGTGGCGCTCGCCGCCACCTCGAACACCCTGCCGGGCAAGCTCGGCGAGGGGCGCTTCGCCGCCGCCGACTTCCTCCGCGAGATCCAGGGCCTCTCCGCGCACTTCCGGCCGCTGCGGATCGACGGCGAGGACTACCGCCACCGGGGCCTGCCCCTGGCGCCCGCCCCGTACTCCGACCAGGTCGTCACGGAGACCGCGTACCGCGTCCCGGGCTCCTCGCTGGACGACTTCCCGCACCTGCTCGCACACCTGGCCAAGGTCCACCCGAGCCGGTACGGCGCCCTCACCGACGACCTGACGGCGGTCTGCCTCACCGACGTGGGCCCGATCCCGGACCAGTCGACCGCGCTGCGGCTCGTCGTCCTCGCCGACCGCCTCTACGACCGCGAGATACCCGTGCTCGCCTCCGGACTCCCGTTCGACCGACTGTTCAGCGACGAGATGCTGAACGGCGGCTACAAGAAGAAGTACTTCCGGGCCATCTCCCGGCTCACCGCCCTGGCGCGGGACGCAAAGGGGCTCGTGGCGCAGTAGGTTGGGGGGCCATACCCGATCGAAAGGGATCCACCATGGCCACCGTCCGTCACGCCCACACCGTCTGGCAGGGCGACCTCCTCAAGGGCTCCGGCGTCGTCAGCCTCGACTCCTCCGGTCTCGGCTCCTACGACGTCTCCTGGCCGGCCCGCTCCGAGGAGCCGAACGGAAAGACCAGCCCCGAGGAGCTCATCGCCGCCGCGCACTCCTCCTGCTTCTCGATGGCGCTCTCGCACGCCCTGGCCGGCGCGGGCAACCCGCCCACCCGCCTGGAGACCAAGGCGGACGTCACCTTCCAGCCGGGCGAGGGCATCACCGGCATCCACCTCACCGTGCGCGGCGAGGTCCCCGGTCTGGACGCCGGCCAGTTCCAGGAGGCCGCCGAGGGCGCCAAGAAGAACTGCCCGGTCAGCCAGGCCCTCACCGGCACGACGATCACGCTGACGGCCGAGCTCGCCTGACGCTCGCTCAGACGGCCGCCCCGGAGGCGGAATTACGCCATCCGAGGCGTCGTGGACCCGCGTCGTGGCATCACGCACTCCGGTGCGTGGTACACACAGCGGGTCCACACCTGTCTCCGGCGGGAAGGCCGACCCCATGTCCGTGACACGACGTCAGATCCTGGCCCGCACCGGCGCGTCCGTCGCCGGGATCGCCTTCACCGGCGCGCTGGCCGACCTCTTCGCCGGCTCCCCCGCCGCCGCCGAACCGCTCGGCGGCTACGGCCCGCTCGTCCCCGACCCGGACGGCCTGCTCGACCTCCCCGCCGGCTTCTCCTACCGGGTCCTGTCCCGCGAGGGCGGCTCGCTGCGCTCCGGCGAGGGCCGGGTCCCGAGCCACTTCGACGGCATGGGCGCCTTCCCCGCCGCGTACGGCGCCCTCCATCTGGTCCGCAACCACGAGAACCGCCCCGACGCCCGCATCGGCGTCCCCACCGTCCCCGGCCTCACCTACGACCCGGGCGCCAAGGGCGGCTGCACGGTCCTCGGCCTCGGCCCCGACGGCGAGGTCCTGGAGGGCGCCGACGGCGAACGGGTCGGCGTCGCGGGCACGGCGGTCAACTGCGCGGGCGGGCCCACCCCCTGGGGCACCTGGCTGACCTGCGAGGAGACCGAGGACAAGGCCGGGACGAAGGGGTACGAGAAGGACCACGGCTTCGTCTTCGAGGTGGACCCGGCGGACCCGCACCGCACCGGCGCCATCCCGCTCACGGCCCTGGGGCGCTTCGCGCACGAGGCGGTCGCCGTGGACCCGTACACCGGGGTCGTGTACGAGACGGAGGACGCCTTCGAGCACCCCTTCGGCCTCTTCTACCGCTTCCTGCCCGTGGTGCCGCTCGGCGGGACCGGCTCCCTGCGCGCGGGCGGCACCCTCCAGGCGATGCGGGTGCCCGGCGTCCCCGACCTGTCGGTGGTGCGGGAGCCCGGGACGGTCTTCCGCCGCGTCGAATGGGTGCCGGTGCCGGACCCGCAGGCGACCGGGACGCCCATCCGCTTCCAGGACTTCGGCCCCGGCGGGATCACCCACGCGCAGAAGCTGGAGGGCTGCTACTGGGGCGGCGACTGCGTCTACTTCGTCTCCTCCTACGCCCGCACCTCCGACGGCTCGGGCGCCACCCACTTCGGGCAGGTGTGGAAGTACGAGCCGCTCACCCGCCGGCTCACCCTCGCCGTGGTCTTCGGCCCGGACACCGACGTCCGGCTGCCCGGCGAGTCCCCCGACAACATCTGCCTGGCGCCCACCGGCGGCCTGATGGTGTGCGAGGACGGAGGCGGCGCCCAGCACGTCTTCGGGGTGAACCGGTCGGGCGAGGTGTACGCGGTCGCCCGGGGCCGGCAGGACATCGGGAAGCCCGGCGCGCCCGAGTGGGGCGAGTTCGCGGGCGTCACCTTCGCCCCCGACGGCACCACCATGTTCGTGAACTGCTACACCCCCGGCACCACGTTCGCGGTCACCGGCCCCTGGCGCTGACCGCCGCCCCCGTGCGCTCGCGGGCCGCCCCGATCCGGCGCAGGATCGGGGGAGGCGAGCGGTACGACGGAAGGGACGCGGGCGGTGGCGAAGAAGGCACGGAAGACGCGCGAGGGGCGGCACGCCGGGGACGACGCGACCGGCGGGAAGCACGGGGAGCGCCACGGCGTCGGGCCGGGCTCGCCGGCCCTGGGCGAGGCGCTGCGGCTGGCGCCCGGCGAGCCCGTCGACCTCTCCGCGTACGCCCCCCGGGCGATGCCCGGCGGCGCGGACGCCCCGGACGGGAAGGCCGCCGGGCTCGCCGCCACCGCGCTCCTCGGGCCGAAGCTCGCCGCGCTCCAGGAACGCCTGTACGCGGCGAGCACGGCGGGCGACCGGCGCCGGCTGCTGCTGGTCCTCCAGGGGATGGACACCAGCGGCAAGGGCGGCACGGTCAAGCACGTCATCCGGTACTTCAACCCGTCCGGCTGCCGGGTCCGCGCCTTCAAGGCGCCCACTCCCGAGGAGAGCGCCCACCCGTTCCTGTGGCGGGTCACCCGGGCGCTGCCGGTGGCCGGCGAGATCGGCATCTTCGACCGCTCGCACTACGAGGACGTGCTCGTCGCCCGGGTCAGGGAGCTGGTCCCGCGCGAGGAGGTGACGCGGCGGTACGAGGAGATCGGCCGCTTCGAGCGCTCGCTCGCCGAGGACGGCGTGACGCTCGTGAAGGTCTTCCTGCACGTGTCGTACGAGGAGCAGCGCGCGCGGCTGCTCGCACGGCTCGACAACCCGGACAAGCACTGGAAGTTCTCCCCGGGCGACATCGAGGACCGGGCCCGCTGGCCCGCCTACCAGGAGGCGTACGAGCTGGCCCTGGAGCGCTGCTCGTCGCCCGAGGCGCCCTGGTACGTCGTCCCGGCGGACCGCAAGTGGTACCGGAACTGGGCGGTGAGCAGGCTGCTCCTGGAGCACCTGGAGGCGCTGGACCCGCGCTATCCGCCGGGCGACTTCGACGTGGAGGAGTGCCGGCGCCGGCTGCTCGCGACCTGAGCCCTGACGGGTGACGCGGCGCGCCGCACCCCGGGGTACGACCACAATGCTTCACATTCGATCGGATAATTTCCGTTCGTGACCATTTCTGTACGTAAAGTGGCGGCGCTCGGTCTGCTGGGCGCCGTTCTCGTCGGCTGCGGCGGGGGCGCCGACACCGCTTCGCCTCCTCCCGCGCCGGCGGCGAAGCCCACCGCCGCCCCGACCGCCGCCCCGGGCGCGAAGCCCGCGCCCGCCGCGCCGCCCACGATGGCGGCCGGGCCCCAGGGCCGCACACCCGTCTACGAGCGGCGGACCGGCCGGAGCACCGAGAAGGTCGTCGCGCTCACCTTCGACGCCGACATGACGGCCGACCAGGGGCCCCGCGCCGCGCGCGGCGAGCGCTTCGACAATCCCGAGCTCATCGCGACGCTGCGCCGGCTGGAGGTGGACGCGACGATCTTCATGACCGGCCGCTGGGCGGAGGAGTACCCCGACCAGGTCCGCTCGATCGGCGGCGACCCCCGCTTCGAGATCGCCAACCACTCCTACAGCCACTACGCCTTCGCCGAGCCCTGCTACGGCCTGCCGAAGGTCGCCCCGCCGGACATGGCCTCCGACGTGGGGCGCGCCTTCGACTCCTTCCGTGACGCCGGGGCGGTCAACGTCGTGCCCTACTTCCGCTTCCCCGGCGGCTGTTACGACGACACCGCGCTGCACGCCCTCGCCCCGGCGCGGGTCACCGCCGTGCAGTGGGACGTGGTCGGCGGCGACGCCTTCGCGAAGGACCCCGACGCGGTGGCGGAGCAGGTCCTCTCCGGCGTCCGTCCCGGCTCCCTCGTCGTCCTCCACTGCACCCGCAGCGCCGCCCCCGCCACGGAGCGCGCGATCCGCCGGATCGTCCCCGAACTCCGTGCCCGCGGCTACCGCTTCGTGAAGGTGTCCGAGCTGATGCGGCCGGCCTGAAGCTCCTCCAGCCGCACGAGGTCGTCCCGGACCGCCTCGCGCTCCTCGGGGTCGAGCGGGACGGCGGCGGCCTCGGCGAGGGCCGTCGTGACGGTGGCCTCGTCGCCGAGGCGTCCGGCGACGTCGGCGCGCAGGACCAGGAGGCGCAGGCGCTCGACCGGGGCGGGGCGCTCCTCCCGCGGCGCGAGGGCGTGGTCGATCACCTTGGCGGCGGCGGCCGGGTCCTCGCGCGAGTCGGCGAGGAGAGCGGCGTGATGGAGGGCTCGGGCGAAGGTGCCGGCGGGGGCGGGGTCGTGGCGCAGGTCCTCGCGGATCCGCTGCCCGACGCGGACGCAGTTGCCGCCGGGGTCGGTCAGGAGGAACTGCCGCATCCCGTAGGTGGTGTCCCGGAGCGCCCCGAGGCGCGGCAGCCCCCGGGTCGGGATCCGGCCGTACGCCTCCTTGAGGCCCGCGCGGAAGGCCGCGTACAGCCCGTCGACGTCGTCGGTGACGACGTAGCAGGTGCTCATCGAGGCGGCGGGATCATGGTGCTTCACACCGAAGAACTGGAGCTCCAGGGAGCCGCGTTCGACGGAGGCGTACGGGTTGGGGCTCTTCTGCTGGAAGGTGACCTCGAAGCCGAGGGCGGTGTAGAAGTCCAGGACGGGCTGGAGGGTCCGGCAGGGCAGGATCGGGATCGTTCGTTCGGCCATACCGTCAGGGTAATCAAATTTGACTACCGGGGGGAGGCTTTCCGGCGTCCGCCGTTCCTGCCTCGCCGCCCTCAGCCGGAGCAGGAGTTGCGCTGGGCCTCCTGCCACTCGCAGACCGGGCAGAGCACGACGCCCTTGGCCGACTCCGCGTACTCGGTCGGCTCCAGGCACAGGACGCAGCGCGCGTACGGACCCTCGGCCGCCTTGGGCGGCCGGGGCGCGGGGTCGGGGGCGCAGAGAGCCCCGGATTCCGTGGTCATGACACCGAGGCTACTCCGGTACGGGCGCGCCCCCGGGGCCACTCCGGTACGGGGGTCGCCCCCGGGGCTGCTCCCGTACGAGGTCACCCCTCAGGGCCACTCCCGTACGGGGTCGCCCCCCCCGGGGCCTCATTCCAGGCGGGCGGCGGCCCGGCAGGACGCGGCGGCCGTCGCGGCGGCGAGGGCGACGGCGGCGGCGCAGGCGGCCCAGGGCGGGCGGGCCGCGCCCTCGGCGGCGACCAGGGCGGTGACCGCGTGCTTCGCGGGCGAGCCGGTGGTCACCAGGGCGAGCAGCGAGCCCAGCAGCAGCGCGGCCACCGACCAGCCCGGCGCCCTCACGAACGGCCGGGAGACGAGCGCGCCCACCGCCGCGCCGGTGAGCGCGCAGGCGGTGCCGGCCAGGACTCCGGCGAGCAGGGCGGCCGGGCCGCTCGTGCCCGCGAGGTCGCCGGTGGCCGTCACCGCGCCGGTCGCCACCGCGCCCGCGAGCACGGGCCAGCCGGCGCCGGTGAGGAGGGCGGCCAGGTGCGCGCGGGCTCGGCCGCCGGCGGCGGCGGTCACGGCCCGGGCGGCGGCCGGCTCCTGCGTCAGGCAGATCCGCGCCGCCCAGGCGGAGACCGGAAGCAGCCCGGCCGCCGCGATGCCGAGCGAGCCGAGCACCGGATCGCCCGGGCGGACGCCGACGGCGACGACGGCCGCGTACAGGAGCAGCGGGGCGAGCCACCGCTGGGACCGGAGGAAGAGCGCGGAGTGGTACCGCAGGAGCGCCGTCACACCCGCTCCCCTTCGCTCTCGACCCGGTGGACGTGCCAGCCGGCACCGAGCAGCACCCGCAGGAGGTCGTCGGAGTCCGCGTCCCCGACCCGGAACACCTCACCGCCACCGCCCGCGAGCGGCACCCCGGCCGCCCCACCGGGCAGACCGCCCGGCAACGGCCGGTCCCCCGAGGCGACGATCCGCACGGTGACGGTCCCGGGCGAGGCGGCGCCGGGGGCCGGGACAGCACCGTGGGCCTGGGCGGCACTGAGCGTCGAGGCGCCGCCATGGGCCGAGACGGAGACGTGAGCCGAGGCGGAGACCTGAGCCGAAGAGGCACCCGGCGCCGCCGCTCGCGGTTCCGTTCGGAGTCGGCCGTTGTCCACCGACACGGTCGTGACCGGTTCGCCCGCGAGGCGGTGCGGGTCGTGGTCGACGAAGAGGACCGTGGCGCCGGCGGCGACCTGCTCCCCCACCGCCCGGTCGAGCTCGGCGCGGGCCCCGGCGTCGAGGCCCGTCCACGCCTCGTCGAGGACCAGCAGCTCCGGCTCGGCGAGGAGGGCCTGGGCGACGGCCACCTTCTGGGCGCTGCCCTTGGAGAGGCCCGCGAGGGCCGCCCCGGCGTACCCGGCCGCCCCGAACCGCTCCAGCCACTCCCCCGCCCTCGCCCGCGCCGCGCCGGTGCCGAGGCCCTGGAGGCGGCCGAGGTGGACGAGGTAGTCGAGGGCCGTGAACGGCAGGGCGGGCGGGAAGCGCTCGGGGACGTACGCGGTCCGGGCCGGGCGGCCGGTGATCCGGCCCTCGGCGGGGGCGTCGACCCCGGCGACCAGCCGCAGCAGCGTCGACTTGCCGGTGCCGTTGGCGCCGGTGGCCCGCACCAGCCGCCCGGCGGGCAGGTCCAGGTCGACACCGCGCAGCACCCACGGGCCGCGCGGCCCGTACCGGCGTCCGACCCCCGCGAGCCGCACCGGCCCGCGCTCCCGCGCCCCCACCGTCGTCGTCATGACGCCGATCCTCGCCCGGCCGCCGACCCGGCCACAAGATCCGGCCCGCCGGAGGCGGTGGCAGACTTGCCGGGTGAGCAGCAACGACACCGATCCCCGCGACGAGAAGCCGCAGTACGTCCTGCCCCTGGTGGTGCGCATCGAGCGCGACGCGCCCCCGGCCCGTACCGACGCCCTGGAGACCGCGGCCCGGGCCGTGCTCCGGCTCCTGACCGACGAGCGCGCGCTCGGCGAGGGGGAATGGGCGCGGGCCGTCGCCGACTGGGAGGACGCCCGCATCCGCAAGGTGGTCCGGCGGGCCCGCGGCGCGGAGTGGCGGCGCGCCGGGGCGCTGCCCGGCCTCACCGTGACCGGCGCGGAGGCGGAGGTGCGAGTCTTCCCGCCCGTGCCGCTCGACGGCTGGCCCAAGGAGCTGGCCAAGCTCCAGGTCTCGGGCACCGACCTCGACGATCCGGCGGCGCCCGGGCCGATTCCCGACGGGGCCGCCGTGCTCTGGTTCAACCCGGGCCTGGAGATGTCGGCCGGGAAGGCGATGGCGCAGGCCGGGCACGGCGCCCAGCTGCTGTGGTGGGCGCTCGACGGGGCCGCCCGCGCGGCCTGGCGGGAGGCGGGCTTCCCGCTCGCGGTCCGCACGGCGGCCGAGGCCGAGTGGCCGGCGCTGGCCGCGAGCGGCCTCCCGGTCGTCCGGGACGCGGGCTTCACGGAGATCGCGCCGGGCAGCGCGACGGTGGTGTCGGCGTTCCCCGGGGTCCTGGGGGTGCCGGGGGCGCCTGTGGCCGGGAACCTCAAATGAAGCTCTGAACCTCCCCCTTCAGGGGTTCGACCGGTATCGCCGGGGTCATCACGTGGATGACTGAGGACCGAAGGAGGGGGACATGACGGAACTCGGCATCGGCATCGGCTGGCGTCCCGAGATCGCGGACGCGGTCGAGGAACTGCCCGTCGACTGGGTGGAGGTCGTCGCGGAGAACGTGTGCGTCGGCCATCTGCCCGAATCGCTGACCCGGCTGCGGGCGCGGGGCGTCACGGTGGTGCCGCACGGGGTGTCGCTGGGGCTCGGCGGGGCGGACCGGCCGGACCCGGAGCGGCTGGCGTCGCTCGCGGCCAAGGCGGAGGCGCTCGGCGCGCCGCTCGTCACCGAGCACATCGCGTTCGTCCGGGCCGGCGGGCCGCTGACGGCGACCCCGCGCCTGGAGGCCGCGCACCTGCTGCCCGTCCCGCGCACCCGGGACGCCCTCGACGTGCTCTGCGAGAACGTGCGCATCGCGCAGGAGGCGCTGCCGGTGCCGCTGGCGCTGGAGAACATCGCCGCGCTGTTCTCCTGGCCGGACGAGGAGCTGTCCGAGGGGCGGTTCCTGGCGGAGCTGGTGGAGCGTACGGGGGTACGGCTCCTGATCGACGTCGCCAACCTGCACACCAACCACCGCAACCGGGGCGAGGACCCGGCGAAGGCCCTGGCCGAGCTGCCGGTGGAGGCCATCGCGTACGTGCACGTGGCGGGCGGCGTCGAGCGCGACGGCGTCTGGCACGACACCCACGCCCACCCGGTCCCGGAGCCCGTCCTCGACATCCTGGCCGACCTCGCCGGCCGGGTCGCCCCACCGGGCGTCCTCCTGGAGCGCGACGACCGCTTCCCCGCGGCGACCGAGCTCGCCGCCGAACTCGCCACGATCCGCGCCACCCTGACGACGGCCCGCAGGGCCCCGCGCCCGGCCCCGACGGCCGCCGGCGCGGACCCCGCCGGCCCGCTCGCCGCGCGCCACGGCGTCGGTGCCGCCACGCTGCGGGCGGGCCGCGCCCTCACGGGCGGCGACCCGCTGCACATCGGCGCCGGAGCCCGCGTCTCGGGCGGCCCGATGCCGGCCGCCCGGCCGGCGCCCCCGGCGCCCCCGGCGTCCTCGGCGCCGGAGCCCGGGCAGGCGCCCGCGACGGCCGCTCACGGCGCACCCGCGCCCGCCGGCCAGGTGGCGGTCCTGGCCCGGCCGGAGACCGCCACCGAGGCACCCGCGGCACCCGCGGCCGCGGAGCCCGCCGTCTCGGCCTCCGTGCGGCAGCGCGTCGGGGTGGGACAGGCGGCGCTGCTGTCGGCACTGGTGGCGGGGACTCCGGTGCCGGAGGGGTTCGACGTGCGGCGGATCGGGGTGCAGAGCCGTGCCCTGGCCGCCAAGCGGGCCTCCGTGGTGGCGCGGATCGCGCCCGAGCTGCCGAAGATCCTCGGCGCGGAGTTCCGGCCCGCGTTCCTGGCGTACGCGCGCCGGCGGCCGATGCCGGGCAGCTACCGGCGGGACGCGCTCGACTTCGTCGAGGGCCTGCTGCTGGACGGGCGGCCCGAGCAGCGGGAGCTGACCCGCTGGTGGCGGGAACGGTCCGACAGCCGTCCGACGACCCTCGCGGGCCGCGTGGTGCGGGCCGCACGAGACCTCTTCCAAGGGCGGTGACCCGCATGAACCTCCTGCTCGTCCTCTTCTACGCCGCCGGCGCCGCCGCGATCGCGCGGACCGTCATGCTCGGCCGCCGGGGTCGCGTCGGCCGGACCGGTCCCCTCCAGGACGTCTACGAGGCCGCGTTCCTGAGCGGCGGGCCCGGCAGGGTCGCCGACACGGCGCTCGCCACCATGCACGTCGACGGGCGGCTCGCGATCGGCGGGCCCGGTGTGGTCGCCGTCGTCCGCGCGGTCGCCCACGACCCGGTGGAGCGGGCGGTGCTCGACGTCCACGCCGCCGCCCCCAGCGGGGCCCTGCACCACCTGCGCCTCGGGGTGATGACCCACCCGGCGGTGCAGGAGATCGGCGACGGGCTCGCCGCGCGCGGTCTGCTGGTCCTGCCGGAGCGGCGCAGAGCGGTGCGGCGCTGGTGCGTCGGGACGGCCCTGGCCGCCGTCCTGATGGTGCCGGTCGCCGTGGTGGTCACCGTCGTGCAGTTCACCGACCCGGAAGGCGCGATGATCCCGTTCGTCGTGCTGGTCCTGCCGCTCTTCTTCGCCTGCCTCCTGACGGCGATCATCTGCGGCAGCGCCTACGGGCGGCAGCTGGGCTCCGCGGGGCAGACGGCGCTGGCCGCGTTCCGCCGCTCGTACGGGCTCGGCAGCAGCGGCACGGCGCACGCCGTGGCACTCGGCGGGATCCGCGCGCTCCCCGACCCCGAGCTGCGCGAGCGGCTGCGGAACGCGTCCCGGCTCCAGGGCTCGTCCCCGTCGGGCGGCGGCCGGCGCGCCTCCTCCTCGCACCACTCCTCCGACCCGAGCCACACGACGGCGTTCGCGGCCGTGGTGGTGTGGTGCGCGGGAGCGGCGCCCGGCGGCGGCGACGGCTGGGTCCCGGACTCCGGGTCGGGGTCGGGGTCGAGCTGTGGATCGGGCGGCTCGTCCTGCTCGTCCTCGTCCTCGTGCGGCTCGTCCTCGTGCGGCTCGTCGTCGTCCTCGTCGTGCGGCGGCGGCGGTGGCGGTGGCTGCGGTGGGGGCGGCGGCTGAGCCGTTCGGGTGGCGGGACCGCCGGTCCTGTCGTACAACTCGATCATGGTCTGGTTCCCGCTCCTGCTCGTCGCGTGCGTCGTGACCGCCGTCGCCTGCGCCCGGCTCTGCCGGGCCGCGATCGCCGCCGGCGGGCACGGCGGCGCGGCGTCCGGGGAGGGCGAACTCACCCTGGGCGAGGCCGCGTTCCTCGCGGGCGGGCCGGGGCGGGTGACCGATCTGACGCTGGTCTCGATGCACCGGGCGCGGCGGCTTCTGCTCGCGCACACGGGCTGGGCGACGGTCGTCGACGCCTCCGGCGCCGGGGACGAGCTGGAGCGGGCGGTGCTGGGCGCGATCGGTCCGGGCGGGCAGGCGCCGGTGCCGCTGCTGCGTCCGGTGGTCGCCGCCGCCGCGTGCGTACGCCGGATCGAGGAGGGTCTGGTGGCGCGGGGGCTCGCGGTGCCGGGGGCGGGGCGGCGGGAGGTCGCGGCCGGGGTGCGGGCGGTGCGGGGCGCGTTCCTGCTGACGCTGGCGCTGGGGGCGGTCGCGGTGCCGCTGGTGCCGGAAGCCGAGTGGACGCGGACGGTCGCCGGGTTCGCGCTGCCGCTGACGGCCTCGGGGCTCTGTCTGGCGATGGGGCTGTTCCCGCGCGGCCGGTGGGCCTCGCACGCCGGTCAGCGGCTGCTCGCGGGGCTTTCCGCGGAGGATCCGCTCACCGCGCTCGCCACCCGGGGGACCGCGGTCCTGGAACCGGAGCTGCGGGCGGCGCTGGGAAGGCCGCGGGGGTGAGGGGAGGGACGCCGGTGCGGCGCGCTCGCGCGCGCCGCACCCGGTGCCGGACCCGGTGTCGCTGGAGCGGCGGGCCATGGCGTGGCCGCCGTCTGATCTTCCGGGTCGAGGGGGCGGACGCCCCGGCGGGGAGCCGGGGAGCCGCCGGGCAAGGGGGCGGCCGTCAGGCCAGGCCCGCCACCAGCTCCGCGACGCTCTTGCGGCGGCCGGTGTAGAAGGGGACCTCTTCGCGGACGTGCATCCGCGCCTCGGAGGCGCGCAGGTGGCGCATGAGGTCCACGATGCGGTGCAGCTCGTCGGCCTCGAAGGCGAGCAGCCACTCGTAGTCGCCGAGCGAGAAGGAGGCCACGGTGTTGGCGCGGACGTCGGGGTAGCCGCGGGCCATCTTGCCGTGGTCGGCGAGCATCCGGCGGCGGTCCTCGTCCGGCAGCAGGTACCAGTCGTAGGAGCGGACGAAGGGGTAGACCGAGACGTAGTCGCGGGGGTTCTCGTCGGCGAGGAAGGCCGGGATGTGCGACTTGTTGAACTCGGCGGGGCGGTGCAGCGCCATGTTCGACCAGACCGGCTCCAGGGCGCGGCCCAGCTTCGTACGGCGGAAGAGGTTGTACGCCGTCTGGAGCTCGTCGCTCGTCTCGGCGTGCCACCAGATCATGACGTCGGCGTCGGCGCGCAGACCGGACAGGTCGTACGTGCCGCGGACGGTGACGTCCTCCGCCGCCAGCTTGTCGAACAGCTCCTGGACCTCTTCGGCGTAGCCGGCTCGGTCGGCGGGCAGGACGTCGCGCAGCTTGAAGACGGACCACAGGGTGTAGCGGATGACCTCGTTGAGGTCCTTCGCCTTCTTACCGGCGTTCGGGATCTTTTCGGGCGCACTCATACGCCTATTCTCGCCCGTCACGAGGAGTGCCCCGCACCGGGGTGCCCCGTTTCCGGCGTGGCGATCATCTCGTCCGCGACGGCGTCGGCCGCGCGGTGCGCCGAGGCGACGCACGCGGGGATGCCGACGCCGTCGTACGCGGCCCCGGCGAGGCGCAGTCCGGGCAGGCCGGCGAGGGCGGTACGGGCCCGGGCGACGCGGTCCAGGTGCCCGACGGGGTACTGGGGGAGGCCGTCGGTCCAGCGGGTGACGGTGGTGGCGACGGGGCGGGCGGCGAGGCCGGTGGCGGCGCCGAGGTCCTTGAGGGAGGCGGCGACGAGGTCCTCGTCCTCGCGGTGGAGCCAGGTCTCCTCGCCGTGCCGGCCGACGGAGGTGCGGAGCACGAAGAGGTCCGGGGCCTCCTCGCCGACCCAGCGCCACTTCTGGCTGGAGAAGGTGGACGCCTTGATGGTGTGCCCGTCGACGGGCGGGACGAGGAAGCCGGAGCCGGGCAGTGCGGGCAGGTCGGCGCGGCGGAAGGCGAGCGTCACCAGGGCCATGGAGGCGTAGGCGATCTCGCCGAGGAGGGCGGCGGCCTCGGGGGCGTGGTCGCCGAGGAGGCGGGCGGCGACGGGGGCGGGGGCGGCGAGGACGACGGCGTCCGCGTCGAGGGTCCGCTCCGGGGTGACGACCCGCCAGCCGGTCCCGGCGCGCAGCAGCGCGGTCGCGGGGGTGTGGTTGAGGATCGTGCCGCCCGCGGCGCGGACGGCGTCGGCGACGGCGCCGGGGAGGGTGCCGATGCCGCCGGAGATGCCGGCGAAGGCGGCTCCGCCGAGGCCGGTGGCGGCGCCCGCCGCGTCGGCGGGGACGGCGGCGCCGGCGGCCTGGACGGCACGGACGGCGGCGGTGAGGGTGGGATGGCGGCGGGCTGCCTCGAAGAGGGCGGGGACGGCGGCTCTCATCGAGATGCGGTAGGCGTCGCCGGCGTAGACGCCGCCGAGGAGGGGTTCGACGAGCCGGTCGACGACCTCGCGGCCCATGCGCTCGGCCACGTACGCGCCGATGGCGGTGTCGTCGCCGATCTCGGTGGGCGGCAGTTCCGCGTCCCGGCCGATCCGGCGCAGCCCTTCCCCGGAGAGGAGGCCGGCGACGGCCGCGGCGTCGCCGGGGACGCCCATGACGTGGCCCTTGGGCATCGGGACGAGCCGGCCGCGGGACCAGACGGAGGCGGTGGTGGTGCCGGGGGCCTGGAGCCGGTCGCCGAGGCCGACGGCCTCGGCGAGCGCGACGGCCTCGGGGCGGCGGGCCAGCAGGGACTCGGCCCCGAGGTCCACGGGGGCTCCGGCGATCTCCCCGGCGCGCAGCTTCCCGCCGAGCCGGCCGCCGGCTTCCAGGAGGGTGACGCGCGCGCCGGCGGCGAGCAGCCGACGGGCGGCGGCGAGGCCGGTGATGCCGCCGCCGACGACGACGGCGTGGGGTCCGGCGTGGGGTCCCGTGGTGTCCGCGTTCATGGCACCACTCTCTCAAATCGCCCTCGCGCCCCCGTTCCGAGGCCGGAACGTGACCGCATCGCTACCGGGAGACGCAAACCCGTGGCGGGTGGCGTACGTCCTAGGGGCAACACTTCCGGCGACCCTGGGGGGTTCGGTGCGCATGTCGAGCGGAACGGTCAGGACGAGCAGAACGGGCGGGGCGGGCAGGGCGGCCGTCGGGCGGAGGGCGGGGGCGGCGCTGCTGCTCGCCGCCTCGCTGGCGCTGACGGCGGGGTGCGCAGGCGGCGCGTCCGACGACGCGGGGTCCAAGGCCGCCGCTCCCGCGGCGGGCGCGGCCGCCGACGAGGCGGCGCGGCAGGACGGGACGACGGGGGGCTCGGGCACGGCGGGCACGGCGGGAGCGAAGGGGGACGCGAAGGGGGACGCGGCGCGGCCGGGCGGGGCGAAGGCTCCGGCCGCGCAGCACGTCATCCGTACGGCCTCGCTGTCGGTGGAGGTCGACCGGGTGCCGGAGACCGCCGACCGGGTGCGGGCCGTGGTGTCGTCCGCGGGCGGCCGGGTGGAGTCGGAGACGACCGAGCGCGTCGACGACCGGTACGGCCACTCGACGATGGTGCTGCGGGTGCCGCAGGACCGTTACGACCGGGTCCTCTCCGAGCTGGCCGGCGCCGGGAAGCTGCTCGCGCGCAAGGCGGAGGCTCAGGACGTCACCGATCAGGTGGTGGACGTGGAGAGCCGCATCGCCACGCAGCGGGCGAGCGTGGCGCGGGTGCGGGCGCTGATGGACCGGGCGGAGCGGCTGGCCGACGTGGTGACGCTGGAGGGGGAGCTGAGCCGGCGGCAGGCGGACCTGGAGGCGCTGCTGGCCCAGCAGTCGTCGCTGAAGGACCGGACCTCGCTGGCGACGATCACGCTGAGCCTGAGCGAGAAGGAGCGGCCCGCCGTCGAGGACGAGCGGTCGGACGACAGCCGGCCGGGCCTCCTGGAGGCGCTGTCGGGCGGCTGGGGCGCGCTGGCCGCCGTCGTCTCCTGGGCCCTGGTGGTCCTCGCGGCGCTCGCCCCGTGGCTGGCGGTGGCGCTGGGCGCGTACGCGGTGTGGCGGTGGGTGGTGCGTCCGCGCCGCCGCGTCCGCGCGGCCGTCGTGGCAGACCCCGACCCCGCCCCGGCCGCCGTGCCGGCGCAGCGGGAGCGGACGGACGCGGCCGGGCGGCCGGTGGCCGACGAGGAGCCGGACGGGGAGGCCCCGGCGCCGTAGCGTGGGCGCATGAGCGAACGACTGGTGGTCATCGGGGGCGACGCGGCGGGCATGTCCGCCGCGTCGCAGGCGCGCAGGCTCAAGGGGCCGGGGGAGCTGGAGATCACGGCCTTCGAGCGGGGCCGGTTCTCCTCGTACTCGGCCTGCGGCATCCCGTACTGGGTGGGCGGGGACGTGGGCGGGCGGGAGGAGCTGATCGCCCGCTCCCCCGAGGAGCACCGGGCGCGCGGGATCGGGCTGCGGACCCGGACCGAGGTGACGGAGATCGACCTCGCGGGGCAGAGGGTTCTCGCCAGGGACCTGACGGCCGGCACGGAGGCGTGGACGGGCTTCGACAAGCTGGTGATCGCGACCGGGGCGCGCCCGGACCGCCCGCCGCTGCCGGGGATCGACGCGCGGGGCGTGCACGGGGTGCAGACCCTGGAGGACGGGCAGGCGCTCCTGGACTCGCTGGCCGGGACGGCGGGGCGGCGGGCGGTGGTCGTGGGCGCCGGGTACATCGGCGTGGAGATGGCGGAGGCGCTGCTGAACCGGGGCTACGAGGTGACGGTCCTCAACCGGGGCGAGCAGCCGATGTCCACGCTCGACCCGGACATGGGCCGGCTCGTGCACGCGGCGATGGACGGGCTGGGGATCCGTACGGTCGGCTCGGCCGCGGTGCGGGAGATCCTCACGGGTGACGACGGGCGGGTCCGGGCGGTGGCGACGGACGACGGGGAGTACCCGGCGGACGTGGTGGTCCTCGGGACGGGCGTGGTGCCGGAGACCTCGCTCGCGGGGGCGGCCGGGCTGCCGCTCGGGGCGCACGGCGGACTGCTCACGGACCTGTCGATGCGGGTGCGGGGGCAGGAGAACGTGTGGGCGGGCGGGGACTGCGTGGAGGTCCTGGACCTGGTGTCGGGCCGGGAGCGGCACGTGCCGCTGGGCACCCACGCCAACAAGCAGGGGCAGGTCATCGGCTCGAACGTGGGCGGCGGCTACGCGACCTTCCCCGGCGTGGTGGGGACGGCGGTGTCGAAGGTGTGCGACCTGGAGATCGCCAGGACGGGGCTGCGCGAGAAGGACGCGCGGGAGGTCGGGCTGCGGTTCGTGACGGTGACCGTGGAGTCGACGAGCCGGGCGGGCTACTACCCGGGGGCGGCGCCGATGACGGTGAAGATGCTGGCCGAGAAGCGGACCGGGCGGCTGCTCGGGGTGCAGATCGTGGGCCGGGAGGGCGCGGCGAAGCGGGTGGACGTCGCGGCGGTGGCGCTGACGGCCCGGATGACGGTGGAGCAGGTGACGGCGCTGGACCTGGGGTACGCGCCGCCGTTCTCGCCGGTGTGGGACCCGGTGCTGGTCGCGGCGCGCAAGGCGGTGGCGGCGGTACGGGCGGAGGGCTGAGCCCGCCGCCCGTACCGCCGGCCGGTGGCGTCAGACGGCGGTGCGCTCGTGGACGTAGGCGACGAGGCGGGTGAGGGCGTCGGGGTCCATCGAGGGCATGACGCCGTGGCCCAGGTTGAAGACGTGGCCCTCCAGGCCCTTGGCGGCGGCCAGGACCTCGTCGGTCTTGGCCTCCACGACCTCGGTGGCGGCGAAGAGGACGGCGGGGTCGAGGTTGCCCTGGAGCGCCTTGCCGGGGCCGACGCGGCGGGCGGCCTCGTCGAGCGGGACGCGCCAGTCGACGCCGACGACGTCCGCGCCGGCCTCGCCCATGAGGCCGAGGAGCTCGCCGGTGCCGACGCCGAAGTGGATGCGGGGGACGCCGTAGCCGGCGACCGCGTCGAAGACCTTCGCGGAGGCGGGGAGGATCGAGCGGCGGTAGTCGGCGGGGGCGAGGGCGCCGACCCAGGAGTCGAAGAGCTGGATCGCGGAGGCGCCGGCCTCGATCTGCACCTTGAGGAAGGCGGAGGTGATCTCGGAGAGGCGGTCGAGCAGGTCGGCCCAGAGCTGCGGGTCGCCGTACATGAGCGCCTTGGTGTGCTCGTGGTTGCGGGACGGGCCGCCCTCGACGAGGTAGCTCGCGAGGGTGAAGGGCGCGCCGGCGAAGCCGATCAGCGGGGTGTCGCCGAGCTCCTCGGTGAGCATGCCGATGGCCTCGGTGACGTACCGGACGTCGTCGGGGGTGAGGTCGCGGAGCCGGTCGAGGTCGGCGCGGGTGCGGATCGGCTGGGCGACGACGGGGCCGACGCCGGGCTTGATGTCGAGGTCGACGCCGATGGCCTTGAGCGGGACGACGATGTCGCTGAAGAAGATCGCGGCGTCGACCTCGTGGCGGCGGACGGGCTGGAGCGTGATCTCCTTGACCAGCTCGGGCCGCATGCAGGACTCCAGCATGGGGATGCCCTCGCGGACCTTCAGGTACTCGGGCAGGGAGCGCCCGGCCTGGCGCATGAACCAGACGGGGGTGTGGGGCACGGGCTCACGCCGGCACGCCTTGAGGAACGCGGAGTCGTACGTCCGCGACTGCTGCTTCGTCTGCTGGCCCGTCGGGCTGTTCATGGCGCTCACGCCCAAATCTTCGCATGTGACCGGAAGCCGCCCGTGCCGGGCGGGTGTCCCTCCCCGCATGGCGGCCCCGTTCCGCCTACTCTTCCCCGCATGGCTGCGGCTCAGGGACATTTTTCCGATCATTCCGACGGCATTCGAGGGACGGGCGACAAGGCGGACAGTACGGCGGGGACCCCGGTGCCGACGGCGTTCCGGCGGGCGGTGGACGCCCTGCGGACGGCACGGCTGCGGCCGGAGATGGAGATCGAGCCGACCCGGCCGCCGCAGCGGCTCGCGCCGTTCGCGTACGCGGTGGAGGCGGCGGTCGTCGACGGCGAGGAGGACCTCGCGGACGGGCGTCTGGTGCTGCTGCACGATCCGGCGGGGCACGACGCCTGGAAGGGGTCCTTCCGGCTGGTGACGCTGGTGCGGGCGGAGCTGGAGCCGGAGATGGCGGCGGATCCGCTGCTGCCGGAGGTGTGCTGGTCCTGGCTGACCGGCGCGCTGGAGGCGCGCGGGCTCGCGTACGGGGAGGCGAGCGGGACGGTGACGATGGCGGGCTCGCACTACTTCGGGGGGCTCGCGGAGCGCCGTCCGGCCACCCAGATCGAGATCCGGGCGTCGTGGACGCCCCGGGAGGGCGTCGGCGGGGTGCCGGACACGGCGGCGCACCTGGCGGCCTGGTCGGACCTGCTGTGCCAGATCGCGGGGCTGCCGCCGGCGCCGGCGGAGCCCTCCGGGGCGACGGGTCCGGCCGGGGAGCCGGGCGGGACGGGGACGGTGTCGGGCGCGGGGGTCGTCTCGCTGCCGCAGCGCCGGGGGCCGCAGGGCGCCTGAGCGGTCCGGTCACCTGTTCGTGAGGGGCCCTTCGGGGCCCCTTCTCGCGTTCGTACGGGGGTCCCCCGTGGGGGTGAGGGAACGGGGTCCGCTCGTAGGATGATCGATCGCTCGTCCGAATTGCCCCAATTGTTACTCACTAAATCGTGATCTTTCCCTAAAGGCGGGCGGCCAGATTGCCGAAGGAGTCATTGACCCCTTCAGAGCACGGGTTCGCCCCCGGCTTCTTCCCCGAGCCGGCTCCGTCCCGCACCCTTCCCCCCAGGAGGCCGAGTGTCCGTTCTGCTCGAGCAGCCCGCTAGCCTGGTCGCCTACCGCCCGAACAAGCCGACGGCCATGGTCGTCGTGGCCGACCCGCGCGTCCGCTCCACCGTCACCCGCCACCTGTGGGCGCTCGGCGTACGGGACGTGATCGAGGCGTCGTCCATCGCGGAGGCCCGTCCCCGCGTCGGCAACCCGCGCGACATCTGCGTGGCCGACGTCCACCTTCCCGACGGCAGCGGCCTCACCCTGCTGTCCGAGACCCGCGCCGCCGGCTGGCCCAACGGCCTCGCCCTCTCGGCCGCCGACGACATCGGCGCGGTGCGCAACGCGCTCGCCGGCGGCGTGAAGGGCTACGTCGTCACCGGCACGCGGACCAATATCGGCCACCCGACGCGCCCCGGCGCCGCGCCCATCGGCGCCGCGGCCGCCCGGCTCGGCCACCGCCGCCCCCCGGGTGCCCCGAGCCACCCGGGCGGCTACCGCGAGCTCTCCGGCCGTGAGGTCGAGGTGCTCCGCCTGGTCGCCGAAGGCCAGTCCAACAAGGCCATCGGCGTCTCGATGGGGCTCTCGGCGCTCACCGTGAAGAGCCACCTCGCCCGGATCGCCCGCAAGCTGGGCACCGGCGACCGGGCCGGCATGGTCGCCGTCGCGCTGCGGACCGGGATCATCCACTGACGCGGCCTTGACGGAAACGCGGCGCCTGTCGACGGAACGTTCCGTCGACAGGCGCTTGCCGTCGGCGGATACCCTTGACAGGTGACCGACGCCCAAGAGACCGCAGCAGACACCGCACTGCGCACCACCGGGGGCGGCCCCCCGGACGAGAACGTCCCTGCGAATGGGCTTCCGACCCCGTTGCTGGAGCCCCGCGAGGGCGTCCCGCCGGTCGTCGCGAGCGATTCCGAGCTCGCCGGGGTGATCGCCGCCTTCGCCGCCGGACGCGGCCCCGTCGCCGTCGACGCCGAGCGCGCCTCCGGCTACCGCTACGGCCAGCGCGCCTACCTCGTCCAGCTCCGCCGCGAGGGCGCGGGCACCGCGCTGATCGACCCGGTCGGCTGCCCCGACCTCTCCGGCCTCGGCGAGGCCCTCGACGGCACCGAGTGGATCCTGCACGCGGCCACCCAGGACCTCCCCTGCCTCCGCGACATAGGCATGCGCCCCTCCTCGCTCTTCGACACCGAGCTGGCCGGCCGGCTCGCCGGCTTCCCGCGCGTCGGCCTCGGCGCGATGGTCGAGTCCGTCCTCGGCTTCGCCCTGGAGAAGGGCCACTCCGCGGTCGACTGGTCCACCCGTCCGCTCCCCGAGCCCTGGCTGCGGTACGCGGCCCTCGACGTCGAGCTCCTCGTCGACCTGCGCGACGCGCTGGAGAAGGAGCTGGACCGGCAGGGGAAGCTGGAGTGGGCCCACGAGGAGTTCGAGTCCATCGCCCTCGCCCCGCCCGCCCCGCCGCGCAAGGACCCCTGGCGCCGCACCTCCGGCATGCACAAGGTGCGCCGCCGCCGCCAGATGGCGGTCGTACGCGAGCTCTGGACGGCCCGCGACCGGGTCGCCCAGCGGCGGGACGTCTCCCCCGGCAAGGTGCTGAGCGACGCGGCGATCGTCGAGGCGGCCCTCGCCGTCCCGGTGAACGTCGCCGCCCTCACCGCCCTGCCCGGTTTCGGCCACCGGATGGGCCGGCGCCAGCTGGAGCAGTGGCAGGCGGCCGTGGACCGCGCCCGCGCCCTCCCCGAGAACGAGCTGCCCCAGCCGGGCGCGCAGGTGGCCGGCCCTCCCCCGCCGCGCGCCTGGGCGGACAAGGACCCGGCGGCCGCCGCCCGCCTCTCGGCCGCCCGGGCCGGCGTCTCGGCGCTCGCCGAGGAACTGAACCTCCCGCAGGAGAACCTGATCACCCCGGACACCGTCCGCCGGATCTGCTGGGAACCCCCGGCCGCCGCCGACCGGGACGCCGTCGCCGCCGCGCTGGGCGCCCACGGGGCCCGGTCCTGGCAGATCGGGCTGGTCGCCCCGCTCCTCACGGAGGCCCTGGCCGCCCGTGCCTGAGACCGCCGGCCGACCGCGTACCGAAGCCCCCCGCGCCCCGGCGCCGGGGGCTTCGGCGCGTCCGTGAGGGTGTGACCTCCGTCGCTTGGCCCTCAGGGGGTGGGCAGCTTGGTTACCCACAAGTAGCATGGGGGAAGCAAGCGCACGCTTAGTGGTGCGCCGCAGCAGTGCCGTCCCGCACCTGGAGGAGAGCCATCGTGCCTCGTACCGTCAGGGACGTCGTCTTCGTCGACGGCGTCCGCACCCCGTTCGGCAAGGCGGGCCCGAAGGGCATCTACCACGAGACCCGCGCCGACGACCTCGTCGTGAAGGCCATCCGGGAGCTGCTGCGCCGCAACCCGGCCCTCGACCCGGCGAAGATCGACGAGGTCGCGATCGCCGCGACGACCCAGATCGGCGACCAGGGCCTCACCCTCGGCCGCACCGCCGGCATCCTCGCCGGTCTGCCGCAGTCCGTGCCCGGCTACTCCATCGACCGCATGTGCGCCGGTGCCCTCACCGCCGTCACCTCGGTCGCCGGCTCCATCGCCTTCGGCGCCTACGACGCCGTCATCGCCGGCGGTGTCGAGCACATGGGCCGCCACCCCATGGGCGAGGGCGTGGACCCGAACCCGCGCTTCGTCAGCGAGAAGCTGGTCGACGAGTCCGCCCTCTTCATGGGCATGACCGCCGAGAACCTGCACGACCGCTACCCGAGCATCACCAAGCAGCGCGCCGACGAGTACGCCGTGCGCTCGCAGGAGAAGGCCGCCAAGGCCTACGCGGACAACAAGATCCAGCCTGACCTGGTGCCGATCTCCGTCCGCCGCACCAACGCCGAGGCCGGCGAGACCGGCTGGGGCCTGGTCACCGCCGACGAGCCGATGCGCCCGGGCACCACCCTGGAGTCGCTGGCCGGCCTGAAGACGCCCTTCCGCGTCCACGGCAACGTCACCGCGGGCAACGCGGCCGGCCTGAACGACGGCGCCACCGCCTCGATCATCGCCTCCGAGGACTTCGCCCGGGAGAACGACCTCCCGGTCAAGATGCGCCTCGTCTCGTACGCCTTCGCCGGCGTCGAGCCCGAGGTCATGGGCTACGGCCCGATCCCGGCGACCGAGAAGGCCCTGGCCCAGGCCGGCCTCTCGATCGACGACATCGGTCTCTTCGAGATCAACGAGGCCTTCGCCGTGCAGGTCCTCGCGTTCCTGGAGCACTACGGCATCGCCGACGACGACGCGCGCGTCAACCAGTACGGCGGCGCCATCGCCTACGGTCACCCGCTGGCCTCCTCCGGCGTCCGTCTGATGACGCAGCTGGCGCGCCAGTTCGAGGAGAACCCGCAGGTCCGTTACGGCCTCAACACCATGTGCGTCGGCTTCGGCATGGGCGCGACGGTCATCTGGGAGAACCCCCACTGGGAGGGCAAGTGAGCACCACCGCCGAGCTTCTGAAGGGCGCCGCCGAGCTCTTCCCGGACGAGGTCGTCACCTCGGCCCACGTACGCCACTTCGAGCTGCCCTTCGGGGCCGGCCGGTTCGCGCTGATCACGCTGGACAACGGCTTCGACCACACCAAGCCGACCACCTTCGGTCCGCAGTCGCTGGCCAACCTGAACACGGCGATCGACCAGGTCGAGGCCGAGGCCGCCAACGGCGAGATCGTCGCCGCCGGCCTCACCGGCAAGCCGTTCATCTTCGCGGTCGGCGCCGACCTCAAGGGCGTCGAGCTGCTGAAGAAGCACGACGAGGCCCTCGCCATCGGCAAGGGCGGCCACGACGTCTTCAAGCGCCTCTCCGCGCTCGCCGTGCCGACCTTCGCGTATTACAACGGCGCGGCCATGGGCGGCGGCGTCGAGGTCGGTCTGCACTGCACCTACCGCACCGTGTCGAAGGCCCTGCCGGCCTTCTCGCTCCCCGAGGTCTTCCTCGGCCTGGTGCCCGGCTGGGGCGGCTGCGCGATCCTCCCGAACCTGATCGGCGCCGAGAAGGCCGTCCAGGTCATCATCGAGAACTCGCTGAACCAGAACCGTCAGCTCAAGGGCAAGCAGGTCTTCGAGCTCGGCATCGCCGACGCGCTCTTCGAGGGCGCCGACTTCCTGGAGCAGTCGCTCATCTGGACCGCCGGCGTGCTGAACGGCTCCGTCGCCGTCGAGCGCCCGGAGATCGACCGCGGCGAGGGCTGGGACGCCGCCGTCGCCAAGGGCCGCGCGATCGCCGACTCCAAGGTGCACGGCGCCGCCCCCGCCGCCTACCGCGCCCTCGACATCATCGAGGCCGCCAAGGACGGCGACCTCCAGAAGGGCTTCGACGCCGAGGACCAGGCCCTCGCGGACCTGATCATGGGCGGCGAGCTCCGCTCCGGCATCTACGCCTTCAACCTGGTGCAGAAGCGCGGCAAGCGCCCCGCCGGCGCCCCGGACAAGTCCCTGGCCCGCCCGGTCACCAAGGTGGGCGTCGTCGGCGCCGGTCTGATGGCCTCCCAGCTGGCCCTGCTCTTCCTGCGCCGCCTGGAGGTGCCGGTCGTCCTGACCGACATCGACCAGGAGCGCGTGGACAAGGGCGTCGGCTACGTCCACGGCGAGATCGAGAAGCTGCTCGGCAAGGGCCGCATCAACCAGGACAAGGCCAACCGCCTCAAGGGCCTGGTCTCCGGTGTCCTCGACAAGGCCGAGGGCTTCGCGGACGCGGACTTCATCATCGAGGCCGTGTTCGAGGAGATGTCCGTCAAGCAGAAGGTGTTCGCGGAGGTCGAGGCGGTCGCCCCGGCGCACGCGATCCTCGCCACCAACACCTCCTCGCTGTCGGTCTCCGAGATGGCCTCCAAGCTCCGGCACCCGGAGCGCGTGGTCGGCTTCCACTTCTTCAACCCGGTCGCGATCCTCCCGCTCCTGGAGATCGTCCGCGGCGAGAAGACGGACGACGCCTCGCTCGCCACCGCCTTCGGCGTGGCGAAGAAGCTGAAGAAGACCGCGGTCCTCACCAAGGACGCCCCGGCGTTCGTCGTGAACCGCATCCTCACCCGCTTCATGGGCGAGATCCAGAACGTCATCGACGAGGGCACCTCGGTCGAGACGGCCGAGAAGGCCATCGAGCCCCTGGGCCTGCCGATGTCCCCGCTGGTCCTCCTGGAGCTCGTGGGCCCGGCCATCGGCCTGCACGTCTCCGAGACCCTGAACCGCGCCTTCCCGGAGCGCTTCACCGTCTCCCCCAACCTGAAGGCCGTCGTCGAGGCCGGCAAGCGCGGCTTCTACGTCTACAAGCCGGAGAACGGCTTCAAGCCGGAGCTCGACCCCGAGGTCGCCGCGCTGCTCAAGCAGGGCGACACCGTCCTCACCGAGCAGCAGGTCCGCGACCGCGTCCTCGACGCGGTGGCGCAGGAGATCGGCCTCATGCTGGAGGAGGGTGTCGTCGCCGAGGCGCAGGACATCGACCTCTGCCTGATCACCGGTGCCGGCTGGCCCTTCCACCTGGGCGGCATCACGCCGTACCTGGACCGCGAGGGCGTCTCCGAGCGCGTCAACGGCAAGCGTTTCCTGGCGCAGGGCGTCGCGAGCGTCCCGGCGTAACGCACCCCGTACGAAAGGCGCTGCCCGGCCCCCTCTCCAGGGGCCGGGCAGCGCCTTCGGCGTTCTCCCGGGCCCCCGCCGCGCGGCGGGGGCCCGGACGGCCTCAGAGGCGCGTCCAGGCGGCCAGGGCGAGGCCGGACTCGTCCTTCTGCCGGGTGACGACCACGCCGCCGTCGGAGGTCAGCGCGGCGACCGCCGCGGCGCCCTCGGTGTCGGCCGTCAGGGCCGGCGGGCCGAGCACCGGCGGGCCGGACGGGGTCCAGTGCAGGCCGGTGTCCTCGCGCTCCGTGAGGTAGGCCGCGAGGGTGGCACCGCCCTTGTCGTCGCACTGGGCGAGCAGGGTGCAGTCGTAGCCGTCGATGACGCAGCGGCCGGCGGTCAGCGGGCCGGGGCCGACGGCGTCGGCGAACGGGGTGGGCTCCAGGCCCCGGCCCGGGGACCAGGCCCGGATCCGGCCCTCGCCGTCGGCGTAGAAGAGGGTCACGTGCCCGGAGGTGCCGGTCACCGCGGCGAGGGTGCCCTGGACGACCGGGGTGGTCAGCAGCGGCTCGACGACCGGGCGGGCGCCCGGCTCCTTCTGCACGTAGCGGAGCAGTCCGCGGTCGGTGGCGGTGTACAGCTCGACGAGGCCGTCGCCGTTGACCGCGGCCACCGGGTTCTGGTCGGTGCGGCCGCCCTTCAGGTCCCACCAGGGGTGCCAGCCGCCGGCGTCCTTCTGGACGCGGGCGCTGACTCCGCCGCCGCGGTTGCGGACGAAGACGTGGGCGCGGCCCTTGCCGTCGACGGCGAGGGCCGGGTTGCCGCACCACTCGCCCTTGCCGTTGGCGTGGCCGATGGCCTTCCACTCCACGTTGGGCCGGCCGGTCTGGAACTGGACGCTGTGCACGAGCTCGACGTGGTCCTCGCCCGCCTCGGCGCCGGTCGCGGTGGGGCGCAGGCCGACCAGGTGGACGTAGCGGTCGGGGCCCTGAGCGGCCGCCAGGAAGGGCAGCAGACCGCCGCCGCCGAGCGGTTCGGGTCCGGTGAACCGGCCCTCGGGGCCCTCGGTCCAGCGGACCACCTCGCCGTCCCGGGGGACGTAGACGCTGAAGCGTCCTTCGGCTCCCCGGGCCAGCCAGCCGCCGTGCATCGTGGGGGCGCTCGGGGAGCCGTGGGAGGGGGCGGCGGGGGCCTGGGACGGTCGGTTCACCATGGGGGGATCCAGCGCTCCGGGTCGAGTGGGGGTCGGTTCCCACCGACTGTATCCGCCCGGCCCGGCCGCCTTCCCCGCGCCCGCTGCTAGTCGGCCGCGCGGGGGGCGCGTACCCGTCTAGTACTGGGCGTCCCGGCCCTCCTTGCCCAGCCGGCTGTGCCCGCGACCGTACAGGAAGTACACGATGACGCCGAGCGCCATCCAGACCGCGAAGCGGAACCAGGTCTCGCCCGGCAGGTTGAGCATCAGCCAGAAGGAGGCGGCGATCGAGACGATCGGCAGCACCGGGACCCACGGGGTGCGGAAGGCGCGGTGCAGGTCGGGGCGGGTGCGGCGGAGGACGATGACGCCGGCGGCGACCATCACGAAGGCGAAGAGGGTGCCGATGTTCACCAGGGTCGCCAGCTCGTTGATGCTGGTGAAGCCGGCCACGATCGCGATGATCACGCCGAGCAGGATGGTCGGCCGGTACGGGGTCTTGAAGCGCGGGTGCGTGACCGAGAAGAAGCGGGGCAGCAGGCCGTCCCGGCTCATCGCGAAGAAGACGCGGGTCTGGCCGAGCAGCAGGATGAGGCAGACGGTGGTGAGGCCGACGGCCGCGCCGAAGCTGATCACGCCGGCGTAGAAGGGATGGCCGACGGACTTGAAGGCGTCGGCGAGCGGGGCGCTGACGGACAGTTCGGTGTAGTGCTGCATGCCGGTGACGACCAGGGCGACCGCCACGTACAGCACGGTGCAGATCAGCAGCGAGCCGAGGATGCCGCGGGGCATGTCCCGCTGCGGCAGCTTGGTCTCCTCGGCGGCGGTGGCGACCACGTCGAAGCCGATGAAGGCGAAGAAGACGATGGAGGCGGCGGTGAAGATGCCCATGACGCCGAAGTTGGTGGGCTCGTACCCGAAGAGGAGCTGGACGAGCGGCGAGTCCCAGTTGGAGCCGCCGCCCTCCGGCGTCACCGCCGGCGGGATGAAGGGCGAGTAGTTGTCGCCGACGATGAAGAAGAGGCCCGCGACGATCACGATCATGACGACCGTGACCTTGATGGCCACGACGACGGCGGTGATCCGGGCGGACAGCTTCATGCCGACGACGAGGATCACGGTGAGCACCAGGACCAGCAGGAAGGCCAGGATGTCGAAGGTGCCGCCCGGTGCGTCAGGTCCTTCGAGCGCCGCGGGCAGATGCCAGTCGATGTTGTCCATCAGCGAGCGCACGTACCCGGACCAGCCGACGGCCACCACCGCCGTGCCGAGCGCGAACTCCAGGACGAGGTCCCAGCCGATGATCCAGGCCGGCAGCTCGCCGATGGAGGCGTACGCGAAGGTGTACGCCGACCCGGCCACCGGCACCGTCGAGGCGAACTCGGCGTAGCAGAGGGCGGCCAGGGCGCAGACGATGCCGGCCGCGACGAAGGCGAGGGCGGTGGCGGGGCCCGCGTTCTCCTTCGCGACCTTGCCGGTCAGGACGAAGATGCCGGTGCCGATGATGACACCCACTCCGAAGACGGTGAGGTCCCAGGCGGAGAGGGATTTCCGGAGCGCGTGCTCCGGTTCCTCGGTGTCCCGGATCGACTGCTCGACCGATTTGGTCCGGAACATCCCGGAGTTGTCCCGTGGGGGGCGCTGATCCGTACTCACCGTGGTACCTCCGCGTCGTCCGTGACGTCGGGTCTCGGGCCCCCGGCCGGAAGGCCCCGGGGGACGGCTGCCCGCAGTGAGCCCAGAATGCACGCGAAAGGGCCGGACGGCACCCGGGAGGGTGAGCCGACCGGCCCAATGGTGACGAGGAGTGACCGGCCCGCGGGCGGGCCGGTCCTCGGGGTGTCAGTCGCGGACGGGCTCCACGGCCGGACGCGCCGACGCCTCGAACCGTCCGTCCAGGCGCGAGACCAGGCCGGTGACCTGGCGGGCGATGTCGGGGGCGGTCAGACCGATCTCGGCCATGACCTCGCCGCGGGAGGCGTGGTCGAGGAAGACCGGCGGGATGCCGAAGTCGCGCAGCGGCACGTCGACGCCGGCGTCGCGCAGCGCCTGGGCGACGGCCGAGCCGACGCCGCCGACGCGGCTGTTGTCCTCGACGGTGACGACGGCCCGGTGGTCGGCGGCGAGCGGTGCGAGGGCCTCGTCGACCGGCTTGACCCAGCGGGGGTCGACCACGGTGGTGGAGATGCCCTGGTTGTCGAGGAGGTCGGCGATCTCCAGGCACATGGGCGCCAGGGCGCCCACGGAGACCAGGAGGACGTCCGGCCGGTCCGTACCGGGCTCGCGGAGCACGTCCATGCCGCCGATCCGGCCCACGGCGGGGACGGCGGGGCCGACCGCGCCCTTGGAGAAGCGGACCACGGTGGGCGCGTCGGTGACCTCGACGGCCTCGCGGAGCTGGGCGCGGACCTGGTCGGCGTCGCGCGGGGCGGCGAGCCGCAGGCCGGGCACGACCTGGAGGATCGACATGTCCCACATGCCGTTGTGGGAGGCGCCGTCGGTGCCGGTGACGCCGGCCCGGTCGAGGACGAAGGTGACGCCGCACTTGTGCAGGGCCACGTCCATCAGGACCTGGTCGAAGGCGCGGTTGAGGAAGGTCGCGTAGACGGCGAAGACCGGGTGGAGGCCGCCGGTGGCGAGGCCGGCGGCGGAGACGGCGCCGTGCTGCTCGGCGATGCCGACGTCGAAGACGCGCTCCGGGAACTCCTTGGCGAACTTGTCCAGGCCGACCGGCTGGAGCATGGCCGCGGTGATCGCGACGATGTCGGCGCGCTCCTTGCCGAGCGCGACCATCTCGTCGGCGAAGACGCCGGTCCAGTCGGCGCCGGAGGTGGCGATCGGGAGTCCGGTGTCGGGGTGGATCTTGCCGACGGCGTGGAAGCGGTCGGCCTCGTCCTGGAGGGCGGGCTGGTAGCCGCGGCCCTTCTCGGTGAGGCAGTGGACGATCACCGGGCCGCCGAAGCGCTTGGCGCGGGTGAGGGCGGACTCCAGGGCCTCGATGTCGTGCCCGTCGATGGGGCCGACGTACTTGAGGCCGAGGTCCTCGAACATGCCCTGGGGGGCGATGAAGTCCTTGAGGCCCTTCTTGGCGCCGTGGAGGGTCTCGTAGAGCGGCTTCCCGACGACCGGGGTGCGCTCCAGGATGTCCTTGCCGCGGGCGAGGAAGCGCTCGTAGCCGTCGGTGGTGCGCAGGGTCGCCAGGTGGTTGGCGAGGCCGCCGATGGTGGGCGCGTAGGAGCGCTCGTTGTCGTTGACGACGATGACGAGCGGGCGGTCCTTGGCCGTGGCGATGTTGTTGAGCGCCTCCCAGGCCATGCCGCCGGTGAGGGCCCCGTCGCCGATGACGGCGACGACGTGGTCGTCCTTCTTCAGGATCTGGTTGGCCTTGGCGAGGCCGTCGGCCCAGCCGAGGACGGTCGAGGCGTGCGAGTTCTCGATCACGTCGTGCTCGGACTCCGCCTGCGAGGGGTAGCCGGAGAGGCCGCCCTTCATCTTCAGCTTGGAGAAGTCCTGGCGGCCGGTGAGGAGCTTGTGGACGTAGCTCTGGTGGCCGGTGTCCCAGAGGACCTTGTCCTTCGGGGAGTCGAAGACGCGGTGCAGGGCGATGGTCAGTTCGACCACGCCGAGGTTGGGGCCGAGGTGGCCACCGGTCTTGGAGACGGCTTCGACGAGGAAGGTCCGGACCTCCGCGGCCAGCTGCTCCAGCTGTTCCGGGGAGAGCCGGTCCAGGTCGCGCGGTGTCCTGATACGGGTCAGCAGGGCCACCCGTGCCTCCTTGCGTTCTGAGCTGGTCGAGCTTGCCGATTTTGCCGAGTCTAATGTTCCGTCTTGGATCGTGGGCATCGGGCCAGGCGGAGTGGCATCACCCGGACGGGGGATGTACCGCTCCGGACACTGCTCCGGACGCGACGGTGCCCGGCACCGGTTCTCCGGTGCCGGGCGAATGTGGCGCGTCTTACCCGAAGGGCGTCACACGCGTCGCGCGTGTCACGCCCGTCCCGCGGACTTCTGCGTCTTGCGGGAGACGGAGTCGATGATCACGGCGATGAGGAGCACCGCGCCGGTGATCATGTACTGGATGGCGTTGGACTCCAGGTTGAGCTGGTTGAGGCCCTGGACGATGGACTGGAGTACCAGGATGCCCAGGAGCGCCGACCAGACCTTGCCGCGGCCGCCGAAGAGGCTCGTGCCGCCGATGACCGCCGCGGCGATGCACATCATGAGCTGGTTGCCGCCGCCGAGCGAGCGGTCGGCACCGCCGGTGGCGGAGGCCAGGAAGAGGCCGCCGACGGCGCCCAGGGTGCCGGAGATCATGAAGACCGAGGTGCGGATCCAGGCCACGTTGATGCCGGCGCGGCGGGCCGCCTCGATGCCGCCGCCGACCGCGAAGACCTGGCGGCCGTAGGTGGTGCGGCGCAGCACGAAGTCGGTGACGAGCAGGATCACCAGGAAGATCACCAGGGAGAGGGGCAGGCCCTTCTCCTGGTTGAAGCCGTACGCGGCGACCAGCACGAGGACCGCGAGGACGCCGGTGCGCAGCAGGATCTCGCTGTGCGGGCGGCTCGGCAGCTCGGCGGCCTTGCGGCGGCGGGAGTCGCGCAGCTGGGCGAGGTAGAAGGCGGCGATCACGACGGCGGCGAGGCCGTAGGCGGCGGCGACGTCGGAGAAGTAGAACTTGGTGAGGTCGCCGACGAAACTGCCGATGGGGGTGGGAATGGTGGACCGCTCGCCCATCACCCAGGTCTGGAGGCCGGCCCAGCCGAGGAAGCCGGCGAGGGTGACGACGAAGGCGGGGACGCCGATCTTGGCGAAGACCAGGCCGTGGAAGGCGCCGAGGAGGGTGCCGGAGAGGATGCCGAGGAGGATCGCGAGGGAGTCCGGCATGTCGGTGGCGAGGACGCCCCAGACGGAGCCCGCGAGGCCGGCGACGGAGCCGACGGCGAGGTCGATCTCGCCGAGGAGCAGCACGAAGACGATGCCGACGGCCATGATGCCGGGGCCGGCCGCGTACAGGGTGATCTGGTCGAGGTTGTACGAGGTGATGAAGTTGCCGGTCAGCGCCTGGAAGACGATGCCGATGACGATCAGGCCGATGACGACGGGCAGGGAGCCGATCTCGCCGGAGCGGATCTTGCGCTTGAACTCCTCGACGTAGCCCTTGAAGCCCTGCTCGCGGACGAGGAGGCGGGGGTCGACGGCGGGGACCGCTGCGGCGGCCGGCGTCTCGGCGGCGGCGTCCTCGGCGGTGCGGGGCTCGGGCACGGGCGCCTCGTCGGTCGCCTTGGGGGTCGTGCTCACTGGGCTACCTCCGCGGTGCGGGCCTGCCGGCGGGTCACGGCGTTGTCCGTGGCACCGGTGATCGCGGCGATGATCTCTTCGTGCGTGGTGGTGGCGACCGGGAAGGTGCCGTTGTTGCGGCCGAGGCGGAGCACGGCGACGGTGTCGGCGACGGCCTTGACGTCGGCCATGTTGTGGCTGATGAGGATGACGCCGAGGCCCTGCTCGCGGAGCCGCTCGACCAGGTCGAGGACCTGGGCGGTCTGCTCGACGCCGAGGGCGGCGGTGGGCTCGTCCAGGATCACGATCTTGGGGTCGCCGACCAGGGCGCGGGCGATCGCGACGACCTGCCGCTGGCCGCCGGAGAGGGCGGCGACGGGGATGCGGACGCTGGGGATGCGGATGGAGAGCGTGGAGAGGAGGTCCTTGGCCCGCTTCTCCATGGCGACCTCGTCGAGGACGCCGCCCTTCTTGAGCTCGCGGCCGAGGAAGAGGTTGGCGACGACGTCGAGGTTGTCGCAGAGGGCGAGGTCCTGGTAGACGGTGGCCACGCCGAGGGCCTGCGAGTCCTGCGGGCGGGAGATGCCGACCGGGCGGCCCTCCCACTCGATGGTGCCCTCGTCGATCGGGTGGACGCCGGCGATCGTCTTGACCAGGGTGGACTTTCCGGCGCCGTTGTCGCCGACCAGGGCGACGACTTCGCCGGCGTGGACTTCGAGGTCGACACCGGAGAGGACCTGGACCGCTCCGAATCGCTTGAAGATCCCGCGCAACGCCAGGACAGGCGTCTGGGACACGTGAACCAACTCCTTCGCCGCCCGTGCGGGGGACGGCGGCATGTCGCGCCGTGCGGCGCCGAGTTCGAGGGGGGCTGTGCTCGTCCGGCCCCGGACCGACAGCGGGGTCTGGGTCGGCCGGGGCCGGACGGCGAGGGGGCGGAGCCGCGGCACGGGGGGCGGCGCGTTCCGCTGCCTGCCGGGGCTGACGGTCCGGCAGGGAGGGCGGGGCCGAGGAGTCGGCCCCGGGGGGCTTACTTGATGCCCAGCTCGGCGCACTTGGCGGCGAGGTCCGCGGAGCAGATGTCGGCGGCGGCGTAGATGCCGTCCTTGATCACCGTGGACTGGATGTTCGCCTTGTCGACGACCACCGGGGCGAAGAGGGTGGACTTGACGCCGTCGGTCTCGCCCTGGGCGCCGAGGTCCTTGCCCTGGAGCAGGTTGACCGCGAACTTGGCGGCCTCGGGGGCCAGCTGGAGCGGCGACTTGTAGATGGTGAAGGTCTGGGTGCCGGCGACGATCCGCTGGATGCCCGCGACCTCGGCGTCCTGGCCGCCGACCGGGATGTTCTTGATGCCGGCGTTCTCCAGGGAGGTGATGATGCCGCCCGCCATGCCGTCGTTGGCGGAGTAGACGGCGCCGATCTTGTCCTTGCCGACGGAGGAGATGGCGGCGGCCATCTTCTCGCCCGCGACCTTCGGGTCCCACTCGCCGGACGCCTCGTAGGCGATCTTGCCGACCTTGCCGTCGAGGGCGGCGTGGGCGCCCTTCTTGAAGAGACCGGCGTTCGGGTCCTTCTCGTCGCCGTTGATCATGACGATCTGGGCGGAGGCGGCCTTGCCGCCGAGCGCGGCGAGGAGGGCCTGGCCCTGGAGCTCGCCGACCTTGTTGTTGTCGTGGCTGACGTAGGCGTCCGCGCCCTCGATCGCGCGGTCGTACGCGATGACCTTGACGCCCTTGCCCTGCGCCTCCTTGACCCAGCCCGCGGACTTGGCCGCGTCGACCGAGCCGAGCGCGATGACCTTGACGCCGTCGGCGATGAGCTGGTCGAACTGCTGCTTCTGCTTCACGACGTCGGCGACGGCGTTGTTGTACACGACCTCGCAGTCGCCGCAGGCGGCCTTGACGGCCTTCTCGAACTGCGGCTTGTCCAGCGCCTCGTACCGCGCGGTCTTGTTCTCCGGCAGGAGGAGACCGATCTTGGTCGAGCTGCCCTTGTCACCGCTGTCGTCGCCGCCGGCCTGACCGCAGGCGGAGAGGGTGAGGGCCATCGAGACCGCGGCCGTGCCTATGACGACGCGACGGGTCATTGCGTTCATGTGAGGTGCCTCCCTGACGAGGCCGCGACGGTGCGGCCGAGGTGCCACGAAGTCAACTCGGCCGCAACACCGTCGTCAAGAAGTGAAAACTTAACGAGATGACAACGGTGGTTAGCGTTCTCTAAGTGAAGGCAGGCACGGAGGCCGGAGCAGCCGCCGGAAATGCGCTCTCTGTCCCGTTCAACAGCGTGGAGTCGCCCATCTCGCTGAGCACCAGGGCGAGCGCCCCCAGCACCTCCGCACGGCCCCCGAGGGCCCCCTGCACAAGGGAGAGCTGGCGCGCGGCGCTCGGGATGGCGTACCGGCCGACCGAGTCCCGGATGGGTGCGAGCACCAGCTCGCCCGCCTCCGCGAGATCGCCGCCGAGCACGACCCGGCTCGGGTTCAAGAGATTGCAAAGGTTGGCGATACCGCTGCCGATGTGGCGCCCGACGTCGGCGATGACGCGCCGGCAGCCCGGGTCGCCCTCGCGGGCCAGCTGCACGACCCGCTCCATGGTGAGGTCGGCCCCGTGGCTCGGCTGGAGCAGCGGCAGCACGTACCGGGCGGCGGTGAAGGTCTCCAGGCAGCCGCGGTTGCCGCAGCGGCAGACCGGTCCCGACTCGTCGAGGGTGATGTGGCCGATCTCGCCGGCCGTGCCGCCCGGCCCCCGGTAGACCCGCCCGTCGATCACGAGTCCGGCGCCCACACCGCTCGCCACCTTGATGTACGCCAGGTCCTTCACGCCCCGGCCGCTCCCCCACACCAGCTCGCCGAGCGCGCCGAGGTTGGCGTCGTTGTCGACGTGGACGGGGACCCCGAGGCGGGCCGACAGCTCCTCGGCCGGGTTGATGCCGCTCCAGCCCGGCAGGATCGACGTCGAGCCGAGCGTCCCCGAGGAGACGTCGATGGGGCCGGGGACGCCGAGGCCGACGCCGATCACCTTGTCGCGGCCGATGCCGGTGGCCTCGATCAGCCGGTTGACCAGCTGTTCCGCCCGGTCGAAGCCCTCCGCGGCGGAGGCGTCCACGTCGAGCGGCTCGGCCTCCTCGGCGAGGACCTGATGGGCGAGGTTGCCGACCGCGACCCGCAGGTGGGTGTGGCCGAAGTCGACGCCGATGACGATCCCGGCGTCGCCGGAGAGCGAGACGCTGCGGGCCCGCCGTCCGCCCGCGGAGGTGGGGGTGACCTCGACCGTGCCGCCGTCCTTCAGTTCCCGAACGATGTTGGAGACCGTCGCGGCGGACAGCCCCGTCGACCGGGCGATCTCGGCCTGGGTCAGCGAACCGGCCATCCGGACCGCCCGGACGACCCGCTCGAGATTGGCCCTGTGCAGAGACGTCTGCGACCCCGGAGTCTCCATCGACTCTTTCACTCCCACCGTTTTCTCCAACATGTGAACTCTAAGGGGACGCTTTCGGCTTCGCTCCCGTCAAGACCCGGAGCGGGGGCGGGGGATGCGCGGTGGGCACGCGAAAGCCCCCGCACGCGGGCGTGCGGGGGCTTGGGAGCGCTTTCAGGCTATTTCACGGCTCCGGCGGTGAGACCGGCCACCACCTGCCGCTGGAAGACGATGTACGCGGCGAGCACCGGCAGCATCGCCATCACGAGGCCGGCGAAGAGCCCGGACCAGTCGCCCTTGTACCCCTGGCTGACGGCGAGCTGCACCAGGCCCTGGGAGAGCACCTTGTTGTCGGGGTCGGTGTTGAGCACCGTCGGCAGCAGGTACTGGTTCCACTGCCCCAGGAAGTTGAAGATGCCGACGCTGATCAGGCCCGGGCGGGCCATCGGCAGCATCACCTGGAAGAAGGTGCGGGTGTGCGAGGCGCCGTCGATGAAGGCCGCCTCCGCCACCGAGGTCGGCAGCGTCCGGAAGAAGGCGGTCAGGAAGAAGACGGTGAAGGGCAGGGAGTACGCGATGTAGACGAGGATCAGGCCGTGCAGGGTGTTGAGCAGGGCCATGTTCTGCATCACGTAGAAGAGCGGCACCAGCGCCAGGATGATCGGGAAGCTCATCCCTCCGATGAAGAGGAAGTAGAGGAAGCGGTTCCCGGGGAACTCGAAGCGGGCCAGCACGTACGCCGCCATCGAGCCGAACAGCAGGGTGCCGACGAGCGAGCCGCCGACCACCACGAGCGTGTTCAGGAAGTACTCGCTCATGTGCGCCTGGGTCCAGGCGCGCGACCAGTTCTCGAAGTGCAGCGCGTCCGGCAGCGACCAGGGCGAGGTGAAGATCGCCCGGTCGGTCTTGAAGGAGGTCATCACCGCCCAGAGCAGCGGCATCACCACCATGATCGCCCAGATGATCAGGACGCCGTGCGAGAAGACGTTGAGGACCCCGCCCTCGCGCTTCTCCTTCGCGGGGGCCGTGGTCTTCCGGATCTCGGGGGCCTGGCCGGTACGGGGCGCGGGGATCCGCGCGTCCCCGGTGGGCGGGGTGTCGGTGGTCTTCATCAGAACTCCAGCCGCTCGCGCCGGCCCAGCTTCATCACGACCGCGGCGAAGGCGAGGGTGACGAGGAGGAGCGCGACGCCGATGGTCGTGGCGTAGGCGGCCTGACCGTCCCGGAACGCCTTCTGGTACACGTACAGCGGCATGACGATGGTCGAGTAGTCGGGCCCGCCGCCGCTGGGGCCGACGGTCATGATCTGCACGACCGCGAAGGACTCCGCGCCGAGCGCGAGGATCCCCATGTAGATCCAGCCCGACTGCACGGTGTCCCAGAGCAGCGGCAGGGTGATCTTGAAGAAGGTGGTGAAGCGGCTGGCGCCGTCGAGCAGCGCCGCCTCGTAGAAATCGCGCGGAATGGACGCCATGCCGGCCGAGAAGAGCACCACGAAGAATCCGACCGTGGACCAGACGAGGACCACCATCACGCAGATGAGGGCGAGGTTCGGGTCACCGAGCCAGTCCGGCTGGATGCTGCCGAGTCCGATCGCCTTCAGGAACGAATTGATCGCGCCGCTGTTCGGGTTGTACGCGAACTGGAAGAGAAGCGCGACGATGACGATCGACAGCACCTGCGGGAAGAAATAGACGATCTTGTAGAACGAGGAGCCGCGGACACCCGCGATCGCCGCTCCCTTCCGCCGTTTCCCGCCCACATTCAGCATGAACGCCAGGAAGAGGGCGAATCCGACCGTCACCAGCGGAAGCACGACGGCGAAGGTCAGGCTGTGCTGGAGCGACTTCCAGAAGATCTCGTCCTCGAACAGCCGGGTGTAGTTGGCGAAGCCGACGAACCCGAATTCGGGACTCAGTCCCGTCCAGTCCGTGAGCGAGTAATAGATGGACTGGATGAACGGCCAGATGACGAAGAGCGCGTACAGCGCCAGGGGTGCGGCCAGGAACCCCACGATGAAACGGTACTTGCCGTGCTGCATTCCGAACCGACCCCGATCTCCGGCGAAGGACGCGCGCCGCGGCACCGCGCGCCGAGGGGCCGGGGCCCGCTCCCGGTCGGCGGGAAGGGGCCCCGGCACTGCTCACTGGTGCTTGTAGTGCTTGATGTTCGGGTCCTGGGCCGCCTCGTCGGCGAACTTCTGGATCTTCTTGATCGTCTCGGCCGGGGTGGCGCGGCCGGCCATCATCTCGCCGATGCCGGCGACGCCGATCTTCTCCTTCTGGAGGGCCACGTACCAGTCCTGGAGCCGCGGGTTGACCACGTTGGCGCCGGCCTTCTCCAGGGCCGCGACACCGGACTTGAGGCCCGGGGAGAGCTCGATGCCGTCGGTGCCGCCGTTGAGCGCGCTGAGCGACTTCACGGACTGGGTGAAGTTCTTGGAGGACGCCTCGCTGAGCATGATGCGCAGCTGCTCCATGGCGCCCTCGGGGTTCTTCGCCTTCGCCGGGACGATGAAGGGCTCGCCGCCGGCCGCCCAGAGGGTGCCGAACGGCATCTTGTCGGAGGCGTCGAGGCCGGTCGGGGCGGAGACGGCGAGGCCGAAGTCGTCCGGCATCGTCGGCGCGGCCTCGTTCTCGACCCAGGAGCCGTTGGGGAGGAAGAGCGCCTTGCCCTCGGTCCAGGCGGTCTGCGACTGGATGTGGTCGAGGCCGGTGGTGCCCTGGAGGATGTAGCCCTTCTTGTAGAGCTCGAAGTACGCCTCGAAACACGCCTTGACCGCGGGGTGCTCCCAGGCCTTCGGCTCCAGGTTGTCGATGGCGTCGAGGACCTCGCGGCCGCCGACCTTGCCGATCATCGGGTAGAGCGAGAAGGGGAGGTAGTACGGGTGCTTGCCCGCGTACGTCCAGGGCGCGATGTTCTTCTTCTTGGCCTTCTCGCAGACGGCCAGCATCTGGTCCCAGGTCTCGGGGTACTCGGCGTCGAGCGAGTCGAGCAGCTTCTGCGAGTACCACACGCCGTAGACCGTGTAGGCGTAGTTGATCATCCAGCAGGGCTCACCGTCGAACTGGCCCATCTCGACGATGCCGGGGCGCAGGGTGTCGCGGACCTTCTTGCTCGGGTCGTCGACGGAGGGCGCGTCCAGGAGCGGGGTCAGGTCGGTCAGCTGCTTCTGTCCGACGAGGACGCCCATGTCCATCTGCTCGGCGCCGGAGTTGTCGATCAGGTCCGGCGGGGTGCCGCCGTTGAAGCGGGGCTGGAGCGCGGTGGTGATCTTCTGGGTCGGGGTGAACTTGACCTTGGCCTTCGGATAGGCCTGCTCGTAGAGCTTGATCGCGTCCTTCGCGTACTGCTGGCCGAAACCGCCGTCGAAGAGTACGAAATCGAGCTCGGCCGACTCGTTCACCGCGAGCGGGTTCTTGTCGGACTTGACGCCCTTCTCGACCTTGTCGTTGCTCTCGCCGCCACCGCTGGCGCAGGCCGAGAGAAAGCCCATGGCCGGGACGGAGACCAGACCGAGAGCGGCGGAACGCTTGATCAGATCACGACGGCCGAGGCCGCCCTCGTTCGAGTGGGCGGAGGTGGATCCCATGCTCAAGTCCTCGCCTTCATTCAGGACTCAGGCGGTGTACCGGTCGCCCGTACTTCGTCTCGCCACCGGCGAAGGGCCCCGCCACCGCGGTCATTTGCAGCAGGTGCAGCTGGGTCGTGCAGGCGTCGGGCCGTCGCCGGAAGCATCCGACAGGCTGGACGCCGACAGGTATAGTCCACTTCCCTCGACCGGAGCAAGATCGAAAGCAGCATTCGTCAGGCATCTTTCCCGAGTTGAGACCTCGGGGATTTCCCGGGAGCTTCCCGCGGAAGCCTGCCCGGCCATGCCGGAGCGCATCCCTCCGGCCTGCCTTCACAAAGTGAATGGTCCATTCGAAATCCGGCGAACGGGACGCCTTGCGAGAGGAGTTCCGGATGGCTGGAACCGCGCGGGCGGCGGCACCGTCTTCCTGTCATGTACGGACTCGCCGCCGGGTGGGTGGAAACGGGGGAAATCCCGCCGAACCGGACCGAGTTGGGCGGCTGTCCGTACTGTCCCGCTCTCGATATGGATCTGGAGATTTACGTGGCCAAGACTTCTGGCCTGAACCGCACGGGTGTCCTCGCCCGTGTCACGGTCGCCGCGGTGACCGCCGCCCTGGTGGGCACCACGACGGCCGCGGTCGCGGCGGAGCCGGTCGGCCCGACGTTCAAGCCGGCGCAGCAGGCGGGCCTCGCGCCCTCCGCGGGTGCCGCCTCGGCCGCCTCCGCGGCCGCCGCGGCCGCTCCGGCGGCGCTCAACAACCTGTACGGCGTCCACAGCAACGGTGACGTCATCGGTTACACGCCCGTCCCCGGCCCCGCCATCCAGCGCATCGCCGGCCTGTCCGGCAAGGGCTGGGTGAACTACAAGCACATGAACCAGGCGGACACGGACGGCCGCCTGGAGGGCGACTGGTACCACGCCGACGGCTGGTACGCCGTCACCACCGGCGGCCGTCTGCACTACGCGAGCAACGGCCCGGTCCGCGACCTCGGCGGCGGCTGGAACATCTACAACAAGGTCGTCTCGGCCGGCAACACCGGCGGCGGCGCCCCGGACGACGTCCTGGCCCGTGACAGCGCCGGTGTGCTCTGGCACTACCTGGGCAACGGCAACGCCTCCCTGACGCAGCGCTACCGCGTCGGCTCCGGCTGGAACGCGTACAACCAGATCGCGGGCAAGGGCGACGTGACCGGCGACGGCCGCGCCGACATCGTGGCCCGTGACGGCAGCGGGACCCTGTGGCTGTACAAGGGCACCGGCAACTACCGCGCGCCCTTCTCGACCCGTATCCGCGTCGGCGGCGGGTGGAACACGTACAACCTCCTGTTCTCCCCCGGTGACCTGACCGGCGACGGCCGCGCGGACCTCGTCGCCCGCAACGGCGCCGGCGCGCTGTTCCTGTACAAGGGCAAGGGCAGCGCGTCCTCGCCGTACACCGCCCCCGTGAAGATCGGCACGTCGGGCTGGAACGGCTTCCGCATGATGTTCTGATCACCCCGGTGACACGGAAGGGCCCCGCTCCTCGTGACGAGGAGCGGGGCCCTTCCCGCTTGCTACCGGATCAGCGGGGTGTTCAGCCGCGGATCAGGTTGCGGAGCACGTACTGCATGATGCCGCCGTTGCGGTAGTAGTCCGCCTCGCCGGGGGTGTCGATGCGGACGACCGCGTCGAACTCGACACCGGTGTCGGTGGTGACCTTCACCGTGCTGGGGGTGGTGCCCTCGTTCAGCTCGGTGATGCCCGCGATGGAGAAGGTCTCCTCGCCGGTCAGGCCGAGCGAGTCGGCCGACTGGCCGGCCGGGAACTGGAGCGGGAGGACGCCCATGCCGATGAGGTTCGAGCGGTGGATGCGCTCGTACGACTCGGTGATGACGGCCTTGACGCCGAGGAGCGCGGTGCCCTTGGCCGCCCAGTCGCGGGACGAGCCGGAGCCGTACTCCTTGCCGCCCAGGATGACCAGCGGGGTGCCGGCGGCCTGGTAGTTCTGCGAGGCGTCGTAGATGAACGACACCGGACCGTCGGCCTGGGTGAAGTCGCGGGTGTAGCCGCCCTCGGTGCCCGGCGCGATCTGGTTGCGCAGGCGGATGTTGGCGAAGGTGCCGCGGATCATGACCTCGTGGTTGCCTCGGCGCGAGCCGTAGGAGTTGAAGTCACGACGCTCCACACCGTGCTCGGTGAGGTACTTGCCGGCCGGGGTGTCGGCCTTGATGGCACCGGCCGGGGAGATGTGGTCGGTGGTGACCGAGTCGCCGAGCTTCGCGAGCACGCGGGCGCCCGTGATGTCGGTGACCGGGGTGGTCTCCATCGTCATGCCCTCGAAGTACGGGGGCTTGCGGACGTAGGTCGACTCGGTGTCCCACTCGAAGGTGTTGCCGGTCGGGATCGACAGCGCCTGCCACTGGGCGTCGCCGGCGAAGACGTCCTGGTAGGACTTGGCGAACATGTCCTCGCCGATGGCGTTGGCGACGACGTCGTTCACCTCGGCCTCGGAGGGCCAGATGTCCTTGAGGAAGACCGGGTTGCCCTCGGTGTCGGTGCCCAGCGCGTCCTTGGTGATGTCCACCTTCATGGAGCCCGCGATGGCGTACGCGACGACCAGCGGCGGGGAGGCCAGGTAGTTCATCTTGACGTCGGGGTTGATGCGGCCCTCGAAGTTGCGGTTGCCCGAGAGGACCGAGGTCACGGCGAGGTCGTGGTCGTTGACCGCCTTGGAGACCTCCTCCGGCAGCGGGCCGGAGTTGCCGATGCAGGTGGTGCAGCCGTAGCCGACGAGGTTGAAGCCGACCTTGTCGAGGTACGGGGTGAGGCCCGCCTTGTCGAAGTAGTCGGTGACGACCTTCGAGCCCGGGGCGAGGGTGGTCTTGACCCACGGCTTGCGGGTCAGGCCCTTCTCCACGGCCTTCTTCGCGACGAGCGCGGCGGCGACCATGACGTACGGGTTCGACGTGTTGGTGCAGGAGGTGATGGCCGCGACCGTCACCGCACCGTGGTCGAGGGTGTAGGTCGAGCCGTCGGGGGCGGTGACCACGACCGGGTTCGACGGGACGCCGTTCGAGACGGCCGGGGCGTCGGAGGCCGGGAAGGACTCCTCGCCGGCCTCGTCGGCGGTGGCGACGTAGTTGCGCACGTCCTGGGCGAACTGCTGGGCGGCGTTCGCGAGGATGATGCGGTCCTGCGGGCGCTTCGGGCCGGCGATGGACGGGACGACCGTGGAGAGGTCGAGCTCCAGCTTCTCGGAGAAGTCGGGCTCGGCCTTCGGGTCCAGCCAGAGGCCCTGCTCCTTGGCGTACGCCTCGACGAGCGCGACCTGCTGCGCGGAGCGGCCGGTGAGCTTGAGGTAGTTCAGGGTCTCGTCGTCGATCGGGAAGACCGCGGCGGTGGAGCCGAACTCCGGCGACATGTTGCCGATGGTGGCGCGGTTCGCCAGCGAGGTGGCGGCGACGCCCTCGCCGTAGAACTCGACGAACTTGCCGACGACACCGTGCTTGCGCAGCATCTCGGTGATGGTCAGCACGAGGTCGGTGGCGGTGGTGCCGGTGGGCAGCTCGCCGGTCAGCTTGAAGCCGACGACGCGCGGGATCAGCATGGAGACCGGCTGGCCGAGCATGGCGGCCTCGGCCTCGATGCCGCCGACGCCCCAGCCGAGCACACCGAGGCCGTTGACCATGGTGGTGTGGGAGTCGGTGCCGACGAGGGTGTCGGGGTAGGCCTGGCCGTTGCGGACCATGACCGTGCGGGCCAGGTGCTCGATGTTCACCTGGTGGACGATGCCGGTGCCCGGGGGGACGACCTTGAAGTCGTCGAAGGCGGTCTGGCCCCAGCGCAGGAACTGGTAGCGCTCCTTGTTGCGGCCGTACTCCAGCTCCACGTTCTGCGCGAACGCGTCGTTGGTGCCGAACTTGTCGGCGATGACGGAGTGGTCGATGACCATCTCGGCCGGGGAGAGCGGGTTGATCTTCGCCGGGTCGCCGCCGAGCGCCGCGACGGCCTCGCGCATGGTGGCGAGGTCGACGACACAGGGGACACCGGTGAAGTCCTGCATGATCACGCGCGCCGGCGTGAACTGGATCTCCTGGCTCGGCTGGGCCTGCGAGTCCCAGTTGCCGAGCGCCCGGATGTGGTCGGCGGTGATGTTCGCGCCGTCCTCGGTGCGGAGCAGGTTCTCCAGGAGGACCTTCAGGCTGTAAGGGAGGCGCGCGGAGCCCTCGACCTTGTCCAGCTTGAAGATCTCGTACGACTCGTCGCCCACGCGCAGCGTGCTGCGGGCGTCGAAGCTGTTCGCCGACACGACAGTCTCCTTCATCAATGTGCGCGTACTACCGTCATGCTGCCGCCACGGCTCCTCGCCGATCCGCTAAGGTAAGGCTAAGTTAGGTAACCCTTACCGTTCAGGCGGCCACGGTGCGCCGTAAGCAGTTATCTCGATGTCGAGATAACTCTAGTGCATCCCCGCCGATCGGTCATGCCTGGGCGCCCCGCGATCTGGTGTGGCGCCGCCTACACGGGCGCGCGCGTGCTCGCGTACCCCGCGCCGGGCGACCCACCCGTCCGGCGGCGCACACGTTGCCGGGGCCGGGGGGCGGGCCGAGGATCGGTGCATGTTCAGTGGCGCGCACGTCATCCTGTACACCCGGGACGCGGAGGCCGACCGCGCCTTCCTCCGGGACGTCGTCGGCTTTCCGCACGTGGACGCGGGGCGGGGCTGGCTGGTGTTCCGGCTGCCGCCGGCCGAGGTCGCGGTCCACCCGACGGAGGGCGAGCCGAAGCACGAGCTCTACCTCATGTGCGAGGACCTCACCGCCACGCTCACCGCCCTGGAGGACAAGGGCGCCGCGATCTCACGCGCCATCAGCGACCAGGGCTGGGGGCTGCTGGCGGCGGTACGGCTGCCGAGCGGTACGGAGCTGCCGCTGTACGAGCCGCGCCACCCCACGGCACTGGATCTCCCGAAATAGCCCCGAACCGGGAGTAAGGTCGCATACGTAACGACACGTCACCCGTTTGCCGTACCCCAGTGATCGACTCATCTCATATCTGAGATAACGTGACGCCATGGCAGACGACTACCTCGTACGCATCGGCAAGCTCATCCGTGACGCGCGGCAGCATCGCGGCTGGACCCAGACGCAGCTCGCCGAAGCCCTGGCCACCAGCCAGAGCGCGGTCAACCGCATCGAGCGCGGCAACCAGAACATCAGCCTTGAGATGATCGCCCGCATCGGCGAGGCGCTCGACAGCGAGATCGTGTCCCTGGGCTACGCCGGACCCATGCACCTCCGCGTCGTCGGCCGCCGCCGGCTCTCCGGCTCCATCGACGTCAAGACCAGCAAGAACGCCTGCGTCGCCCTGCTCTGCGCCACCCTGCTCAACAAGGGCCGCACCGTGCTGCGCCGGGTCGCGCGGATCGAGGAGGTCTTCCGCCTCCTCGAGGTGCTGAACTCCATCGGCGTCCGCACCCGCTGGATCAACGACGGCGTGGACCTGGAGATCGTGCCGCCGGCCGAGCTGGACATGGAGGCCATCGACGCCGAGGCCGCCATCCGCACCCGCTCCATCATCATGTTCCTCGGCCCGCTGCTGCACCGCCTGGACCGCTTCCGGCTGCCGTACGCCGGCGGCTGCGACCTCGGCACGCGCACGATCGAGCCGCACATGATCGCGCTGCGCCGCTTCGGCCTGGACATCACCGCCACCGAGGGCCTGTACCACGCGCAGGTGGAGAAGGCGGTGGCCCCGGACCGTCCGATCGTGCTGACCGAGCGCGGCGACACCGTGACCGAGAACGCGCTGCTCGCCGCCGCCCGCCACGACGGCGTGACGGTCATCCGCAACGCCTCCTCCAACTACATGGTCCAGGACCTCTGCTTCTTCCTGGAGGCCCTCGGCGTGCGGGTCGACGGCGTCGGCACCACCACCCTCACCGTCCACGGCGTCCCGGAGATCGACGTCGACGTCGACTACTCCCCCTCCGAGGACCCGGTCGAGGCGATGAGCCTCCTCGCCGCCGCCGTCGTCACCGAGTCCGAGCTCACCATCCGCCGCGTCCCGATCGAGTTCCTGGAGATCGAGCTGGCGGTCCTGGAGGAGATGGGCCTCGACCACGACCGCTCCGCCGAGTACGCCGCCGACAACGGCCGCACCCGCCTGGTCGACCTGACGGTCCGCCCCTCCAAGCTGGAGGCGCCGATCGACAAGATCCACCCGATGCCCTTCCCGGGCCTCAACATCGACAACGTCCCCTTCTTCGCGGCGATCGCGGCCACCGCCCAGGGCCAGACCCTCATCCACGACTGGGTCTACGACAACCGCGCCATCTACCTGACGGACCTCAACCGCCTCGGCGGCCGCCTCCAGCTCCTCGACCCCCACCGCGTCCTGGTCGAGGGCCCCACCCGCTGGCGCGCCGCCGAGATGATGTGCCCGCCCGCCCTCCGCCCGGCCGTGGTCGTCCTCCTCGCGATGATGGCCGCCGAGGGCACCTCCGTCCTCCGCAACGTCTACGTCATCAACCGCGGTTACGAGGACCTGGCCGAGCGACTGAACTCGATCGGCGCGCAGATCGAGATCTTCCGGGACATCTGACGTAAGAATGCCGCCGAACCCTCTCCGACCTGCGGCGAAGCGGGCCGGAGAGGGATGCGGCGGCATCCGTGGGTCGGAGGAGTTCGCCGCCCTTACGACACCACGAGTTCATCTCGGTAATGCCTACGGGCTTTCATCGACTCGCTCGACTTCCCGCTCGGATCGGAATGTGCCCGGGGTCGTGTCGAATTCCTTGCGGAACGCCTGGTGGAAACCGACCTGGCTGCGATAGCCCACGCGCTGCGCGATTTCATGCTGCGCCATCGGGGTGTCCGAGAGCAGCCGCTTCGCCTCCTGGAGCCGACGGGCCGTGAGATGTCGCATCGGTGTCTCTCCCACCAGGTCCTTGAACTGGTGGGAGAAGGCCGACCGCGACATGCCCGCCTTCCTCGCCAGCGTCTCCACTGTCCACGGCTCGGCGTACGAACCGTGGATCGCCATCAGCGCCTTGCTGATGCCCTGGTGGCGCAGCACCCGCAGGGCCGGGGACTGCTCCGTCAGCTGTTCCAGGGCGACCCGCAGGGACAGCACGAAGACCGTCTCGAAGGCCCGCAGGGCCACCAGCCGCGCTCCCGGGGCCGTCCGTCCGATCTCGGAGGGCAGGGCGCCCAGCGTGGACATCAGCAACGGCTCGCCCTCCAGCATGGACCGCCGCAGCACGATGATCCGGGGCAGCTCGCCGTAGAGCCCCGGTTCGGTCAGCGGGCTGTAACGCAGGCTCGCGCAGAGCATCCGGGTCCCGTACGGCGGTGTCCCGACCCTGACGAGTCCGGACTCGCCCGGGCTCACGTTCGGCACCAGCGCCGACAGCGGGGTGGTGTGCGCCCCGCGCCCGGCGGAGAACGAATGGGCCGTGCCGTGCGGGAAGATCGCCAGGTCTCCCTCGTACAGGTCCACGGGCTCGGAGTCGTCCTCGAAGGTGATCACACAGCTGCCCCGGACCATGTGGTGCATGATCGCGCAGCTGTCCTCGTGCCCCTTCACCCCCCATGCCCCGCCCGCCTCCCAGACGCTGTGGAAGATGTCGATCAGCCACAACGGGCGCAGCAACGCGGTCAGCGCATCGTCACCCATGGACTCCCCCTAATCCGTTTCGGCGCTTGCCTCATTGATCGTAGTCAGCGGCCCGAGAACCATGAGGGGTGAAAGCCGGGAGCTTTGGCCGGTTAACGGGGTTGCAGTACGGGGGTAAGCGTTCTATGCACATCGTGATTGCCGGTGCCGGCATCGGCGGTCTGGTCGCCGCGCTGAGCCTCCATTCCGCCGGACTGCGCCACATCGAAGTCCTGGAGACCGTCCCCGAAATCCGTCCGATGGGTGCCGGGGTCAACCTGCTGCCCAACGCCGTACGCGAGCTGGCCGCCCTCGGACTGTCCGAAACCCTCTCCGGCATCGGTGCCGACCTGACGGAGCTCGGCTACTACAACCATCTCGGCCAGACCATCTGGCGCGAGCCCCGCGGTCGGGCCGACGGCTGCCGCTGGCCGCAGCTCGCCGTGCACCGCGGCGCCCTCCAGCAGGCCCTCCTCACGGCCGTGCGCCAACGGCTCGGCGCCGCCGCGCTGACCACCGGCGCCCGCGTCACCGGCTTCGCCCCTCAGGCCGGCGGCGTCACCGTCGAGCTGGCCCCCGGCCCCGACGGCGCGCCCCGCCGGATCGACGCCGCCGTGCTGATCGGCGCGGACGGCATCCGCTCCGCCGTCCGCCGGACGCTCTACCCGCGTGAGGGCGAACCGAGCTCCGACGGCACCACCATCTGGCGTGGCATCACCCGTGCCGCCCCCTTCCACGGCGGACGGGCGATGGCCGTCCTCGGCGACGGACGCTGGAAGGCCGTCGTCTACCCGCTCTCCACCACCCCCGGGCCCGACGGTCTCGTCCCGGTGAACTGGGCGATCTCACGCACCGCGGCGGAGCGCGCCGACCGATTCCCCGCCGCCGTCACCGGCTGGGCCCGGGGCGATCTGCGGCTGGACGCCCTGCTCGGGGAGGCGGAGCAGGCCGGCTCCTTCCCGCTCCTCGACCGCGACCCGCTCCCCCGCTGGTCCTTCGGCCCGGTCACCCTGCTCGGGGACGCCGCCCACGCCATGGCGCCCATGGGCTCCAACGCCACCACTCAGGCCGTCGTCGACGGCCGCAGCCTCGCCCACGCGCTGGCCCGCCACCCCGACCCGGTGGAGGCGCTGGCCGCGTACGACCGGGAGCGTCGGCCCCGGATGAACCACCTCCAGCTCCTCAATCGTGCCAAGGGTCCCGAGCGCGTCATCGACCTGGTCCAGGCCCGTGCCCCGCGCGGATTCCACCGGGTCGAGGACGTCGTCCCCGCCGCCCGGCTCGCCCAGGTGACGGGCGACTACGCGCGGGCCGCCGGCTCCGACACCGACGCCGCCAACGCCCCCTCCCCCTACGAACCGCCGCACCGGCCGCACGCCGCGGCCTGACCGCGTGCGGCGTCCCCCGCGATCACCCATCCGATCGACACACACCCGGCAGGAGAACCATGACCCGCAGCGGCCAGGAGTACCTCGAATCACTGCGCGACGGCCGTTCCGTATGGATCGACGGTGAGCAGGTCAAGGACGTCACGGAACACCCGGCCTTCCGCAACACCGCCCGCTCCTTCGCCCGGCTCTACGACATCGCGGGCGACCCCGAGTGGCGTGACGTCCTCACGGTGACGCCCGAGGGACAACAGCAGCCGATCCTGCGCGCCTACCACGTGCCCCGCACCCAGGCGGAACTGATAGAGCGGCGGAAGGCGTTCAAGACCTGGTCCGCGGCGAGCTTCGGCTTCCTCGGCCGCTCGCCCGACTACATGGCCGCCGGCATCGCCGGCTTCGTCTCGGCCCCCGATGTCCTCGCCGGGGACGGCTTCGACGGGCGCGACAACCTCGCCGCCTACCACCGGCGCATGTCCGAGGGCGACCTGTACCCCGCCTTCACCATCACGAACCCGCAGATCGACCGCACCCGGGCGGGCAGCGAGCAGGAGCAGGACGACCTCTTCGTCCGCGTGGTCAAGGAGCGCGACGACGGCATCGTCGTGCGCGGCGCCAAGATGATCGGCACCGGTGCCGTGTTCGGCGACGAGATCATCGTCGGCACCATCGAGCCGCTGCCCCGGCAGGACATCGAGTACGCCCTGACCTTCTCCGTGCCGCTCTCCACGCCCGGTCTGAAGTTCATCTCGCGCACCTCTTACGAGGCGCAGGCCCGCAGCGTCTTCGACAACCCGCTCTCCTCCCGCTTCGACGAGAACGACGCCCTCCTCGTCTGCGACGACGTCTTCGTCCCCTGGGAGCGGGTGCTGACCTACCGGAACACCGACACGACCTTCGGCATGTGGTGGCTGACCCCCGCCTACAACAACTTCGTCCACCAGGCCGCCACCCGCTTCTGGACCAAGCTGGAGTTCCTCGCCGGGCTCGCCATCCTCATCACCCGCTCGAACAACACCTACCAGCTGCCGCCGGTGCAGATGCAGCTCGGCCGGATCATGGGCTGGCTCAGCATCGCCAAGTCGATGGTCCTCGCGGCCGAGGCCGAGTACGAGCGCGTGCCCGGCGAGAACGGCGCCGTCCACATCAACCGGGCGATCGCCTCCGCGCACCGGGCCATGGCCGGTGACCTGTACCCCAAGGTGCTCGCCGAGATCAAGCTGCTCGCCGGCGGCGGGCTCATCCAGCTCCCCGCCTCCGGGTTCGACCTCACCCATCCCGAACTCGGTCCGCTCGTCGCCAAGTACGTGCGCTCCACCGGCACTCCCGCGGAGCAGCGGGTCAAACTGCTGAAGCTCGCCTGGGACGCCCTCGGCTCCGAGTTCGCCTCCCGGCACGAGCAGTACGAGCGCTTCTACCACGGCGCGCCCCACGTCTACCTGCCCGGCATCGTCCGGGACGGCGACCCGGACCACCTGGCCGCCTTCACCCAGTCCTGCCTCGACGGCTACGGGCTCGACCCCCTCGGGGACTTCCGCGTTCCCGGTACGGGAGGGGAACACCATGGCGGTAGCTGACCGCGGGAAAGCCCTCGCGCTGCTCGCCGGCACCCAGTTCGTCCTGCTGCTCGACACGTCGATCATCAATGTCGCCGCGCCTTCCATCGGGGAGAGCCTGGAGATCTCCCCGGCCGCGCTGTCCTGGGTGGCCAACGCCTACCTGGTCTCCTTCGGCGGGCTCCTGCTGCTCAGCGGTCGGGCCGCCGACCTCCTCGGACAGCGCCGGGTCTTCGTCGCCGGCCTCGGTGTTCTGGCGGCGGCCTCGCTGCTCGGTGCCCTCGCCCAGGACGCCGGGCTGCTGATCGCGGCCCGCGCGGCGCAGGGCGTCGGGGCCGCGATGGCCGGCGCCGCCGCCTTCGCGCTCCTCCTGACCCTCTTCCCTGACGGGCCGGAGCGGCACCGGGCGCTCGGCGTGTTCGCCGCGATGGCCGGCGCGGGCGGAGCGGCCGGCACCGTGCTCGGCGGGGTTCTCACCAGCTGGCTCGGCTGGGAGTCCACCTTCGCCCTGAACGTCCTCGCCGGCATCGCGCTGATGCTGCCGGTGCGGCGTCTGCTGCCGGCCGGCGGCGCCGCCCGTACCGGGCAGGGCTTCGACGTGCCCGGCGCGACCACCGTCACCGCCGGACTCGCCCTGCTCGCCTACGCGGTGGTGAACGCGGGCGAGGCGGGGTGGGGCTCCACGGCCACCCTCGTCACCGGCGCCTGCGCCCTCGTCCTGCTCATCCTGTTCGTCCTGGTGGAACGCCGGTCCGCGCATCCGCTGGTGCCGCTCTCCGTGCTCGGCCGGCCGTCCCTGCGACTCGCCAACGTCCTCGCCGCGCTCTGGCAGATGTCGCTGTTCCCGATGTTCTTCCTGGTCAGCCTGTACCTCCAGGCCGTGCTCGGCCAGGAGCCGGTGCTCGGCGGGCTCGCGCTGCTGCCGCTCTGCATCGTCGTCATCGCCGTCGCGAGCCGTACCGACCGGCTGATCGCCCGCTTCGGCCTGCGCGCCGTGATGGGCGCCGGTTTCGCGCTCGTCGCCGCCGGCATGGCGTGGCAGTCCCTGATCTCCGCCGACGGCACGTACGTGGTCGATGTCCTGCCGCCCAGCCTGCTGCTGGGCGTCGCCCTGCCCCTCGTGTCCATCACCACCAACATCGCCGCCACCCTCGACACCCGCGAGGAGGAGTCCGGGCTGGCCTCCGGGCTGCTCAACACCAGCCTCCAGTTCGGCTCGGTGATCGGCCTGGCCGTGCTCTCCGGCATCGCCGCCGCCGTGACCGGCGCCTCCACCGGGGCCCGCGGGCCCGCGCTCACCGACGGTTTCGCCACCGCCCTGCTGGTCGGAGCCGTACCCGCCGTCCTCGGCGTGCTGCTCGTCCTCAGGCTGCGACTGCCGGCTCCGTCCGTGCAGGGCGCACCTGAGCAGCAGCGGACCGCCTCCTGACCGATCCGGCCCACCGCACCGCGGCGGGCCGGGTGCGCCAACCGAAAACCACCCGATGAAAGGCACGACATGACACAGGAGCACCGCAAGCACGTCCTGGTGACCGGGGCCAACGGCTTCCAGGGCGGGGCCGTGGCCCGGCTGCTCGCCGCCGACGGGTACGACGTGCGCGGGCTCGTCCGGGACGGGGCCAAGGCCGCGAGCCTGCCCGCCGGCGTCACCCCGGTCTACGGCGACCTGGGCGACCCCGAGGCACTGCGCGCCGCCTTCGACGGCGTCACCCACGCCGTGGTCGTGATGCCGCTGGAGTACGACTCCGAGACCGTGGCCGGGTATGCCCGCAACATCGCCGGGGCCGCCCACGCGGCCGGGGTGCGCCGCCTGGTCTACAACGTCAACACGCCGGTCCCGGACGAGACCACCCCGTACGCCGGCTTCGAGACCCGCCGCCTCGCCGAGCGGATCCTGCTCGACGGCCCGGTGCCGGTCGTCGTCGTCCGCCCCCCGGTCTACCTGGAGAACCTCTTCAGCCCGTGGAACGGCCCGGCCATCGTCAACGACGGCGTCCTCGCCTACCCGCTGCCCGCCGATCAGAAGGTCGCGTGGATGTCGCACGCGGACCTCGCCCGCGTCGCGGCCCGCGCCCTCGACGAGGACGTGCCCGCGGGGCGCGTGTGGAACGTCGGGGGTGCCGAGATCCTCACCGGCCCCGAGCTGGCCGCCGCCTTCGGTCGCGCGCTCGGCCGCGAGGTCGCCTATCTGCCCCTGGACGTCGCCGACTTCGAGAAGGGCCTCGGCCAGGCGATCGGCCCCGAGGCCGCCGCCGGCGTCGCAGGCATCTACCACTACGCCGGCACGGGTCGGGCGGCCGACCTGCTCGCCGCCTCCCCGGCCGGCGTCGAGACCGCCTTCGGCGTGCGCCTCACCCCCGTCACCGAGTGGGTCGAGGCGCAGCCCTGGGAGATCTGGGCCCGCACGGAGGGCTGACGCGGGCGTGGGCCGGCCCGCAGGGCGGCTCGGCCCACCGACACGTTCACGGGGGAGTAAGGATGCATGACGACACCGGCGAGCTCGACCAGGAGCTCGCCTCGGAACACGCGCGTGGGCGCGGAAGAGAAGACGCCACCACCGCAGTCGCGGTCATCGGGATCGGCTGCCGGCTGCCGGGGGCCCACGGGCCCGAACAGTTGTGGGAGCTGCTCCGGGCCGGCCGGGACGCCGTCGGTCCGGCTCCCGAGGACCGGTTCCCGGCGGACGCCCGACCGCCCTCCGGCGGCCTGCGCGGCGGCTTCGTCGACGGCTGGGACCTCTTCGACGCCGGGTTCTTCGGCATCACGGACGAGGAGGCCGACGCCATGGACCCGCAGCAGCGCCTGCTGCTCCTCACCGCCTGGGAGGCGCTCCAGGACTCCGGCGCCGATCCGCGCGCGGTGGCCGGCAGCCGTACCGCGGTCTTCGCCGGACAGTCGCACGCCGATCACTGGGACCGGCTCCGCGCCGCCCGTGCCGGATCGCTCGACCTGGACTGCCTGGTCGGCGGCCAGCAGCGGTCGATGCTCTCCGGACGCCTCTCCCATCACCTGGGCCTGCACGGTCCCAGCGTCACCCTCGACTGTGCCCAGGCTTCGTCTCTCGCCGCGGTGCACCTGGCCTGTCTGAGCCTGCGTTCCGGCGAGTCCCGGACCGCCCTGGCCTGCGGGGCCAACCTGGTGCTCGACACTGCCGTCACCGAGGTGTTCGACGGCGCGGGCGTCCTGTCCGGGGAAGGCCGCTGCCGCTTCGGGGACGCCGCCGCTGACGGCTTCGTCCGCTCCGACGGCGTCGGTGTCGTCGTGCTCAAGCGACTCGACCGGGCCCTGGCGGACGGCGATCCCGTCCGGGCGGTGATCCTCGGCAGCGCCATGAGCCACGACGGGGCGGACGAGAAACGGATCACCGACCCCTCGCCGGCCGGTCAGGCGAGGGCCGTGCGCTGGGCCCACGAGGACGCCGGCACCCGCCCGGGCGACGTCGGGTACGTCGAGGCGCACGGCACCGGCACGCGGATCGACGCCGTGGAACTCGCCGCGCTCACCGAGGTGCTGGCCGAGGGACGTCCCGCCGGCCGGTCCTGTCTGGTCGGCTCGGTCAAGAGCAACATCGGGCACTGCGAGGCCGCCGCAGGAGTCGCCGGCCTCATCAAGACCGTCCTCTGTCTGGAACACGGCGAGGTCCCGCCCAGTCTCCACTTCGAGAACCCGAACCCGCGGGTCGACTGGGAGCGGCTGCCGCTGGTGGTACCCACCTCGCTCCGCCCACTGCCCGCCCCGCCGGGGCTGCCCGCGCTCGCGGCCGTCAACGGCCAGGGGATGTCCGGCACCAACGTGCACCTCGTCCTCGGCCCGGCACCCCGGGCGTCCAGGCCGTCCGCAGGCCGCCCCGCGGGGCCCCCCGCCCGGACCTGGCAGCTGCGCCGTCACGCCTTCCCGGCCGCGCCGGCATTCCGGCCCGGCCGCTGACGCCCTGCTTCCTCCTTCACACCGTCCGGGCGCGTTCCACCATGTCCGCGCTCGACCACGTCCTTACGGAGAGTCACCTTGACCAGCACACTCGGCATCGATCTCGGCAGTTCCATACGTTCGGCGGCGATCCGGGAACTGGACCCGCTCGCCGCCGACAAGCCCTGCTTCGACATGCGCCGGCAGAACGAGGACGCCGACGTCCCGGCGCTCGTCTCCTCCCTGCGCTCCCTCGTGCCCGCCCTCGACGATGTCGCCGGCTACTCCCCCGAGGAGTGCGTCGCCGCCATGCGGGACCTCGGCATGCTGCTCGGCTCGATCAAGAAGCACGGTCCCGAGCCCGTGCCGCTCGTCCCCGAGGTGACCCCGGTCCTGCTCGAACTCGGCCGCCGCACCGACATGGTGCCCCGGGACACCGTGCACCACTACACGACGTGGAACCCCACCGGCGGCCGTCAGCGCATGTACTGCGGCGACGTCCAGGAGGCGTACCTCCAGGAGTCCGTCCGCATGGTCTTCCCGCACCTGCGCGAAGGCCTCGAACTGGCCGGCATCCTCAGCGATCTCGGCGTCGACGACCCCAAGTTCGGTGTCCTCACCGACGAGCTGACCGCTCACGTGGAGACCATGGTCTCGTCGATCGACATGGTGGTGGCCAACGTCAGCCCGGTGTTCTTCGCCCGGGAGCTGCGCGCCTACTTCGAGGAGATCACCGTCGACGGGCGTGTGCTGCTCGGCCCCGCCGCCGCCCAGGTCCCGCTCTGGCTGATCGACCAGGCCGTCTGGGCCTCGGACCGCAGCGAGCCCGGCTACGAGGAGTTCCTCCGCGACTCGGTGCCCTACAGCCTGCCTCGCTGGCGGGAGCTGTACGGGCACTGGACCGGCGTGCCCTCCGTGGTGAGCCGGCTCGTCACCGCCTTCGGCGACGACCCGGAGGAGGCCGAGCGCCGGGCCCCGTCCCTGCGGGCCTCCGGCGAGGCCCTCGCCCGGCTGCTGCGCGTCATCGTCGTCTTCCGCGGCCGGCACCTGGGGATCGCCCGCAAGGCGTACGACGCCGACCTCAGGCTCTATCCGGTCGGCAGCGGCGGCGCCAGCGTCGACCTGCTGCGCCGGATCACCGACCTCACCCGGGCGACCGCCCGGCTGACCGGACGGCGGCCGGAGGCCGCGCGCGGAACGTCCGCGGGGGATTCCGGTGCCCAGGCGTCCGACGCCGCCCACGCCTCAGCGGGCGCCTCCGGCCCTTCCCACGCGTCGGAGGGTACGGAGCGGGCCGAGCGGAGGACCGCGTGAGCGTCCTGATCGCGGGCGCGGGGATCGGCGGGCTGACCACCGCGCTGAGCCTGCACGCCGCCGGCCGCACCGATGTGCGCCTTCTGGAGGCCGTGCCGGAGATCAAGCCCCTCGGCGTGGGCCTGAACATCCTGCCCAACGCCGTGCGCGAGCTGGCCGAACTCGGCCTGCTCGACGAACTCCTGGCCGTCTCCGTGCCCACCGGCACCCTCGGCTACCACAACCGGCACGGGCAGCTCATCTGGCGCGAGGAACGCGGTCTGGCGGCCGGCTATCGCTGGCCACAGCTGTCGATCCATCGCGGTCGTCTCCAGTCCGTCCTCGCCGAGGCCGTGCGCCGGCGGCTCGGTCCCGGCGCGATCGTCACGGACGCGCGCGTGGAGGGCTTCGCGTCGCGCCCCGACGGGCGGGTCGACGTCCGGGTGCACCACCCCGCGGCCGACCGGGCGAGCGTGACGACCGCGGACGCGCTGATCGGCGCGGACGGCATCCACTCCCGGGTCCGGTCCTGCCTCGAACCGCAGGAGGGTCCTCCGCCGTGGAACGGGCTCGTGGTGTGGCGGGGCACGTCCACCGTCCCGCCGTTCCTCGACGGACGATCGATGATCATCGCGGGGGACGACCGACGGCGGGCCGTGGTCTACCCGATGTCAGCCCCCGCGGAGCCCTCCGGCGAGGTCCTGGTGAACTGGGCCGTCGCCCGCGCGGCGGACCCCGAGGCGGTCTTCGAGGACGCGGACTGGAACCGGGCCGTCGCGCCTGAAACGTTTCTTCACCACTTCGCCGACCTGACGTTCGACTGGCTCGACGTGCCCGCGCTGATCCGCGCCGCCCACGAGTCGTACGTCTACCCCATGGTCGACCGGGACCCGCTGGAGCGCTGGACCCACGGCGCGGTCACCCTCCTGGGGGACGCCGCCCACGCCATGTACCCGATGGGCTCCAACGGCGCCACCCAGGCGATCGTCGACGCCCGTGTCCTCGCCCGCGAACTGGCCCGGCACGACTCCCCCGCCGACGCCCTCGCCGCCTACGAGGCCGACCGGCTCCCGGTGCTCACCCGGATCCAGGCCAGCGCCCGGCGGCGCGGCCCCGAGGTGGTCATCGACCTCGCCCACGAGCGCGCCCCGGAGGGCTTCGGCGACCCCGCGGAGATCTTCCCCGACGGCGAACTGGAGAACATCTCACGGGACTTCGCCCGGCTCGGCGGATTCGACCCGGAGACGGTCAACACCCGTCCGTCGCTCGCCGCCCCCACCGTCACCGGAGGTGCCCGATGAGGATCGACATCTGGTCCGACGTGTCCTGCCCCTGGTGCTACATCACCAAGCGGACCTTCGACCTCGCCCTCTCCGCCTCCGGGCGGACCGACACGGAAGTGGTGCTGCACCCCTTCCTGATCGACCGTGAACAGCCTGCCGAGCCGATGCCCATGCTCACCTGGCTCGCCGGCAAGTACGGCGAGGAGCGTGCCGCCGTGATGAACCGGGAGGTCACCGCCGTCGGGCCCCGCCACGGGATCGCCTTCCGCAACGAGACCGGCTTCGCCGCGAACACGCTGGACGCACACCGGCTGCTCCGGTGGGCCGGGCACGGCCACGGCCGCCCCTTCCAGTCCCGGCTCGAGGAGCTGATCTTCGGCGCCTACTTCACCGAGAACGCCGACATCTCCGACCACGGCGTCCTGCTCGACCGCGTCGAACGGGCCGGTCTGCCCCGCGCCCACGCCGCCCGGCTGCTCGCCTCCGGGGAGGGCGTCGCCGAGGTGCGGGCGGAGGACCGGGCCGCCCGCGCCCGAGGCATCACCACCGTGCCCCGCATCGCCTTCGGTGACGGACCGGTCGTCGAAGGCCCCCAGGAGGACCCCGCGGTCTTCCTGCGCAGCCTGACCGCCGGGACCGCCACCACCGCCTCGCACACCCGGGAAGGGAACCAGTGAGCACGCTGTCCCGCCGCGGCTTCGTCGGAGCCGCCGCCCTGACGGGCGCGGCCGTCACCGCCGCCCACGCCACCGCCACCGCCGCGCCGGCCCTCGGGCCGGCCGGTCCGGCCACCGATCCCGCCACCGTCGTGCGCCCCGGCGACGCCGCGTACGCCGACCTCAGCCGGGGCGTCAACCAGCGCTGGACCGGCACCCCGGACACGATCACCCTGCCGCGCACGACCTCCCAGGTCGTCGCCGCCGTCCAGCGGGCCGTCGACTCGGGCCGCCTCCCCGCCGTCCGGGGCGGCGGACACTGCTTCGAGGACTTCGTCGACCACGCCTCCGTGCGCGCGCTCGTCGACCTCTCGGCCATGAACGCCATCTCGTACGACACGCGCCGGAGAGCCGTGACGGTCGAGGCGGGCGCCCGGCTCGGCGAGGTCAACGAGCAGCTGTTCAAGCGGTGGGGCATCGCCCTGCCAGGCGGCTCCTGCCCCACCGTCGGCGTGGGCGGCCACGTCAGCGGCGGCGGCTACGGTCCTCTCAACCGCACCCTCGGCCTCACCGTCGACCACCTGTACGCGGTCGAGGTGGTCGTCGTCGACGCCTCCGGCACCGCCCGCGCGGTCGTCGCCTCCCGCGACGACCGCGGTGTCCTCCGCGACCTGTGGTGGGCCCACACCGGCGGCGGTGGCGGCACCTTCGGCATCGTCACCCGCTACTTCTTCCGCACCCCCGGGGACCGGCCGGCCGGCCCCGGGCACGCCCTGCCCGCCCCGCCGCCGGAACTCCTCGTTTCCACGGTGATCTGGCCCTGGGCCGCCCTGGGCCAGGACTCCTTCGCCCGGCTGCTCACCAACTACAGCGCCTGGCACGCCGGACACAACTCACCCGGCGACCCCGAGGCCGACCTCTACAGCCACCTCGCCGTCTTCCACCGTTCCGGCGGAGCCGTCGCCCTCAACGTCCAGCTGTCCACCGGGAACGGCGACCCCGAGCGCCGCCTCGACGCCTTCCTCGCCGCCCTCGGGCGCGGGGTCGGCGTCCAGGGCCGCACGGTGGAGCGCACACGGCTCCCCTGGCTGATGTCCACCCGATGGGCCGGCTTCGCCGACAGGCCCACCGGCAAGCGCATCAAGGGGAAGTCCGCCTACCACCGCCGCGCCTTCGACGAGCGGCACGTCACGGCCCTCCACCGGCACCTGAGCCGCACCGACTACGACCACCCCGGCAGCGGTCTGCTGATCGCCCCGTACGGCGGACAGGTCAACGCGGTCGCCCCTGGTGACACGGCCCTCGTCCACCGGGACAGCGCGCTGATGCTCATGTACGTCAGCGAGTGGACCGCCGCCGCGGAGGACGCCCGCCACACCGGCTTCCTGCGCGAGCTGTACGAGGACGTCTACGCGGCGACCGGCGGCGCCCCGGCCCCCGGAGCGTCGACCGGGGGCGCTTACGTCAACTACGCCGACACCGACCTCAAGGACCCCGCCCGCAACCGCTCGGGCATCCCCTGGCAGGAGCTCTACTTCGGCTCCAACCTCCCCCGGCTGAGCGAGGTCAAGCGACGCTGGGACCCTCACCACGTCTTCCGACACGCCCTCTCCGTCGAGCCCTCCGGCCCCCGGAGCGGACGATGAGCGTCCTCGACGACCTGGTGCGGGGCGCCGCCGAGGACGCCGCCGACCGCCGCCGGGCCCTTCCGCTCGACGCGGTACGGGACCGGGCGCGGGCCCACGGCACGGCGAAGGACGCCGCCGCGTGGCTCCGCGACCCGGCGGGGCTGCGGGTGATCGCCGAGATCAAACGGATCAGCCCGGCGCTCGGCCCACTGTCGACGATCGACGACCCCGCGGCCCTCGCCGCCGCCTATGTGGCCGGCGGGGCCGGGGCGATCAGCGTGCTCACCGAAGGGCGCCGGTTCGGCGGCTCCCTCGCCGACCTCGACGCCGTCCGCAGCGCCGTCCGCGTGCCCGTCCTGCGCAAGGACTTCGTCGTCGACCCGTATCAGGTGTGGGAGGCCCGGGCGCACGGCGCAGACCTGGTCCTGCTCATCGTCGCCGCCCTCGGCGGCCCGCGCCTCGCGGAGCTGCTGGCGGTCGCGGCGGAGGCCGGGCTGACCGCGCTGGTCGAGGTGCACGACGAGGCGGAGGCGGAGCGCGCCGTCGCCGCCGGTGCCCGGGTGGTCGGCGTCAACGCCCGCGACCTGCGCACCCTGCGGGTCGATCGGGACACCTTCGCACGCGTCGTCCCCGGGTTGCCCGCGGACGTGGTGAGGGTCGCGGAATCGGGCATCCGGGGTCCCGGGGACGCGGCGCGCTGCGCCGCTCTCGGCGCCGACGCCGTCCTGGTCGGCACCACCCTCGTCACTCACGGCGACCCGTCCGCCGCGGTCGCGGCCCTCACCGGGGCAGGCCGCCGCACCCCGCCGCTCCCGGCGGCATGACCCCCCGCCTGCCGGGCCCCGGCCTCCCGGCCGTGCCACCGTCGGCACCGTCCGGCCCCTTGCGGACGGTGCCGGGGCCGCGGGTCCGGTCAGGCTCGCTCCGCGCGCTTGGCGGTCAGGGCGCTCCAGCGTTCCAGGACGCCTGCCGCCGCACCGGAGTCGATCGACTCGGCCGCGCGCCGCAGGCCGTCCGCGAGCCGGTCGAGGAGGGGGGCCGGGGAAGGGCTCGCCGCGGCGAGGCCGGCCGCGGCGGACAACAGCACGGCGTCCCGTACGGCCCCCTCGGCTCCGTCGAGGAGCCGGCGGGCGGCCCGGGCGTTCTCCGCCGGGTCGCTGCCGCGCAGTTCCTCGGGTCCGTACCGGCGCAGCCCGAGGTCGCGCGGGTCGAGGACCTCCTCCCTCGTCCGGCCCTCGTGGACCGTCCACACCCGGGAGGTGGTGGTCACCGTCAGTTCGTCCATGCCGTCGTCGCCGCGGAACACCAGCGCCGAGGTGCCGCGCCTCGCCAGCACTCCGGCGACCAGCGGCAGGGCCTCCGCCGCCGCCACGCCGACCGCCTGTGCGGCAGGCGCGGCCGGATTGCACAGCGGTCCCAGCAGGTTGAGGACCGTGCGCACGCCCAGTTCCTTGCGCGGTGCGGCGGCGTGCCGCAGCGCCGGGTGGAAGACGGGCGCGAAGCAGAAGGTGATACCCGCCTCCTCGGCGATCTCCGCCACCGTCCCGGGCGGCAGGTCGAGCGTCACGCCCAGTTCCTCCAGGACGTCGGCGGAGCCGCACCGGGACGACGCCGAGCGGTTGCCGTGCTTGACCACCTTGGCACCCGCGCCGGCGGCGACGAGTGCGGCCATGGTGGAGATGTTGACGCTGTGCGAGCCGTCCCCACCGGTCCCGACGATGTCCAGGGTGGGGCCGTCCACGACGAGCGGGAGGGCGCCGCGGAGCATGGCCCGGGTGAACCCCTCGACCTCGTCGACGCTCTCGCCCTTGGCCCGCAGCGCGACGAGCAGACCGGACAGCGCGGCCGGCCCCACCTCGCCCGCCATGATCCGCTCCATCGCCCAGTCGGTGTCGTCGGCCGTCAGTCCGACGCCCTCCAGAAGCGTCTCCAATAGCGCGGGCCATGTTCGGTTCGTCGGCCGTACGGTCACGTGAATTCCCCTCCCGGGCGCCGGATGAGTTCCGTCGACCAGTTTGCGGGGGTGCGATCCGGAGCCGACAGACCAATTCCCGGGCACCCTTGCGGTCCAATCCGCGAAGAGAACGGAAGTCGTGCTCCACGTCCGTGGGAGAGCACCTGTAGAAAGGTCTGGGAAAGTATGGGACTGCATCTCTCCATCGACATCTCCCGTGATTCCGGCGAATCACTGACGGCCCAGATACAGGAATTCATCAGGGAGGAGATCCGGCAGGGCGGTCTCCATCCCGGCACCCGTCTCCCCGCCTCCCGCCTGCTCGCCGCCGACCTCGGCGTCTCGCGGAGCGTCGTCGTCGAGGCGTACGCCCAACTCGCCGCCGAGGGCTATCTGGAGGCCGCGCGCGGCGCCGGGACCCGGGTGACCGGTCACGTCTGCCGGGACACCGTCGTCCCCGTACTGCTCGACGAGGCCCCGACCGGGCGGGTGCGGTGGGACCTGCGCCCGGGCGGCCACAACGCCCCCGGGGTGCCGCACCGGGAGTGGCTCACCGCCTACGAGCGGGCCTTGACCTCGCCCCGCTCGCCCGCGCCCGCCTATCCGCCGCTTGCCGGAGAGCCGGAGCTGCGCTTCGAACTCGCCCGTCACCTGGGCCGGTTGCGGGGGGTGCGCGCCACTCCGGACACGGTCCTGGTGGTCTCCGGCTTCGCCCAGGCGCTGGCACTGCTGTGTGTCGCCCTGCCGGCCCGGGGGGTCACCCAGCTGGCCGTGGAGGACCCCTCCCATCCCGGTCAGCGGCGGTTCGTCCGGAACAGCGGCGCCCTCCGGCCGGTACCGGTCCCGGTGGACGAGGAGGGCATCGACGTCGACGCGCTCGGCGCGACCGGTGCCCGGGCCGTCCTCCTCACCCCGAACCACCAGTTCCCGACCGGCGTCGTGCTCTCCGCCGCGCGCCGCGAGGCCCTGGTCCGCTGGGCCCGCGCGGTCGACGGCTGGATCATCGAGGACGACTACGACGGCGGGCTCTGGTACGACGAGCGGACACCCCGCCCGCTCGCGCTCCAGCGTCTCGCCCCCGACCGCGTCATCCACGCGGGCACGGCGGGCAAGCTTCTCGACCCCGGGCTCCGGCTCGGCTGGCTCACCGCCCCCGAGGAGCTGCTGCACGACCTGCTGAAGGTCCGCGCGCGCCACGACCTGGGCGGTGACGCCCTCACTCAGCGAGCCTTCGCCGAACTGCTGCGCAGTGGTCTCTACGACCGGCACGTCCGCCGGCTGGCGCGACGCTGCGCCGACCGCGCCGAGGCGCTGCGGGAGGCCGTGGGGGCCCGGCTGCCGGGCGCGGCCGTCACGGGTCCCGCCGCCGGCCTGCACACCTGGGTGCGCCTGCCGCCGCGCACGGACGAGGCCGCGCTGGTGGCCGGGGCGCGGCGGCGCGGGGTTCTGCTCCGGGGCGGCGCGGCCTTCTCCGCGGCGCCCCGGCCGACGGCTCCGGCACTGGTGGTGGGGCACGCCCACCTGCCCCTCTCGGGCGTCACCGAGGCCGTCCGCCTGATCGGCGAGGTCACGAACGGGCGGTGAGGGCGCGGGTGGGGGCCGCCGACGCAAGGAAGTTCTCCAGAAGCCGTGGGCCGCCCGTCGTCATGATGCTCTCGGGATGGAACTGCACTCCGAAGACGGGGAGTTCGCGGTGCGCGAGGGCCATCACATAGCCGTGGTCGACGCTGACGGCGGTGGTCGTCAGCGGCTCCGGCAGGGGGTCGGTCACGATCAGGGAGTGGTAGCGCGTCGCCTCCAGCGTGTTGCCCAGCCCTTCGAAGAGGCCGGCGCCGTCGTGCCGCACGATGCTGGTGCGGCCGTGCATCACCTGCTCCGCCACCTCGATCCGGCCCCCGTAGGCCAGGGCGATCGCCTGGTGTCCCAGACAGACCCCGAGCAGCGGCACGGCGCCCGCGAAGCGGTGGACGAGCTCGACGTGGCCGGAGTCGGCCGGGTGGCCCGGCCCGGGTCCCAGGACCACCGCGTCCGCTCCCAGGGCCGCCAGTTCGTCCGCGGACCGGGTCCCCGAGCGGACCACCGTCGTCTCGGCGCCGAGGGCGCGGAGGTAGCTGTCGATGATGTGGACGAAACTGTCGTACGCGTCGATCAACAGCACCTTCACGGCAGCAGCTCCTCACCGGTGAGCGCCCAGTGGGCGGCCCCCATCTTCGCCAGCGTCTCCCGCCACTCGGCGGCCGGCTCGGACTGGGCCACGAACCCGGCCGAGCTCTGGGTGGAGTACGTGCCGACCCCGTCGTACTCCACCGTCCGGATGCACAGGGCGAGTTCGCTCCACCCCCGCACGTCGAGGAGTCCGACGGCACCCGCGTACGCGCCGCGCGGTTCGTGTTCGAGGGTGTCGGCGATCTGCATGGCACGGATCTTCGGCGCGCCGGTCATCGTGCCCGCGGGGAAGGTCGCGCGCACCACCTCCCAGGGGGTGACGCCCTCGGCCGCCCGGCCGGAGACCGTGGACACCAGGTGGAAGACGTGCGAATAGGATTCCACCTCCATGAGGCTGTCCACGGGAAGCGTGCCGGCCCGCGAGACCCGCCCGATGTCGTTGCGGCACAGGTCGACCAGCATGATGTGCTCCGCCTGTTCCTTGGTGGACTCCCGCATCTCCTTCACGCGCCGCTCGTTCTCGGCCTCGTCGGCGCTCCGGGGGGCGGTGCCGGCGATGGGACGCATGGTGATCCGGTCGTCCTCCAGCCGGAAGAAGAGCTCCGGACTCGCACCGATGAGCAGCCTCTCCGCACGGGGCACCAGATACATGTACGGCGAGGGGTTGCGGGCGCGCAGCCGCCGGTACACGTCCGACGGCGCGGCTTCGGTGCGCACGTCCATGCGGTGCCCGACCTGGATCTGGTAGATGTCGCCGACCCGGATGTGCTCCAGGCAGCGATCCGCCCACCGCAGGAAGGTGTCCCGCTCCACGGAGTCCCGCACCGAGAGCGGCGGCGGCACGTCCGGGGCCTCCGTCACCGGCTTCCGCGACGCGGCCCGCCGGGCCGCCTCCTCCAGTTCCGGGGCGTCCGGAGAGCCCGCGGGCCGGGGCGGCGAGAAGGCGGTGCTCTCACCGCGCAGCCGGGTCACCGTCCCGGCGGCCCGGTCGTACCAGACGGTCTCGCGGAAGAGGGTGAGGGTGAGGTCGGGGCCGCGGGCGGGCTTGGTGCGTTCCCCCAGCTCCTCCATGTACCAGGTGGACTCGTAGGCGAGTGTGGTGAGGAAGCCGAACGTGTACTGGTGCGGCGGTAGTTCGGTGTCGACGTGACACAGTCCGCTCCGGGCGGCTTCCAGGAAGGCCCACAGGGCGCCGGGTTCGCCGGCGGTGAACTCCGCGAGCGATCCGCGTCCGGCGGGGGCCGTGGCGGCGTCGCGCCGAAGGCCCAGTTCGCCGGCCTTCGCCGACAGCGCTTCGACGAGCAGTGGTTCGCCCTCCACCCGGATCCGGACGGAGGGACCGGTGCCGCCCGAGACCCGGATGTCGAGGAGCCGCCCGCAGCCGACGACGGCCCGGTCGGGGTCGCGGCCGGTGCCGGAGGCGTTCTCGAAGAGGAAGAGCTCCTCGGCCGGGTGGATGCCGCGCAGTTCCTCGTACAGGTCGAGCGGATCGTGCGGTGGTACGTCCGACGCCGTGACACGGACACGGACCGGTGCGCTGCTCGTCATCGTCAGATCTTCCTCGCTCTTCTCGCCGTTCACGCTTTTCCGCGGTTCCCCGGGAAAGATTCCGGAGAACCGCCGGTCCGTGCCAGAAAACAACGGATCGAGCCCGGCGGGGAGCATCCGGACCAAGAGCGGGGCGGCGAACCGGACCAATTCGATTCAGCCTTGACGGGAAAACCTCGAAGGAACTGGGCTGATATCGCCACGGTTCAGGGGAGGAAAATGTGGACAGCATGGAACGGCACGGAGCCGGCACGGAGCACCCGGAGCGTCGGGCCCGCGCCGGAGCTGACGACCAGCAGCCCGACTGGCCCGATGCGGCACGGCTCCGCGAGGTGACCGAGCGGCTGGCCGGAGAGCCGCCGCTGGTCTTCCCCGCGGAGTGCGACCGCTTGCGCGAACGGCTCGGCACCGTCGCCCGGGGCGAGGCGCTGCTTCTCCAGGGCGGCGACTGCGCCGAGACCTTCGCGGGCGTCACCCAGGAGTCCGTCGAGGGCAAGCTGCGCACCCTGCTGCGGATGGCGGTGGTCCTGTCCCACGCGTCCGCCCTGCCGGTGGTCAAGGTGGGCCGGATGGCGGGCCAGTACGCCAAGCCCCGATCCCTCCCCGTCGAGCGGCGCGGAGACGTCGAGCTGCCCTCCTACCGCGGCGACGCGGTCAACGCCCCCGGCTTCACCGCCCGGGAGCGCACCCCCGACCCGGCACGGCTGGGGCGGATGTACGAGACGTCGGCGGCCACCCTCAACCTGGTGCGAGCCCTGGCCAAGGGTGGCTTCGCCGATCTCGCGCAGGTCCACGACTGGAACCGCTCGTTCGTCGCCGCCACCCCCGGGGGCCGCCGCTACGAGCGGGTGGCCGACGAGATCACCCGGGCCCTGAACTTCCTGCGCGCCTGCGGCGGCGACACCCGGGCACTCGCCGGCGCCGACTTCCACGTCAGTCACGAGGGCCTGCTGCTCGACTACGAGCGCGCCCTCATCCGTACTGACCCGGAGAGCGGCCGCACCTACGCCACCAGCGGGCACCTGCTCTGGATCGGCGAGCGCACCCGCCGCCCCGACGGTCCGCACGTGGAGTTCCTCACCCGGATCGCCAACCCGGTCGCGGTGAAGCTGGGTCCGGGCACCACGCCGGACGAAGTGCTCCGGTACGTGGAACTGCTCGACCCGGACCGGGAGCCGGGGCGGTTGACCTTCGTGGTCCGTATGGGCGCCGAGCGGATCCGCGACACGCTGCCGCTCCTGGTGGAGAAGGTGGCGTCCGAGGGAGCCCCGGTCTGCTGGGTGAGCGATCCCATGCACGGCAACACCTTCATCGGCGAGGACGGGCGCAAGACCCGGCGGCTCGACACCATCGCCGACGAGCTGAAGGGCTTCTTCGAGGTCCACCACTCCCTGGGCACCCATCCCGGCGGCGTCCACCTGGAGCTGACCGGCGAGGACGTGACCGAATGCCTGGGCGGCAGCCACACCATCGCCCCAGGGATGCTCTCCCACCGGTACGAGTCCGCCTGCGATCCCCGCCTCAACCCCTCGCAAGCCCTCGACCTGGCCTTCGTGATCGCCGAGTGGTACCGCGATCGGCGCGTGGCAGCCGCGCCGGATCCGGTCATCGCACCGGCCTGACCACCCGCCCATCAGCCGCGTCAACAACGCTGCGGGTCAATACACCTAGGGCCAGGAGGGGGCCCGCGCCGTCCCCGCGTCGCGCCCACCGGGTCCTCCCGGGGCATCCGACCCTCCGGAGCCGACTCCGCGCCCTTCCGCCCCGCGCGACACGCCAGGGCGGAAGGGCGCCGCCGTCCCTTGCCGTCCTCGACGGCTCTTGACCGTGGGACCTGCGGCGACGTAGCTTCGAGCGCGCACTGGTCGGTGAGAGTTCTGAAAGGAGGCGAAGTCCGGATGATGTCCACCCTCTCCGCGACGCCCCGCCTCGCTCACGAGACCGCCTGGACTCCGGGTCGTGTAGCGCACGGCTGCTGACGCGGCCGTCCCCTTTTCCCGTGTGCCGGATCCCGGCACCGGGTCTTCTCGTTTTCTTCTTCACCGGCCGCCGGCGCCCCTCGCGCGCCCGCCTACTGCCGGTTTCCTGAGCTGCGCCGCCGAAAGAGAAAGCTCCTGCACATGGCGACTGGGACGATCACAACCACCGTGCTCCGAGACGAGGGAACAACATGGTGACGCCACGCATCACGGTCAACGGGAAAGAGACGCCGATCGAACCGGCTTCGCCCCACACCACGGTGCTGGACTTCCTGCGTGAGCGCGGGCTCACCGGGACCAAGGAAGGCTGTGCCGAGGGCGAGTGCGGGGCGTGTTCGGTGCTCGTGGCCCGCCCGGGGGTGAGCAGGCCCACGGACTGGGTGGCGGTCAACGCCTGCCTGGTGCCGGCCCTGGCGCTCGACGGGCAGGAGGTCGTCACCTCCGAAGGGCTCGCCACCGGGGGCGAGGGCGGCGCGCCGCCCGTGCTGCACCCCGTACAGGAGGAGATGGCCGTGCGCGGCGGCTCCCAGTGCGGCTACTGCACACCGGGGTTCGTCTGCAGCATGGCGGCCGAGTACTACCGGCCCGAGCGCTGCGCGACCGGGCACCCGTCGGCCGGGGACCCCGAGCACGGGCCCAACGGCTTCGATCTGCACGCCCTCAGCGGGAACCTGTGCCGCTGCACTGGCTACCGCCCCATCCGCGACGCCGCGTTCGCGGTCGGCGCGCCCGAGGAGGGCGACCGGCTGGCGCAGCGCCGTGAGCAGGCGCCGCCCGCGCCGGCGGCCACCGCGTACACCCGCGACGGCAGCACCTTCCTGCGGCCGGACACGCTCGACGGGGCACTGCGCGCGCTGCGCGAGCGGCCCGACGCGGTGGTGGTGGCCGGCGGCACCGACTGGGGCGTCGAGGTGAACATCCGGTCCCGCCGGGCGAGCTGCGTCGTCGCGGTCGACCGCCTGCCGGAACTGCGGGAGCTGCGCGTCGAGCCGGACCACATCGAGATCGGGGCGGGGCTGACCCTCACCGAGATCGAGCGGCGCCTCGACGGCCGGGTCCCGCTGCTGGCCGGACTGTTCCCGCAGTTCGCCTCCCGGCTCATCCGCAACAGCGCCACCCTGGGCGGCAATCTGGGCACGGGCTCCCCCATCGGCGACAGCCCGCCGGTGCTGCTGGCCCTGGAGGCGTCGGTGGTGCTCGCCGGCGCCGACGGCGAGCGCATGGTCCCGCTGGCCGACTACTTCACCGGGTACCGGCAGAGCGTGCGCCGCCCCGGTGAGCTGATCCGTGCGGTGCGCGTCCCGCTGCCCCTGGCGCCGGTCACCGCCTTCCACAAGATCGCCAAGCGGCGCTTCGACGACATCTCCAGCGTGGCCGTCGCCTTCGCCCTCGACGTCCAGGACGGCGTCGTCCGGACGGCGCGCATCGGTCTCGGAGGGGTCGCCGCGACCCCGATCCGCGCCCTGGCCGCCGAGGCGGCCCTGGAGGGACGGCCGTGGACGGCACGGACCGTCGAGGCGGCGGCCGAGGTGCTCTCGGCCCAGGGGACGCCGATGGACGACCATCGTGCCAGCGCCGCGTACCGTGCCGCGATGCTCGGCCGGAGCCTGCTGAAGCTGTACGCACAGACCACCGAGGCGGTGTCGTCATGAGTCATCTGTCCGAACGCCCCAGCAAGCCCGTCGTCGGCGTCCCGATGCCGCACGAGAGCGCCGGCCTGCACGTCACCGGGGCCGCGCTGTACACCGACGACCTGGTCCACCGCACCAAGGACGTCCTGCACGCCTATCCGGTGCAGGCCATGACGGCACACGGCCGGATCACCGCGCTGCGCACCGAGCACGCGCTCGCCGTGCCCGGGGTGGTCCGCGTGCTGACCGGGGCGGACGTGCCCGGAGTCAACGACGCCGGCATGAAGCACGACGAACCGCTCTTCCCCGACGAGGTCATGTTCCACGGCCACGCGGTCGCCTGGGTGCTGGGCGAGACCCTGGAGGCGGCCCGGCTCGGCGCGGCGGCCGTCGAGGTGGAGCTCGACGAGCTGCCCTCGCTGATCTCGCTGCGGGACGCCATCGCGGCCGAGAGCTTCCACGGCGCCCGCCCCGTGATGACGACCGGTGACATCGACGCCGGATTCGCCGACTCCGCCCATGTGTTCACCGGCACGTTCACCTTCTCCGACCAGGAGCACTTCTACCTGGAGACGCACGCCGCCCTGGCGCTCGTCGACGAGAACGGCCAGCTGTTCGTCCAGAGCAGCACCCAGCACCCCTCGGAGACGCAGGAGATCGTCGCGCACGTGCTCGGCCTGCACAGCCACGAGGTCACCGTGCAGTGCCTGCGCATGGGCGGCGGCTTCGGCGGCAAGGAGATGCAGCCGCACGGCTTCGCGGCCGTCGCCGCGCTCGGCGCCCGGCTGACCGGCCGCCCGGTCCGGGTCCGGCTCAACCGGACCCAGGACCTGACCATGTCGGGCAAGCGCCACGGCTTCCACGCCGAGTGGAAGATCGGCTTCGACGCCCAGGGCCGCATCCAGGCCCTGGACGCGACCCTGACCGCCGACGGCGGCTGGAGCCTGGACCTGTCCGAACCGGTGGTCGCCCGGGCGCTCTGCCACATCGACAACACCTACTGGATCCCCCACGCGCGCGTCGCCGGCCGGGTCGCCCGCACCCACAAGGTCTCCAACACCGCCTTCCGCGGCTTCGGCGGCCCCCAGGGCATGCTGGTCATCGAGGACATCCTCGGCCGGTGCGCGCCCCTGCTCGGCCTGGACCCGATGGAACTGCGGGAGCGGAACTTCTACCGGCCGGGCCAGGGCCAGACCACCCCGTACGGCCAGCCCGTCACCCAGGCCGAACGCATCTCCGCCCTCTGGCGGCAGGTCAAGGACGACGCCGGTGTCGCCGAGCGGCAGCACGCGATCGCGGCCTTCAACACCGCCCACCCGCACACCAAGCGGGCGCTCGCGGTCACCGGGATCAAGTTCGGTATCTCGTTCAACCTCACCGCCTTCAACCAGGGCGGCGCGCTGGTGCTGATCTACAAGGACGGCTCGGTCCTGATCAACCACGGCGGCACCGAGATGGGCCAGGGCCTGCACACCAAGATGCTCCAGGTGGCCGCGACCACCCTGGGCATCCCGCTGCACAAGGTGCGGCTGGCCCCGACCCGTACCGACAAGGTCCCCAACACCTCCGCCACCGCCGCGAGCGCCGGCGCGGACCTCAACGGCGGAGCGGTGAAGAACGCCTGCGAGCAGTTGCGCGAGCGGCTGCTCCAGGTCGCCGGAACCCGGCTGGGGGCGAGTGCCTCGGACGTACGGATCGTGGACGGCGTCGCCCGCGTCCTGGGCGGCGAGGAGGAGCTGGCCTGGGACGAGCTGGTGCGCACCGCGTACTTCCAGCGGGTCCAGCTGTCGGCGGCCGGCTTCTACCGGACCGAGGGCCTGCACTGGGACGCGAAGACCTTCCGGGGCTCCCCGTTCAAGTACTTCTCCTACGGAGTCGCCGCGACCGAGGTGGAGGTGGACGGCTTCACCGGCGCGTACCGCATCCGGCGGGTCGACATCGTGCACGACGTCGGCGACAGCCTCTCCCCGCTGATCGACATCGGCCAGGTCGAGGGCGGCTTCGTGCAGGGCGCGGGGTGGCTCACGCTGGAGGACCTGCGGTGGGACACCGGCGAGGGACCGCACCGGGGCCGGCTGCTGACGCAGGCGGCGAGCACGTACAAGCTGCCGAGCTTCTCGGAGATGCCCGAGGAGTTCCACGTCCGGCTGATGGAGCGGGCCACCGAGGAGGGCGCGGTCTACGGCTCCAAGGCGGTGGGCGAGCCCCCGCTGATGCTCGCGTTCTCGGTGCGGGAGGCCCTGCGCCAGGCCGCCGCGGCGTTCGGGCCGGACGGCGTCAGCGTGGAACTCGCCTCCCCCGCCACCCCGGAGGCCGTGTACTGGGCGATCGAGGCCGCCCGCGGGGGCGGAGCGCGGCGCGACGGAGACGGGAGCCCTCTCGGCACCGGCGCTCTGAGCCATGCCTGACATGACCTGGGTCTCCGCGGTCGCGCGGTTGCGGGCACGCCGGGAACCCGGCGTGCTGGTGACCGTCGCGACCGTGCGCGGCCACGCGCCCCGGCGGGCCGGCGCGAAGCTCGTCGTGGGTCGGACCGAGACCTGGGGCTCGATCGGCGGCGGAAACATCGAGGCCGTGGCGATCGACCGCTCGCGCGAGCTGAACGGCATGCCGGGGGCGGAGCCGGAACTCATCGAGTTCGCCCTGAACGACAAGGTCACCGGTCCGCACGGAGTCCAGTGCTGCGGCGGCGCCGTCTCGGTCCTGCTCGAACCGCTTCCGGTGGTCCAGGCGGTCGCCGTCTTCGGTGTCGGGCACGTCGGTCTCGAACTGGCCCGCATCCTGGCCCGCCACGATCTCGATCTGCATCTGGTGGACAGCCGCCCCGACATGCTCACCGACGAACGGCTCGGAGTCCTCGCGGACGCGGTGGCGCAGATCCACGTGCACCACACGCCGCTCCTTCCCGAGCAGGTGCTCGCGGAACTCCCGTCCGGGACACACGTCCTGATCATGACTCACGACCACGCGGAGGACGCCGCCCTGTGCGACGCCGCGCTGCGCACCGACGGTCTGGGTTCGATCGGGCTGATCGGCTCGGCCGCCAAGTGGTCCCGCTTCCGGCACCGTCTGACCACCGAGGGCGGGCATGAGGACACCGCCATCGACCGGATCAAGACCCCGGTCGGCATCCGCGAGATCACCGGCAAGGAGCCCGCCACGATCGCGGTGAGCATCGCGGCGGACCTGCTCCGTGCCTTCGAGCGGGAGGGTGACTGAGGCGTCGTCGCTATCCGCCGCCACCCGGCATCACCCCGCCGCCCTTGAGGCGTTCGAGGTCGGAGGCGCGGGTCTCGATGACGAAGAGGGCGATCAGGGCGGCGACCACGGCGAAGATCGCCGCCGTGACGAAGCCCGCCGAGACGCCGGAGGTGAGGACCTGGTCGGCGTAGGGCGGCGGGAGTTCGCCGGTGCGGGCGAACTCGGCCTTCTCCAGGGGGCCCGCCTGGGAGAGGAAGGCGGGCACCTGCACATCGGCCTCGTTCCGGCTGTACGTGCCGAAGACGGTGACCAGGATCGAGAGGCCCAGCGAACCGCCGACCTGCTGGGTCGCGTTGAGGATGCCGGACGCGGCGCCGGCCTCGCGCTGTTCGACGTTGGACAGCGCCATGATCGTCAGCGAGACGAACATCAGACCCATGCCGAGGCCGAAGACCAGGATCGGACCGAGGATGCTGCCGCTGTAGGTCGAGTGCACGTCGGTGAGGGTCAGCCAGGCCAGTCCCGCCGCGGCGAGGAGCGAACCCGTCACCATGAAGGGCTTCGGACCGTAGCGGGGCAGCAGGTTGGAGGTCAGGCCCGCGCCCACCGCGATGATCGCGCTGACCGGCAGGAAGGCGAGGCCGGTCCGCAACGGGCTGAAGTCCAGCACCTGTTGGACGAAGAGGGTCAGGAAGAAGAACATCCCGAAGATGGCCGCCGCGAGACAGAGCATGATCGCGTAGGTGCCCGAGCGATTGCGGTCGGCGAACATGTGCAGGGGCGTGATGGGCTGTTGCGAGCGGCGCTCGACGAGGATGAACGCCGTGAGGAGCACCACCGCCGCGACGAACGAGCCGATCGTGAGCACATCGCGCCAGCCCTCCTGGGCGGCACGGATGAAGCCGTACACGAGGGCGACCATGCCGAGCGTGGCCGTGAGCGCGCCCGTGAGGTCGAAGTGGCCGGGATGACGCTCGGACTCCTTGACATGACGTGGCGTCAGTAGTGCGATGACCAGGGCGATCGGCACGTTGACGAAGAAGATCCAGCGCCAGTCGAGCCACTCCACCAGCATGCCGCCGGCGACGAGTCCGATGGCGCCGCCGCCGGCCGAGACTCCCGCGAACACCCCGAAGGCGCGGTTGCGCTCGGGGCCTTCGTCGAAGTTGGAGGTGATGAGGGCCAGGGAGGTCGGCGAGGAGATGGCGCCGCCGACGCCCTGGAGGGCCCGGGCCGCGAGGAGTTGCCACTCGCTCTGGGCCAGACCGCAGAGCAGGGAGGCGAGTCCGAAGAGCAGGACGCCGAAGATGAAGACCCTCCGCCTGCCGAGGATGTCGCCGGCGCGGCCGCCCAGCAGCAGGAGGCCGCCGAAGGTCAGCGTGTAGGCGTTGACCACCCAGGCCAGGCTCGTGGTCGAGAAGTCCAGGGAGCGCTGGATGTCCGGAAGCGCGATGTTGACGATGGTGATGTCGAGGACGACCATCAGCTGGCAGGAGGCGATGACGAAGAGCGCGATGCCCTTGCCGTCGCCCGAGCCGCCGGAAGTCGGGTCCACCGCCGGAGTCTTCGGCTTCGGTGTGCTACTCATGATTCGTTCATGGCGCAAGCGCCCTCACCGCAGGAGCCGTGGGCCGGTCGGTCCACCTTTCGACCCTAAGCCCGGCCCTCGTCGGCGACCAGTCGATCAAGCGCCGGCCGCTCCCGTCGCCCTCGGACGTCATCGGGCGCCGGGCGGGGCCCAGTTCGGCGCGTACGGCTCACCGCGCGGGGCGCGAAGTTCCGCGTTCCTGAAGCCCGGCACCGTACGCGTGAAGCCCGGCACCGTACCCCCGAAAGCCCGACGCCGCACCCCGTGCTCCCATGGCCCGGCGACGCCCCGCCACCGTTCGCAGGGTGCTTCCGTCCGGTTCGGGTGAGAATGCGGGCATGTGGGCTCTCTTCGACGCCCTCGGGCGTCCCGGTCGCCGTCCCCGGCCCGGACCTGGCGGTGCCACGACCCCGCCCCGTCTCGGGTCGGTGACGTCCGTCATCCCATCGATACGTCTCGGAGGCGGCCCCAGGGCCGCGGGCGGAGGGCAGGGACCATGGAGCTGACCCCCTCCGGACACACCGACGCCTTCGCCCGGGAGCGGCTGCCGCCCGCCGCCCAGTGGCCCCGGCTGGTCTTCGGGCTGCCCGGCCTCTCGTACCCCGAACGGCTCAACTGCGCCGCCGAACTCCTCGACACCACGACGGAGCGGTTCGGCGCCGGACGGCCGGCCTTCCACGACGGGGACGGCGGCGTCTGGAGCTACGGCGAGCTGCGCGCGCACGTGGACCGGATCGCCCACGTGCTCACCGGCGACCTCGGCCTGCGGCCCGGCAACCGGGTGCTGCTGCGCGGGCCGACCACCCCCTGGCTCGCCGCCTGCTGGCTCGCGGTCGTGAAGGCCGGGGGGATCGCCGTGTCCGTCCCGCCCCAGCAGCGGGCCGCCGAACTCGCCTTCGCCGCCGGGACGGCCGCCTGTTCCCTGGCGCTCTGCGCGGCGGAAGCCCTCGACGAGCTGCGGGCCGCGGGCATACCGGGCCTGACCATCGTCCCGTACGGCGGCGAAGAGCCCGACGACCTCCTCGCCCGCGCCGCCCGCCGGACCGCCCGCCCCTACCGGGCGGCCGACACCGCCGCCGACGACGTGGCCCTGATCGCCTTCACCTCCGGCACCACCGGCCGCCCCAAGGGGTGCGTCCACTTCCACCGGGACGTCCTGGCCGTCGCCGACACCTTCTCCGCGCACGTCCTGCGGCCCCGCCCGGACGACGTCTTCGCCGGCTCCCCGCAGCTCGCCTTCACCTTCGGCCTCGGCGGGCTGCTGTTCTTCCCGCTGCGCGCCGGGGCCAGCGCCGTCCTCCTCGACCAGGCCGGGCCCCAGCAGCTGCTCGCGGCGATCGGCCGGCACCGGGTCTCGGTGCTCTTCAGCGGCCCCACCGTCTACCGGCTGATGCTCCGCCTGCTCGACGCGGGGTCCGGCGCCGACCTCTCCTCGCTGCGGCGCTGCGTCTCCGCCGGCGAGAACCTCCCCGAAGCGGTGTGGACCGCCTGGTACGCCCGGACCGGCCTCCGGCTCATCAACGGCATCGGCGCCACCGAGCTGCTGCACATCTTCGTCGCGGCCGCCGACTCCGACAGCCGCCCCGGCACCACCGGCCGGCCGGTGCCCGGCTGGCAGGCCGCCGTCCTGGGCCCGGACGGGCGACCGGTGCCGGACGGGCGGGAGGGGCTGCTCGCCGTCCGCGGGCCGGTCGGCTGCCGCTACCTGGCCGACGGCCGCCAGACGGAGTACGTCCGGCACGGCTGGAACCTCACCGGTGACCGGTACGTCCGCGAGCCCGGCGGCCGGTTCCGCTACGTCTCCCGCGCCGACGACATGATCATCTCGGCCGGGCACACCATCGCCGGCCCCCAGGTGGAGGAGGTCCTGCTCGCCCATCCGGACGTCGTCGAGACGGCGGTCGTCGGCCGCCCGGACCCGGTGCGGGGCGAGGCCGTCGTCGCCTACGCGGTGGTGCGGAAGGGGGTGCCGCGCGACGCCGCCACCTCCGCCGCGCTGCGCGCCTTCGTCCGCGCCCGGCTCGCCCCGTACAAGTCCCCCCGCGCGGTCGTCTTCGTCGACGCCCTCCCCCGTACCGCCACCGGCAAGCTCCAGCGCCACCGCCTGCGCGACGCCGGCCCCGGCCCGGGCTCCGGTTCCGGCTCCGACCCCAACCCCGGCTCCGACCTCAACCCCGGCTCCGGCCCTACCCCCGGCTCCGGCGTCGGCCCCGGTTCCGGACCGCAGCCGGACGGGGCCGGATCCGCCGGGGTGGCGCGCCACGGCCTAAAGTGATCACGTGGCCGAGCAGCACACCCCCCGTTCCCTGATCGTCTCGCTCTACGGCGCCTACGGCCGACCGTCCGAGGAGACGCCGATGCCGGTCGCCGCGCTGATCCGGCTGCTCGCGGCGGTCGGCGTGGACGCGCCGTCGGTGCGCTCCTCGGTGTCCCGGCTGAAGCGGCGCGGACTGCTGCTGGCCCGCCGGACGCCCGACGGCTCGGCCGGGTACGCGCTCTCCGACGACGCCCGGCGGCTCCTGGAGGACGGCGACCGGCGGATCTACGCCCGTACGGAGCCGTCCCTGGCGGACGGCTGGGTCCTCGCCGTCTTCTCGGTCCCTGAGCAGGAGCGGCACAAGCGGCACCTGCTGCGCTCCCGGCTCGGCCGGCTCGGTTTCGGGACGGCGGCGCCGGGCGTGTGGATCGCTCCGGCCCGGCTGTACGAGGAGACCCGCAACGCCCTGGAGCGCCTGGAGCTCTCCGCGTACGTGGACTTCTTCCGGGGCGAGCACCTGGGGTACACCGCGACGGCGGAGGCGGTGGCCCGCTGGTGGGACCTGCCGGCGATCGCCCGGCTGCACGAGGAGTTCCTGGCCGGTCACGAGCCGGTGCTCGCGGCCTGGCGGGCGGCGCCGGGCCGCCCGGCGGAGGACGCCTACCGGGACTACCTCCTCACCCTGGACGCCTGGCGCCGGCTGCCGTACGCGGACCCCGTGCTCCCGGCCGAGCTGCTGCCCGACGGGTGGCCCGGGCGGCGGTCGGCCGAGGTCTTCGCGGAGCTGCACGCGCTGCTGTGGGAGCGGGGCGCGGAGCACGTCCGGGCGGTGGAGAAGGACCTGTAGGCCGTACGTCGTTCGCGACGGCGCACGGCGTACGGCGCACGGCCACCCGCCCCCGAAGGTCCCGCCCCGGCGGTGACCTGGGTCCCGCCGGGTCAGGAGGGGGGCCTCTGTGGCCGGGAATCGACCCCCCTCTATGGTGGAAACCAGGACGTCTCGGGTCGGCCCGCTCCGTTCCCCCTCGCCTCCGTTCCCTCCTCGCCCGTCCGCCATCCCGGCCAAGGGAGCCCGTTCCCATGCCTGAAGTCACCGGCGGCGCGTCGCCCGCCGCACCAGGAGCCTGTCGGCGGATCCGGCTGCCCCGTACGACCGCCGCCGTCCCGATCGCCCGGGCCCTCGTCCGTGACGCCCTCGGCGCGGGCGACACCGCCGTCGCCGACCGGCCGGACCGCGACACGGCGGAGCTGCTCACCGCCGAACTGGTGGCCAACGCGGTCGAGCACACCTCGGGCGACGGGCCCATCGAGCTGGTCGTGGAGCTGCTGGCCGCACCGGACGGCTGTCAGATCGAGGTGCACGACCCCGATCCGGCCCGCCCCGGCCGGCTGGTCTGCCCGGATCCGGAGGCCGAGGTGGACCCCTGGCAGGAGCACGGCCGGGGGCTGCTGCTGGTCCGGGCGCTCAGCGCCGACTGCGGCCACCGCCCGACCGCGGACGGCAAGGCGGTCTGGTTCACGCTCCCCCGGGTGCCCGCCCAGCGGAGCCCTCGGCGGGCGTGAGGGCGAGGCGGGAGCGGCGGCGCCCGTAGACGGCGTACAGCACGGATCCGGCCACGAGGAAGCAGGCGAAGACGAGCCAGGTGCGCCAGCCGGTGCCCCAGACGAGGTAGAGGCAGAAGCCGATGCCGAGGATCGGGCTCAGCGGGTACAGCGGCACCCTGAAGGAGCGGGCGAGGCCGGGCTCGCGGCGGCGCAGCACCATCACCGCGAGGTTGACCACGGCCATGATCGCGAGGGTGCCGATGGTGGTGAGGCCGACGACCACGTCGAGCGGGGCGAAGGCGGCCGGGACGGCGAAGACGCCGGCGACGATCCAGGTGTTGGCGACGGGGGTGGAGGTCTTCGGGGAGACCCGTTCGAGGACCCGGGGCATCAGGCCGTCGCGGGACATCGCCATCAGGATGCGGGTCTGGCCGTACATGACGGCGAGGACGACGGAGGCGATGGCGACGACCGCGCCGAAGGCGATGATCCCGCCGCCGATCGAGGAGCTGGTGACCTGGTCGACGACGAGGGAGAGCGCGGCCGGCTTCCCGGCGACCTCGTCGGCGCCGAGCGCGCCGATAGCGGCGAGGGCGACCGCGCAGTAGAGCACGGTGACGACGCCGATGCAGATGAGGATGGCGAGCGGGATGTTCCGGCCCGGGTTCTTCACCTCCTCGCCGGCGGTGGTGATGGCGTCGAAGCCGATGTACGAGAAGAAGGCGACCGAGGCGCCGGCGGTGATGCCGCCCATCCCCTCGGTGGCGAACGGCGAGAGGTGCCCGGCCTGGAAGGCGGAGAAGCCGATCGCGCAGAAGACGATCAGGATGCCGATCTTGAGGATCGACATGGCGGCGGTGGCGCGGGCGCTCTCGCGGACGCCGCGGACGAGGAGGGTCGCGGCCATCAGGATGACGGCCACGGCGGGCAGGTTCACCACCCCGCCCTCGGTGGGGCCGGCGGCGAGCGCGTCGGGCAGCCGGAGGCCGGTGAGGCTGTGCAGGAGTTCGTCGAGGTACTGGCTCCACCCGACGGCGACCGCGGAGACGGAGACGCCGTACTCCAGGAGCAGGCACCAGCCGACGAGGAAGGCGGCCCGCTCGCCGAGGCTCGCGTAGGCGAAGGAGTAGGAGGAGCCCGAGACGGGGATCGCGCCGCCGAGCTCCGCGAACGAGAAGGCGGTGAAGACACAGGTGATCGCGGCGAGGACGAAGGAGACGACGACCGCGGGTCCCGCCTCGGCGACGCTGTCGGCGAGTCCGACGAAGATGCCGGTGCCGACGATCGCCCCGACGCCGAAGCACACGAGCTGGAAGAGGCCCATGGTGCGTCTGAGGCTGTGGCCTTCGAGGTCACCGCCGGATTCGGCGATCAGCTGCTGGGGGGATTTGATCCGCGAGAACATGCGGGACTGCGCTCTCATCTCTGGCCCTGCCGGCCGTACTGTTCGTGGCCGTGGTCGTGCCGTTCGTGTCCGTACATGCGTCAGGGGGGCCCGGGCATATGTGCCCGGACCCCCCTGAAGCAGGTCGATCCTACGCTCCGGCGGGCCCCGCCATGGTCGCGACGAGGACGGCCTTGATGGTGTGGAGCCGGTTCTCGGCCTCGTCGAAGACGACGGAGTGCTCCGACTCGAAGACCTCGTCGGAGACCTCCAGCTCGGTCAGCCCGTGCCGGTCGTGGACCTCGCGGGCGACCTTGGTGCCCAGGTCGTGGAAGGCGGGCAGGCAGTGCAGGAACTTCACGTCCGGGTTCCCGGTGGCGCGCAGGACGTCCATGGTGACGGAGTACGGGGCGAGGGCGGCGATCCGCTCGTCCCACACCTCCTTGGGCTCGCCCATCGAGACCCACACGTCGGTGACGACGAAGTCGGCGCCCTGGACGCCTTCGGCGACGGACTCGGTGAGGGTGAGCGTGGCGCCGCTGCGGTCGGCGAGCTCACTGGCGGCGGCGACGACCTCCTCGGCCGGCCAGTACGCCTCGGGGGCGACGATCCGCACGTCCATGCCGAGCAGGGCGCCGGTGACGAGGTAGGAGTTGCCCATGTTGAAGCGGGCGTCGCCGAGGTAGGCGAAGGTGACGCCGTCCAGCGGCTTCTCGGTGTGCTCGGCCATGGTGAGGACGTCGGCGAGCATCTGGGTGGGGTGCCAGTCGTCGGTCAGACCGTTGAAGACGGGTACGCCGGCGAAGGCGGCCAGCTCCTCCACGGTGGCCTGGCTGTCGCCCCGGTACTCGATGCCGTCGAACATGCGGCCGAGCACGCGGGCGGTGTCCTTCACCGACTCCTTGTGCCCCATCTGGGAGCCGGAGGGGTCGAGGTAGGTGGTGGAGGCGCCCTGGTCGGCGGCGGCGACCTCGAAGGCGCAGCGGGTGCGGGTGGAGGTCTTCTCGAAGATCAGGGCGATGCTCCGGCCGCGCAGCCGCTGTGTCTCGGTCCCCGCCTTCTTGGCGGCCTTCAGCTCGGCGGCGAGGTCGACCAGGCCGCGGAACTCCTCGGCGGTGAAGTCCAGCTCCTTGAGGAAGTGGCGGCCGGAGAGGTGAAGGGCCATGGGGGGCGCTCCTGAGATGCGGTCGGGGCGGGTACGGAAAGACCTTGGAAGTGTATACATAACACAGCATGCTTATACAGCCCTCCGGGTGTCCCTCCGTTCACATCGATCAGCACGTCCAAGGGTCCCCCCGCTCCCACCGGCAGCCCCTCCGATGCCCCTCCGGCACTCCCCCCGCTCACACCGGATCCCGCACCACCGGGCAGCTCATGCAGCGCGGACCGCCCCTCCCCCGCCCCAGCTCGCTCCCCGGGATCTCGATCACCTCGATGCCCCGCTTCCGCAGATGCGTGTTGGTCGTCACGTTCCGCTCGTACGCCACCACCACCCCCGGCTCCACCGCCAGCACGTTGCAGCCGTCGTCCCACTGCTCCCGCTCCGCCGCGTGCACGTCCTGCGTCGCCGTCAGCACCCGTACGTCCTGGAGCCCCAGCGCCGCCGCGATCGCGCTGTGCATCTGCTCCGGCGGATGGTCGGTCACCCGCAGCGCCTGCCCCTCGTCCCCCGGCTCGATCGTGTACGAGCGCAGCATCCCGAGCCCCGCGTACTGGGTGAACGTGTCCCCGTCCACCATCGTCATCACCGTGTCCAGATGCATGAACGCCCGCCGCTTCGGCATGTCCAGGGCCACGATCGACCGCGCCGAACCCGCCGCGAACAGCCCCCGCGCCAGCATCTCCACCGCCTGCGGGGTGGTCCGCTCGCTCATCCCGATCAGCACCGCGCCGTTGCCGATGACCAGCACGTCTCCGCCCTCGATCGTCGACGGATAGTCCGCCTGCCCCTCCGACCAGTGGTGGAACGGCCCCGCCTCCGGGGCCGTGAAGAGCGGATGGTGCTTGTAGATCGCCTCGAAGTGGACCGTCTCCCGCTGCCGCGCCGGCCAGCGCATCGCGTTGATCGACACCCCGTCGTAGATCCACGCCGAGGTGTCCCGGGTGAAGAGGTGGTTCGGCAGCGGACCGAGCACGAAGTCGTCGAGGTCCAGCGCGTGGAACCGGACCGACGTCGGCTCCCGGTGCTCGGCGAGGAACTCCCTCTTCGTCATCCCGCCGACCAGCGCCTCCACCAGCGCCCCGGTGTCCAGCGAGTCGAAGGCCGCCCGCAGATGGTCGGCGGCGAGCGGCCCGTACTCCTTCTCGTCGAAGACCCGGTCCAGAACCAGCGCCCGCGCCACCGGCACGTCGAGCACCTCCCGCAGCAGATCGCCGAAGAGGTGCACCTCGACCCCCCGGTCGCGCAGCACGTCCGCGAACCCGTCGTGCTCCTGACGGGCCCGCCGCACCCACAGCACGTCGTCGAAGAGCAGGGCGTCCTTGTTGGTCGGGGTCAGCCGCTTGAGCTCCAGATCGGGGCGGTGGAGGATCACGCGGCGGAGCCGGCCGGTCTCGGAGTCGACATGGAATCCCATGCGCCCATCCTGACGGAGCCGACCGCCGACCGCGTGACACACGCACGACCGAATTCCGTTGAACCGCCCGGGACGTAGCCCTCGCGGGGGCCGAGGCAGAGGGCCGGGGTCGAGGGCCGGGGGCCGGGGGCCGCCCTGGCCGCCCGCCCCCGGCCGGCCACCCGGCCACCCGGCCGCTACAGCCTCGGGTCCACCGGTTCCGACTCCAGCGCCAGCACCGCGAAGACCGCCTCGTGGACGCGCCACAGCGGCTCGCCGGCCGCCAGCCGGTCCAGCGCCTCCAGCCCGAGCGCGTACTCGCGCAGGGCCAGCGAGCGCTTGTGGCCGAGGTGGCGCTGCCGCAGCCGCGCCAGGTTCTCCGGACGGGTGTACTCGGGGCCGTACACGATCCGCAGGTACTCCCGGCCCCGCACCTTCACGCCCGGCTGCACCGGGCGGCCCGAACCGTCCCGGACGAGCGCGGCCAGCGGCTTCACGACCATGCCCTCGCCGCCGGCGCCGGTCAGCTCCAGCCACCAGTCGGTGCCCGCGCGGACGGACGCCTCGTCGCCGGTGTCGACCACGATCCGCCGCGTCACCTGGAGCAGCCCGGTCGGATCGTGCTCCACCAGCCGGTCCAGCCACCCCAGCTGCGTGTCGTGCGGCACGTCCGCGAGCGACCGCCCGCGCCCCGCCAGCACCTGGAACGGCGCGAAGCGCACCCCCTCCAGGCCCTCCGTCGGCCAGCAGTAGCGCCGGTACGCCTCGGTGAACGCGCCCGCGTCCACCGCCCGTTCCCGCTGCGCGGCCAGCAGGCCGTCGAGCCCCTCGACCCCGCGCGCGACCGCGGCCTCCAGTGCCCGTACGGCCTCCGGGAGGACGGCGCCGGAAGCCGCGCCGACCGCCGCGTACTGGTGGCGCAGCAGCCCGCCCGACTTCAGCGACCACGGCATCAGCTCGCCGTCGAGCAGCAGCCAGTCCGTGTCGAGCTCCTCCCACAGCCCCGCCGCGCCGATCGCCGTCCGCAGCCGGGCGAGGACCTGCTCGGTGGCGGCCGCGTCGTCGAAGAAGGGACGTCCGGTACGGGTGTGCAGCGCCCCCGTCGGCCCGTCCACGCCGAACCGCTCCCGGGCCGCGTCCGCGTCCCGGCAGACCAGCGCCACCGCCCGCGAACCCATGTGCTTCTCCTCGCACACGACCCGCCCGACGCCGTCCGCCCGGTACTGGGCGAACGCCTCCGCCGGATGCTCCAGGTAGCCCTCCGCGCCCGCCGTCGGCGTCGGCGCCATCGTCGGCGGCAGGTAGGCGAGCAGCCGGGGATCGACCGCGAACCGGCTCATGACCTCCAGGGCCGCCGCCGCGTTCTCCTCCCGCACCGCCACGCGGCCCATGTGCGTGGTCTCCACCGTCCGCCGCCCGTGGACGTCGGCCAGGTCGAGCGGCCGGCCCTCGTGCCCGCCCGGCGCCTCCGACGCCAGCGGGCGGGCCGGCTCGTACCAGACCTTCTCCGCGGGCACGTCGACGAGCTCGCGCTCCGGCCAGCGCAGCGCGGTCATCCGCCCGCCGAACACGGCACCCGTGTCCAGGCAGATCGTGTTGTTGATCCAGGACGTCGTCGGCACCGGCGTGTGCCCGTACACGACCGTCGCCCGGCCCCGGTACTCCTCCGCCCACGGGTACCGCACGGGCAGCCCGAACTCGTCGGTCTCGCCGGTGGTGTCGCCGTACAGCGCGTGCGAGCGGACCCGGCCCGACGTGCGGCCGTGGTACTTCTCGGGCAGGCCCGCGTGGCAGACCACCAGCTTCCCGTCGTCCAGGACGTAGTGGCTCACCAGGCCGTCGATGAACGTGCCCACCTCGTCGCGGAACGCGGCGGGCTCGCGCTCCAGCTGCTCGACGGTCTCGGCGAGACCGTGGGTCAGCTGGACCTTCCTGCCCTTCAGCCAGCGCCCCAGCTTGTTCTCGTGGTTGCCCGGCACGCAGAGCGCGTTCCCGGCCGCCACCATGCCCATCACCCGGCGCAGCACGCCCGGCGAGTCCGGGCCCCGGTCGACGAGGTCGCCGACGAAGACCGCCGTACGCCCCTCCGGGTGTGCGCCGTCCACATAGCCGAGGCGGCCGAGCAGCGTCTCCAGCTCGCTCCGGCAGCCGTGGATGTCTCCGATGATGTCGAACGGGCCGGTCAGGTGGCGCAGATCGTTGAACCGGCGCTCCAGACGCACCTCCGTCGTGTCCACCTCCTCGGCCGACCGCAGCACGTGGACCTTGCGGAAGCCCTCCCGCTCAAGCCCCTTCAGGCCGCGGTGCAGTTCGCGTCGGTGACGGGGGATCACGTGGTCGGGCATGCCGGCCCGGTCGGCCCGCAGCGCGTTCCGCGCCCGGCAGACCGACTCGGGAAGGTCGAGCACGATCGCGATCGGCAGCACGTCGTGCGCCCGCGCCAGCTCCACCAGCCTCCGGCGCGCCTCGCGCTGCACGTTGGTGGCGTCGACGACGGTCAGCCGGCCTGCCGCGAGCCGCTTGCCCACGATGTAGTGCAGCACGTCGAACGCGTCCCGGGACGCCGACTGGTCGTTCTCGTCGTCCGCGACGAGCCCCCGGCAGAAGTCCGAGGACACCACCTCGGTCGGCTTGAAGTGCCGCCGCGCGAACGACGACTTGCCGGAGCCGGTCGCGCCGACGAGGACGACGAGCGACAGATCGGTGACGGGCAGCACCCGCCGCCTCCCGCCGGGGGCGGTCACATCGGCGCCACCGGCCGCGTCGGTCACCTCGGCCACATCCCTCATGTCAGCCGCATCAGCCACATCGGCCGCATCAGCCACGTCGGTCTTCTCCGCACTCATGCCCGGTCCCCCTTCTCCCTCTCGTCGTCATCCGCTCCCGTGCGCGTGAACACGGCCATCTGCGTCGGCGCGCCGACCTCGGGGTCCTCCGGCCCGACGGGGGCGAACGCCGCCCCGTACCCGTAGCGCCCCGCCACGCCCTCGGCCCACTCCCGGAACTCCGCCCGGGTCCACTCGAAGCGGTGGTCGCCGTGCCGGACGTGCCCGGCGGGCAGCGACTCCCAGCGGACGTTGTACTCGACGTTCGGGGTGGTCACGATGACCGTGCGGGGCCGGGCCGAACCGAACACCGCGAACTCCAGGGCCGGCAGCCGCGGCAGGTCCAGGTGCTCGATCACCTCGCTCAGCACGGCCGCGTCGTACCCGGTCAACCGCTTGTCCGTGTACGCGAGCGAGCCCTGCGTCAGCGAGACCCTGGCGGCCTGCCGCTCCCCCATCCGGTCCAGCCGCATCCGCCGCGCGGCCACGGTCAGCGCCCGTACCGACACGTCCACGCCCACGATCTCCGTGAACCGGACGTCCTTCAGCAGCGCCTGCACCAACTGGCCCTGCCCGCAGCCCAGATCGAGCACTCGGGCGGCACCGGCCGACCGCAGCGCGGCCAGGATCGCGGTACGCCTCCGCTCGGCGAGCGGCACCGGCCGCTCCTCCGTGTCGCTCGTCTCGTCCACTGCGTTGTCGACGTCGTCGACGTCGAGCCCGTCGACCTCGGCCAGCCGGACCAGCTCCAGCCGTTCCGACGCCTCCCGGGCGAGGCTCCGGCGGCGCGACAGGTAGCGGGTGGTGATCAGCTCCCGCCGGGGGTGCGTCGCCAGCCAGCCCTCGCCGGCCCGCAGCAGCTTGTCCACCTCGTCGGGCGCCACCCAGTAGTGCTTGGCGTCGTCGAGCACCGGCAGCAGCACGTAGAGCTGGTTCAGCGCGTCCGCGAGCCGCAGACCGTCGCCCTCCAGCACCAGCCGCACGTACCGCGAGTCGCCCCACTCGGGGAACTCCGCGTCCAGCGCGACCGGTTCGGCCTCCACCGTCGCCCAGCCGAGCGGCCCGAACAGATCCCGGACCAGCTCCGCGCCACCCCGCGCGGGCAGCACCGGCACCTCGATCCGCAGCGGCAACGGCTCCGCCGCCCGCTCGGGCAGGGCCCGGCAGACCCCGTGCAGCGCCGTCTTGAAGACCTGCGCGAGGGCGACCGCGAGCAGCGAGGACGCCGCGTAGGGACGGTCGTTCACGTACTGCGCGAGGGCCGCGTCCGGGGCGCCGCCCCGCCCCTTGCCCTGGCCGCGGCGCACCAGCGCCACGGGGTCCACCTCCAGGAGCAGCGCCGCGGTGCAATGCTCCGCGGTGGCTTCGGGGTAGAGCACGTGCGCGGTGCCGTGCGAGGTCGAGAACGCCTGTGCCCGCTCGGGATGCTTGTGCAGCAGAAATCCGAGATCGGTCGCGGGTCGCTCCGGGGTGCCGGTGGTACTGATCGTCAGGAACACACCCCCGAGTATGAACACGCACCACCCCACCCACCAGGCATTTTCGGGGCCGTGGCTGCTGCGAGGATGGTCCCATGGACACAGCGCGACGGACGACGACCTGACGGCCCTCCTGCGCGGCACGGTCACCGCCCACCACCCCGACGAGCGGACCACGATCACTCCGCTCGTCTGCCCGGCCTGCGACGGGAACCGCTTCGAGGTCGTCGGTGACGAGTGCTTCTGCGAAGGCTGCTGCCTGCCGCTCGGCATCGAGGACGGCGGTGTCCACCCGTACGGCTACCCCTGGCGCCTCACCCCCGCCCGCCCCCTCCCCTCCCCCGTCTTCGCCTGCCCCGACGGCCACGACCTCTTCGAGGCCGCCCTCGCCCTCACCACCGCCCCGCCCGACCGGCCCCTCCGCCTCTCCCTGGCCCTCCGCTGCACGGACGACGGCACCGGTTTCGTCCACGTCGACGAGGCGACGATCGCGCCCCGCCCCTGCCCGTGTCCCCCCGGGACGCACGCCCGATCGCCCGCGGACCCTTCGCTCTAGCCCTTCGCGTCGCCTCCCCTCCGTCCCTCTCCCTCTCCCTGTCCCCTCGCTCCGGCGAGGGCGGCGATCGTCGCCGGTCCGACGCGGCAGCAGCCGCCGACGAGGCGGGCGCCGGCCGCGGTCCAGGTGGCGGCGAGGGCGGCGGCTTCGGTCGGGCCGAAGGCCGCCGGGCCCCGCCAGGCGCCGGCACCGGTGTCCCAGTGCTCCCCGCTGTTGGGGTAGGCGAGCCCGGGCTTGCCACCGACCGCGACCGCCACGGCCACCGCCTCCGCGGCCTCGGCCGGGTCGCAGCAGTTGACGCCGACCGCCACCACCTGGTCGTTCCCGGCCGCCACCGCGAAGGCGTCGGCCAGGTCCTGGCCGGCCCTCGTGCGGCCGCCCGCCACCGTGTACGAGAGCCACACCGGCACCCCGCACCCGGCGGCGGCCCGCAGCAGCGCCTCCGCCTCGTCGGCGTCCGGCACCGTCTCCAGGGCCAGGACGTCCGGTCCCGCCTCCGCGAGCGCCGCCACCCTCGGGCGGTGGAAGCGCTCCAGCTCCCGCACCGACAGCCCGTACCGTCCCCGGTACTCGCTCCCGTCGGCCCGCATCGCCCCGTACGGCCCGACGGAGGCCGCCACCCAGACCTCCCCCCGCCCCGCCGCGCGGGCCAGCGACACGCTCCGGCGCAGGAGCGCCGTCGTGGCCTCGCGGCCGAGACCCCGTCGGGCGAAGCCCTCGTAGGTGGCCTGGTAGCTGGAGGTGATCAGCACCTGGGCACCGGCACGGACGTAGGCGGCGTGGGCCGCCTCGATCCGGTCGGGCGCGTCGGCCAGCAGCCGCGCCGACCAGAGCGCGTCCGACAGGTCGCAGCCCTGGGCCTCCAGCTGGTTGGAGAGCCCGCCGTCGAGAACCAGCACCCCGTCGGCGAGCGCCTGCGTGAACGTCCGGGCCGGTGCCATCGTCATCTCACCCCAGCTGCGGTGCGACCTGAGCGGAGATCAGCTCCAGGTGGTCCAGGTCGTCCAGGTCGAGGACCTGGAGGTAGACCCGGGAGGAGCCGACCGCCGCGTACCGGCCGAGCTTGTCTACGACCTCGGCGGGCGAGCCCGCGAGGCCGTTGGCCTTGAGTTCGTCCACCTCCCGGCCGATGGCGGCGGCCCGGCGCGCCACCTCGGCGTCGTCCTTGCCGACGCAGACGACCAGCGCGTTGGAGTACACGAGGTCGTCGGCGCGCCGGCCGGCCTCCTCGGCGGCGGCCCGGACGCGTCCGAACTGCCGGCGGGTGTCCTCCAGGGACGCGAACGGGATGTTGAACTCGTCCGCGTACCGCGCCGCGAGCCGGGGCGTGCGGGTCGCCCCGTGGCCGCCGACGAGGACCGGGATCTTCCTCTGGGCGGGCTTGGGCAGGGCGGGCGAGTCGGCGAGGCGGTAGTGCTTCCCCTCGTAGGAGAAGGTCTTGCCGACCTCGGTCCCCCACAGGCCCGTGACGATCGCCAGCTGCTCCTCCAGCCGGCCGAACTTCTCCTTCGGGAAGGGGATGCCGTAGGCGGTGTGCTCCTCCTCGAACCAGCCAGCGCCGAGGCCGAGTTCGATCCGTCCGCCGGACATCTGGTCGACCTGGGCGACCTGGATGGCGAGGACGCCCGGCAGCCGGAAGGTGCCGGCGGTCATCAGGGTGCCGAGGCGGATCCGCTGGGTCTCGCGGGCCAGGCCCGCCAGGGTGATCCAGGCGTCGGTCGGCCCGGGCAGCCCGTCGGACGAGCCCATGCGCAGGTAGTGGTCGGAGCGGAAGAACGCGTCGAATCCGAGGTCCTCCGTGGCGCGGGCGACCCGGAGGAGGGTGTCGTAGTCGGCGCCCTGCTGGGGTTCTGTGAAGATGCGAAGATCCATACCTCCATCCTGCACCGAAGGGTGCGTGTCAAGCCGCGCGTCAGCGCGCGGTGCCGTCCGGCTCGGTCGGGTGAATATCCGTCCCCCCTGGCGGGACGCGTCACCGCTGGCCAGTGACCGTGACCGGGCCTCGTCGTTTGCCGGGGCGGAGCCGGACCGCCCGGCCCGCGTGCCGGCGGCAGCAGCCGGTGCGTCGTTCTTCTCCCGTGATCCCGTCCGCGCCGGCCGGGGCCCGGGGCGAGGAGGCCGCGATGTCCCAGGAAGCCGCGTCGGAGCAGGCGCTGCCCGAGCAGCAGGTGCCACAGTCCGTGCCCGCCCAGCAGGCTCCCGGAGCCCCGAAGGGACTGCTCCAGCAGATGGAGGAGCTGATGGCGGCACTCTCCGCCGATCTCTCCCAGCTGGACGCCGACCTCCAGTCCTCGGCCGACCGGCAGGAGCCGGAGCCGCGTGCGGAGCCCGAGTAGGAGCCGGAGCCGGAGCCTGCCGTCAGCCGTCGCGCCGACGACGAGGGCCGTGAGGTCCACGAGGGTCGTGAGTCTCGCGAGGGTGGTGAGGGTCATGGGCTTCGTAGGCGTCATGAGCTTCATGGGGGGGCATGGGCTTCATGAGGGCCGTCACGCCGGAGGAGACGGCGAGCCGCGACGCTGACCCTCCCCTCCCCCGCTGCCCGGGCCCGGGACCGTCACCGGTCCCGGGCCCGGTCGCGTCCCCGCTCCCGCTCCCCGTCTCGGTCCCGTTCCCCGTCCCGATCCGCTTGCCGAGCCACACCGGTCTCCCACTCAGGATCCGATCCCTGTCCAGGCCCTGGTCCAAGCCCCGACCCCGATCCGAGCCCCGATCCCAGCCCTGGGTCAGGGCCCGGGCCCGGATCCGACCCTGGCCCTGATCCGGGCCCCGGCCCTGATCCGGGCCCCGACCCCGACCCCAGCCTCACCCCTGGTTCCGGGTCCCGCACGGGCTCGGGGGCCGTGCGGGACGTCGGGTTCCTGGGGTGGGAGATGGCCGGCGGGGGGCCGGCACGGCCCGGCGGCGGGTCGGGAGGGCGGGCCCGTCCCTGTTCTCGGACATCGAGGCGCCGGAGCATGCCCCGGACGCGGTCGCCTGCCTCGTCGGCCGCGTCGATGGCCTCCATGCACTGCCAGTACAGACCCTCGTCGTCGGTGACCGAGGCCACGCCGACGAGCGCGATGCCGACCTCGCCGAGGAGCTCCCCGAGAGCGGTGAGCGCCGAGCGCGGGTCACCGACCTCGGTGAGCCGGGCGGCGCGGGGGCCGGCCGTGCCCCACGCCGGGTACTCCCCGGCCTCGCTGAGCCCTCGCGCCTCACCGCGCAGCTCCAGTGGTCCGCAGAGCGCGAGGTGACTGCCTATCGCCTGGGCGAGGGCCCGCGCCTGCCATGCCTCCGCCACGATGTCATGTGCTGTCCCGCTCTCGGCCAGCGCGTGCAGGCCGGCCAGGACGAGTCGCTCCGCTTCCATCAACTCCGCCCCCGTTCGTGCGACTTGCTGTTCCCTTCAGTCCACTACCCAGAGTGAGGCCGCCTGAGCCCCCGCACCAGAGGAATTCGGAAATCTGTGGACAGGCAGCTCGATCGAGGGATAGCGATCACTCCGAAGAGTGACGATCATCGCCACCCTTGCCCGATTCGCCCTTTCCGTCCCGTCTACGGGCAGGGAAGCGGAGCTCGTTCCGGTCGATCTTGGCGGCCAGGGCGGCCAGCGGGTCGATCCCCAGACCATGGCAGAACTGGAGGAGGTAGGCCAGGACGTCGGCGACCTCGTCCGCGACCCGGTGGGCGGAGTCCGGGTCCTCCATCACCTTGTCCGCCTGCTCGGGCGTCAACCACTGGAAGATTTCCAGGAGTTCGGCGGCCTCCACACTGAGCGCCGCCGCCAGGTTCTTGGGCGTGTGATAGGGCTGCCAGTCGCGCGCCGCCGCGAAGTCGGCGAGACGGCGCTGAAGCCCGGCCACGTCGCGCCCGCCATCACCCATACCTCCGCCACCGCCCGCATCTCCGTCGGCGCCCGTATCTCCGTCGGCGTTCGCCTCCCCTCGGTCGCTCACGCGCCCGCGGTCGCCTTCGCGCCCCCGGCCGCCCTCATGCCTGTGCTCGTGCTCGGTGTCCGTCACGACGTCAGGTCTACCACCGCGACTCCGGCCGTCTGCCGGCCTTGCACCGCCGCGCTCTCTCCGACCGAGCCGACGAGCCGGATGTGGCCGTCGGCGGCGATGGCCGCGGTGAGGCCGAGGAGCGCGGTGACCTGGCGGGAGTCGAGTCCCCTGTCGAGGTCGTCGGTGAGGAGGGTGAGGCACTGCATGGCGTCGGGGACCTCGGCGATCCGGTCCATGGCATAGACGCCCGGGCCGGTGAGAAGCGTCAACGCCAGTGCGAGGTAGCGGAGTTCGCCGTCACCGAGGCGTTCGAGCGGGGTGGCCGGGCGGGCACCGCGGGCGAGAACCGCCTGGACGGTGCCGTCGGAGACTTCCCGCACGCCGATGCCGGTGACGGGACCGGCGCAGCCCGCCGCGGCGACGCCCGCCAGCCGCTGGTGGCGGCGGGGGCAGGCGGTGTGGGTGCGGTGCAGGACCTCGGCGAGGTTGGCGCAGTCGCGCAGGAGCCGGCCCTCGCCGGGGACGACGGGGGCGCGCATCCTGCCGGGGACGGGGACGCAGGGGAAGAGCGAGCGGAGGCCGACCACGGTCTGCTCGGCGGCGGCGAGCACCTCGCGCTGGCCCTCGGTGGCGCCCGCCACGCGCAGCGGGAGGAGGGCGGTGCCGAGGAGGTCGTCGGGGAGCGGGGCGCGGGTGACGGGGGTGCTGCCTGCCGTCAGCCAGGCGGCCTGGACGGTGCTGCGTCCCGGATCCCTGAGGGCGGTGGTGAGGAGGGTGCGGCCGTGGCGGGTGAGGCGTTCGCCGACGATGCGGAGCTCCGGGTCGGCCTGGACGGCGAGATCGAGCCGGACGGGTCCGACAGGCCCGTCGACCGTGCAGCCGATGCGGAAGCCGCGGCGCCCCTGAGCGTCGGGCAGCGCGCTCTCGGGGACATGGGCGGCGGGGTCGGGGAACACCTCCCCGAGCGATTCCCCCGCGCCGAGCCGGGCGAGCGCCTCGTACGCACCGAGGACGGTGGACTTGCCGCTGCCGCTCGGCCCGGCGAAGAGGGTGACCGGACCGAGCGGGTGGACGGCACGCCGAAGCCCGGCGTAGGCCGAGAGGCGTAGTTCGCTCACGACGGGCCGCGCGACGGCCTGCTCCTCGACCCCTGAACGGGCTCGCCGGTCGAGAGGCGTGGGGGCGGCTGGAGAGGTCGGTGCAGGTGCGGGCGTAGGGGCAGGTGCGGGCGTAGGGGTAGGTGCGGGCGTACGAGTCAGCGCGGGCGTACGGGATCCGGATCCCGCAGGGCCCGTACCCGCCCCCGTACCGGATCCCCGGCCCGACCCCGTACCGGATCCCCTACCCGGCCCCGTGCCGAACCTCGCTCCAGGCGCCGCACCCGGCACCGCCCCGGACCCCGCGCCCGCCTTCGTACCGACCCCGCCACGTGAGTCCGGCCCCTCACCCGGGGGCGGTGGCGTCGGGCGGGGACGAGGGACGGTGTCCGGACGCGGGGTGCGAGCACCTGGGGTACGGCGGTCGGACGGACGAGGGTCGGGGGTGCGGGTGCCAGGGGCGCGGGTGTCAGGAGTACGGGCGTCAGGGGTACGGGTGTCAGGGACACGAGGGTCGGGCGTACGGGTGTCGGGGGTGCGTACGCCGGGCGTACGGGTGTCGGACGCGCGGGCGTCAGGGGTGCGGGGGCCGGGGGTGCGGGCGAGGGCGGGGCCGCCGGTGAGGTCCATGATCGGAACGTACGCGGGGGTGACGCTGACGAACCGTTACGGCGAGATGACCTTCCTACGATCGGGGGACGCTCGCGCGGGGGGCGCCGACGGGCTCGTCGTCCTCCTCGCCGGCCGGGCCGTCGCCGGTGCTCTCGACCTCGGTCCCGGGCGGGGCGAGCAGGAAGACGTTGCGGTCGACGCGGTGCATGCCGCTGCCGAGCCCGAAGACGACGCCGCTGCTGAAGTCGAGAACGCGCTTGGCCACTTCCGGGTCGGCGCCGGTGAGGTCGAGCAGGACCGGGATCTGGGCGATGAGGTACTCGGCGACCTCGCGGGCGTCGGCGAAGACCTGGACCCGCAGCACGACCATGCGGCGCTGTTCGACGGATTCGTACTGCTCGGGGATCGTGCGGTGATCGACCCTGGACGGCCATTCGTCACGGCCGCGCAGCGGCAGGACCTGGGCCAGGCCCTCCCACTGCTCGTCGGTGACGTCGTACCTCTCGTACCTACTCATGGCCCCATCCTCCCGCTCCTCACCCGTTCGGCCCAACAACGACACGAACGACACGGCCGAACGGGTCAGGGACGGGCTCGTCGGTCCCGACGGGCTCGTCGGTCCCTGGGACTCACGCGAAGGTCTTGGCCAGGCGGCCCAGCCCCTCGGCGATCTCGTCGGGCGCGTGGGTGGTGAAGGAGAGGCGGAGGGAGGCCCGGTCGGGGGTGCCGGAGAAGAAGGAGGCGCCGGGGACGTACGCGACGTCGTGTCCGATGGCGGTGGCGAGGAGGGCGGTGGCGTCGTGGCCGTCGGGGAGGGTGGCCCAGACGAACATGCCGCCCTCGGGCCGGTTCCAGCGGCTGCCTCCGGGGAGGGCGGCGGGCAGGCCGGCGAGCATGGCGTCTCGGCGGGCCCGGTAGGCGGAGCGCATGCCGGCGACGTGGGCGTCGAGGTCGCTGTCGCGGAGGTAGCGGGCCGCCGCGGCCTGGTCGACGGTGGAGGTGTGCAGGTCGGCGGCCTGCTTGGCGATCACGCAGGCGCGGCGGAGGGCGGCCGGGGCGCGGAGGTAGCCGAGGCGCAGACCCGGGGCCATGACCTTGGAGAAGGAGCCGAGGAGCGCGGTGCGGTCGGCGGCGGCGGGGTGGCAGGCGAGGTTCGCGACGGGTTCGCCCTCGAAGCGGAGTTCGCCGTACGGGTCGTCCTCCGCGATCCAGAAGCCGTGCCGGGCGGCGGCCTCGGCGACGGCGGCGCGGCGCCCGGCGGGGAGGGTGCGGCCGGTCGGGTTCTGGAAGGTCGGGATGAGGTAGAGCAGGGTGGGCTTCTCGCGGGCGGCGATCTCGTCGAGGGCCTCGGGGACGATGCCCTCGTCGTCGGTGGGGACCGGGACGACGCGGGCGCCGGCGAAGCCGAAGGTCTGGAGGGCGGCGAGGTAACAGGGGTCCTCGACGAGGACGACGCCGCCGGGTTCGAGGAGCGCGGTCGCGAGGAGGGTGAGCGCCTGCTGGGAGCCGGTGGTGACGAGCAGGTCCTCGGCGTCGGTGGGCAGTCCGCGGGCGGTCAGCCGGCCGGCGACGGCGCCCCGGAGCGTGGGGTCGCCCTCGGTGGTGGAGTACTGGAGGGCGGCACGCGGGCTGTCCGTCAGGACGGCCTCGTAGGCGGCCTTGATGCCTTCGGTGTCGAAGAGTTCGGGGGCGGGAAGACCGCCGGCGAAGGAGATGACCTCGGGCCGTGCCGTGAGCGCCAGGATCTCGCGTACCGGCGAGGTGGCGACGTTGCCCAGCCGGGAGGCGACGGGGGGCGTGGGGGCGGCGGGCGCGGAGACCGGGGTGGCGGCAGAAGGCATGCGGTTCAGTGTAGGGAGCAACCGTCTGCTGTCCAGGATTTTCTTGTGATCCAAATCCCTTGGGTGGGGGCGGAGTTGGGGACGTCGATCGCCGCGGCGACGGTGGCGGGGCCTGTGGAGGTGGCACCGCCGGCCGCGAACGTGCGGGTGTACGGGATGCGATGGGTGTCGAGGGCTCGGCGGGTGGCGTCGGCGCGCGCCTCGGCTCCGGGGGTGGCGGGGTCGTGGAGGACGCCGGCGACGGAGCCGCTGTGGGAGATCTGCACGCCGACGGCGCCGGTCCGGCGGGCCAGGGCGACGAGATCATCGAACTCCGGGTGGCGCAGGATGTGTTGGGCTCGCCGGGCGCTGGCCGTGGCGACCCGGCCGAGAAGCGCGGCGTCGCCGTCGGTGACGGCTCGGCGGAGCTGGTCGCGGAGGAGGCCGTAGGCGCGGAGGGCGGCCTCGGTGGGCGGGGGCGCGGGCAGGGCCAGGGTGTCGACCGGGGCACCGCCACCGAGGAGGCAGCCGACGACGAGGAGCGGGGGCAGGGCGGGTCCGAGGACTTCGAGGACGCGGCCCTCGCGCTGGGCGAAGAGGACGGGCCGGGCGTCCGCGTCGAGCATGAGCGGGTCGCTGGCGCGTTCGGCGCGGACGGCGAGCCGGGCGGTGATGCCGGGATCGAGGCGGATCCCGTACGCGTCGGCGACGGCGCGCACGGCCGCGAGGACGTCGCTGGTGGAACTGCCCATGCCCAGTCCGAGCGGAACGGCGCCGGTCAGGCGCAAGGTGCCGCCGTAGGCGGGCCGGCCGGTGCGGGCCGCGCAGACGGCGACGGCGAGCCGGACGGCGCGGGCGGCCTTGGCGCGGCCGTCGGGGACGACGGTCACGGCACCTGGCGGGGTGCCGGGCCGGGGGATGAAGTCGGCCCGGGTGCCGGGGGCGGCGACGGGGAGCGTGACGAGGCCGGCGCACGGGCGACCGTCGTCACCGCGGAAGTAGCCCTGGAGGAGTTCACCGTGATGGGAGGAGGCGTGACCGGTGCCGGTGCCGATGCCCTCGCGGGGGGTGGGGGTAGCGGTGGGGGTGAGAGGGGGCGTGGGGGCGCAGGTCAGGGTCGGGGTGCTGGTGGTCACGGGGAGATTGTGGCTACAGGGGTGCGGGGGCTACGGCGGCGGGGTGGGGAACGGGCACGAAGGCGTAGGAGCAGGGGCGTAGGGGCGGGGGCGTAAGGGCGGGGGCGTAAGGGTACGGAGACGGCACCTGAGGAGCGTTCCGTCCCAGCAGGGCTGTTTGAGGATTCGGGTGACGAAGCCGCTTGGATCAGGTGATCGCGCGTGTGCCGATCGGGTCGCGCCAGGTCGATGTGGATGCGCGGGTGAGCCGTCGGCTCATGAAGTCGACCGTGGCCCCTGAACCACGGCTTCGGAGCGGTGGGGGTGGGGGGTGGGTTTCGTAGTCGTGGGCGAGCCGGCGATGGTCGACCTGACAAGCCGCCGGCTGACCACGGAATCCGCCCGAACCGGCGCGCTACCTGAACTCCTGGTGCTCAATGGAGGAGGTAGGGCCGCTGGCTCGGACCGGGTGGGTCGAAGCTCATCCCGTTCTCGTCGAGTGCGTTGAAGACGGTCACGCGCCCCGTCCCGAAGGCGAAGCTGATGTCGACGTTTCCCTGAGCGACATCCCCACCTGTCCATTCGAGCAGTTCGACGCCCTTGAGCGGCAGGCCCCGCAGAGCCTGCACCCCGGGAAGGGGTTCGGGGCGCCACCGCAGGTCGAAGCCGGACCACCGGACCGGGCGGGTGGGGTCGATCATGCTCCACGTCAGCGAGAGGTCGCCCAGCTTGTGATGGTTGATCTCGACCTGCTCGCCATCGAAGTCGAACAGCACCGGGCAGTCGCAGAACCACTCGTCATCCCTGAGGTCCCAGACCATCCAGACCCGCGTGAGCGTCCGCCCGGCAAGAGCACGCAGACGATGCCCATGCTCCTGCACGACGTCACTACGGCCCTCCAACCATGCCGGCTCGTAGCCCGTGATGCCGAAGTCGAACATGCCGTCGATCTTGCCAGACCTCGGGAGGCGCACTCCCTTGGATCGAAGCACTCCCGATCGGCGACCGATCGTCAACCTCTCCCATACGCCGCCTACCGGCATAGAACACACTTTTAGACCGACCGGCGAGGCGCGGCCGCCCCTACCCTTACGGGCCGCGGCAGGCCCCGGCCCTCCTGCGGTCGCCCGCCCTGCCTCTGATCGTCACCCCAGGGGCAACCACTGCGGGCCCTCGGGGGCGTCCCTGACGAAGACGAGGGCGTCCTGCTCCGTCAGCCCTGCCGGATCCAGGGGTGCGTAGCCGAACCAGGGTGACTCCCGGGGAGCGGGCGGTACGTCCCCGAGGGCCTCGGCCAGGAGGCGTACGTCGATCACGTACCGGTCCTCGGGGAGCCCGTAGAGGATGCCTTCGAGGGTGTCCGGCGGCGGGGGCTGCACCCCGCGGTGGCGAATCGTGCCGAGGGCGGTGGCGACGAAGGCGTACTCCTCGCCGAGGCGGGAGCCGACGATCGCCCCGGCGGGCCACCACTCGGCCCGCTGCCCGCCCATCCGCAAGGTCGCCCGCACGCGCTGGAGGTGTGCGTTGTGGCTGTGGGCGAGCACGGGACCGCGCTCGGCGAGGGCGAACAGGTTGGCGGCCATCATGGCGGCACGGAGGGCGAGCATGCCGGCCAGGCGGGCGGGCGAGGTGTCGGCCGTCCAGGAGTGGTAGCGCAGCAGTCCGGCGGCGGTACGGGCGTGGAGCCGTGCCCGGTCCCACCGTTCGCGCTCCGCCGGGTCCCCCGGGTCATGGGCCTGCGCGTCGAGCAGGGCGGTCAGGTCGTCGGCGATCAGCCGCAGGCGCTCGGCGTCGGGCGTCCGCCCCACGGAGCGGGACGGGTCGCGCATCGCGGCGGGTTCGGTCCAGCGGGTGTCGTCGCCGAGGAGTCCGTCGAGCGTGGTGGCGGTACAGGGCAGCATCGGTGCGTCGCACCGGGCGGCGAGGTGGGCGTGGAGTGCGGTGAGGGCCTGCCGGGGGCTGGCGGCGCCGGACATCTCCAGCGGGCCGTCGAAGCCGGCGAACCGCACCTGGTCCGCCGTCGGCCGGCCCTCGTTGAACGCGCGCATCCAGCGCACCAGCGCGCGATTCGCGGGGGACGCGCCGAAGCCGTGGCTGAATCCGCGGGCCATCACGTCGTCGAGGTCGCCGGCTCCGGTGGTGACGTGGTCGTCGACGATCAGGCCCGCGAGGCAGTCGCTCTCGAGCGCGACGATCCGGTACCCGTCCTCCTCGACGAGCCGGCGGAAGAGGTCGTCGCGCACGTCGAGCAGGGCGTCCTCGCCGTGGGTGGGCTCCCCCAGGGCCAGGACCCGTGGCCGGGCCCCGAGCAGTTCCACGAGGTTCGCCGCGCCGACGGTCCGGACGGCGTCCTTGAGGGTGACGGTCATGCGATCCACCTTTCTCGGGCTGGAAGGGGTGGCCCTTTGGGCTCCGTGGGGTGGAAGCTATACCTGAACATTCGTTTGAGGGTTGTGGCGGGAATGCGCCATTAAATGCGGCAGCGAGCCGCCTTATAGTTTCAAACATGGCCTATCTGCGACCGGTCGATCTCGCCCAGGAGCACGGCATCTCTCCGCAGACGGTGCGCAACTACGAGCGCGAGGGTTTCCTGCCGCCGGCCGAGCGCAGCGCGACCGGGTACCGCCGGTACACCGAACGCCACGCGGCGGCCCTGCGGGCGTACCTCGCCGTGGTCCCGGCCCATGGGTACGCCGAGGGCGGCACGATCATGCGGGCGGTGACCGAAGGCCGCCTGGACGACGCGCTGGCGGCCGTCGACCGGAGCCACGCCGAACTCCTCCGCGACCGGGGGACCCTGGAAGCGGTGGGCGAGGTCCTGGCCCACCTCAGGAAACGCGCGCGCGGCTCCGCCTGGCACGCCCCGCGAACCACCCAGCCCTTCACCAGCGGCGAACTGGCCCACCGGCTCGGCGTCAGCGTGGCGACCCTCCGCGCCTGGGAACGGGCGGGCGTCCTCGTACCCGGCCGCCGTCCCGGCACCGACCACCGCACCTACGACGCCGACGACGTGCGCGACGCCGAGCTGGCGCACTTCCTGCGCCGAGGCCGCCACCCGCTGAAGCTGATCGCCACGGTCGTCCGGCAGGTCCGGACGGCCGGCGACACGCAGGCCCTGGAGGCGGCCCTGGAGGACTGGCGCCACCGCGTCACGGCCAGGGGCACGGCGATGCTGAGAGCGGCGGCCCTCCTGTCCGACTGCCTCGCCGTGGAGGGCGACTCCCCCACCGTGCCCCGGGACCGCACCTCAACCCCCACGACTCCTACGGCCCCTACGGGTACGGGGGCGTGCCCACCCTGACGAACCCTGACGCCCCCGGGTCCGAGCCCGGCGTCGGCGCCGGGAGCGGCGTCCCGTCGCAGGCCCCCTCGTTCCACGGCCGAGAACGAAGGGGCCGGCAACGCGATGCCGGGCCGTGCGGAAAGATCGCCGGGTCTCCCTCGACCGCGCGTCAGGAGACCGGATAGGCGTACTCGATGTGGACCAGGCGCGCGATCCCGAACAGCAGGAACACCGCGGGGGGCAGCAGCCACCAGCGGGCGAGGGTGCCGCGCCGCACGGGGACGGCCGAGAGGAGCAGACCGACGGCGCCGAGGACGCACAGGAACACGGCGGCCGCCGCGATCCCGTCGATCGCGGCCGAGTCCCAGTCGCCCTCGGGCCGGATGAACAGCGCGCCGTATCCCACGTAGCAGCCGAGGAGATCCACCAGGACGAGTACGGCCGCCCACGATCCGCGCGCCGCACCGGACACGCGCCCCGTCCCACTCACTTGATGGCGCCTCTCGCGTCGTCCAGGTTCCGGTCGAAGCCCCGGCCGTAGCCCTGGGCCTGCTCATTCTGCCAATAGGGTCCGCCGTTGTAGCGGGCGGCCAGCTCCTGGCGCTGCTCGCGGGTCATCTCCTCGGCCGGTACGTCAGCGAAGCCGCTCTCCTCCTTGAGCATCTTCAGGTACTCGCTCGCGATGAAGATGTTCTGACCGGGGTCCTGGAGGGCGGCCTCGATGGTGTCGCGCTGGCCCTCGGTGAGGTTCTCCGGGTCGTAGCCGAGCACCTCCGCGCCACGGCGCACCTGGATCGCGATCGGACCGAAGGACGTCTCGTCGGGCGGGCTGGCGAGCCGGTCGACCGGCAGGTTCTCCGGCGTCCAGGGCAACCAGCCGCCTTCCGAGATGTGCCGGATCGTGTCGACGCCGTCGTCCATCCAGCCCCATTGCCCGCCGATCTCCTGCCAGGCGATGCCCGCGACCATGTCGGCCGGCAGGCCGGAGCGCTCGGCGGCCGCTTTGATGATCTCCTTGTTCGCGGCGATCCACTCGCGCCGGTCCTGGGCGTCCGACGGCGTCGACCAGTACGCGTCCTCGGCCTCCGGCAGCTGCGTGAGCCGCAGTCGGATGTCCCGCAGGGCCGCCGACTCGTCGTCCTTGCCCACCGGCCGGGTGAACTCGGCCTTCGGGCCGCTGCCCGCCAGCTTCGCCAGCGGATCGCCCTCGGCCTGTGCGGCCTCGGCCCGCAGCGCCGGTATCGACCCGAGCAGGTCCTTCGCGTCCCCGAAGCCGCCGCCGCGGAAGTCGGGCAGCGCCTTGTACGCGGCGTCGAGCGAGGCCGTACAGCTGTCCCTGGCCTCCTTCTCGGCGCGCTGCGCCCGGCCGAACGCGGCGCTCGCGTCGTCGTGCGCGCGGTTCGCCTCGTCCTTGATGTCGTCGATGTCGACGGTCAGTTCCGCCATCCAGTCCAGGAATCCCGTCGTACCGCGCAGGTCCTCCCACTGCCGCATCGGCTCGGCCCGCTGTGCCGTCTCCGTGACGGCGTCGGCCACCTGCGCGACCAGGCCCTTCAGCGTCGCCTCCGCGCGCAGGCCGTCCGAGTAGTGCGACTTGGCGATCTCGAGGGCACGCGCGTAGTGCAGGAGCGCGCTCTGTGCCTTGTCGTATCCGCCGGACAGGTGGGTGACGAGTTCGTTCGCCTCGCGCAGCCGGTCGTCGTAGGGCTTGCGGTTCTCGCTGACCCAGTCGGTCTTCTTGGCCGCCCTGGACACCGACGGCTCGACGCTCAGCAACAGGTCGCGCAGCCGCCGGAACTCATCGGCGTTCCGCTCGACGAGCGCCGGATTGCACCCTTCGAGGAACTCCACATCGGCACGATAGGTGTACGCCACGGATATCTCCCCCTCACCGCTTCTCGGGCGGAACGTAGACGCCCGTCTCGAGAAGGGCGTTCATCAGTCCGCCCGCCACTTCGCCGTCGTACGCGACGTAGTTGCTCTTGGTGTCCCGCAGCCGCGTCGACAGCGCCGCGAGCAGCGAGGTCAGATCCTGGAACTGGTCGTCCGCGAACCGCGCGAACCGGTCCACCTTCTCGGCCACGGCCGCATGCGAGCGAGGCGCCCGCGCCGTCGTGCACAGCTCCCCGTCCGGGCGCCCCTGGTAGAGCAGCCCCGCCAGCTCGATCAGCAGATGCGAACTGCCGTCGAGGGACTGGTGCTTCACGCGGAAGCCGTCACCCGACCCTCCGCCCGTCCCGGCACCTCCCGGACCCGACGGCGCCTCGTTCAGCCGCATCGAGGGATCCGCCGCGGCGGCCGCATGCCGCTCGGCCGCGGCTGCCTTCAGTTGCTCCCACTCGTTCCAGGCCAAAGTTGCCCCCGTTCACCGCACTCCGAACTATTATTCGAGCCAAGATACTTGACATGAGGGCGGGAGCGGCTGCGGCGACACGGCCGCCGGCCGACGTGTCCACGACGACACTGGAGTACGCACCGAACCAGGCCGGCCAAGCCCGCAAACTCGCCGACCTCATGGGCCTGCCCGCCGCGGCACTGAAATCCGGTACGGCGAACGCCCCCGAGGACCAGCTGATGAAGCTCACCCTCGGACCGGACTTCAAGGAGGCCGGTGTCTCCCTCGCTCCCCCGAAGAAGGCCGACGTCAAACAGTCCCGCGCCGACGCGGAACTGTGCGGCGGGGGGCTTCGGAGGGGCGGGCGACACGATCACGAGAGTCGTCCGCACAGGTGCGCCGCCGGCCGGCACCGTCGACACGCGACCGGCGCTCTTCCCGGGCGGCCGACTCGGTCCGGCGCGAGGCCCCCTGGCCTCCGCGCAGGCCGGGCGGCCCGGCCGGTGGGCTGTAATTCCCGAGTAACGGCGGCTGTCTAGCGTCCGGGCTCCCCGAACCTTCTCCGAGGAGCATCCCGATGCACCTGCCACGATCGCCCCTGCGCGGATCCGCCGCCTGGGCGGCGGCCGCCCTGGTCGCCGCAGCCGTACTGGCCGGCCCGCCCGCCGTCGCGGCCGACGCCGCGCCGTCCGCCACGGTGGACGCCGCCCTGCTGGACGCCGTGGACGAGGGCGGTGAGGCGTCGTTCTTCGTCGTCCTCAAGGACCAGGCCGACCTGTCCGACGTCAGGAAGCAGCGGACGCACGCGGCGAAGGCCAAGGCCGCGTACAAGGAGCTGCGCGCCCACGCCGACGCCTCCCAGCGGTCGTTGACGGCCTTCCTCGACCGGGAGAAGGTCGGGCACGAGGAGTACTGGATCGCCAACGCCGTCAAGGTGCGCGGCGGCCAGGAGCTCGTGGAGCGGCTCGCGAAGCGCTCGGACGTCGCCTCGATCGTCAAGGAGCAGCACTACGCGCTCGACGACGTCGAGGCCGCCGACGACCGGATCACCACGACGCGTACGGCCACCTCCGGCACGGCCGCCGCCACCGGCACGGCCTCCTCCGGCACGGCCGCCGCCGGCGGCGCTGCCGTCACCCCGGAGTGGGGCGTCGCCGACATCAACGCCGACGACGTCTGGAACGGGTACGACGACCGCGGCGAGGGCATCGTCATCGCCAACGTCGACTCGGGCGTGCAGTACGACCACCCGGACCTGGTCGCCGGGTACCGCGGCAACAACGGCAACGGCGGCTTCACGCACGACTACAACTGGTACGACCCGACCGGCCAGTGCGGCACCGGCGGCGTCCCCTGCGACAACAACGGCCACGGCACCCACACCATGGGCACGATGGTCGGCGCGAACGGCGTCGGTGTCGCTCCGAACGCCCGGTGGATCGCCGCGAAGGGCTGCGAGTCGTCCTCCTGCTCGGACGAGTCGCTCCTCGCCGCCGGCCAATGGATCCTCGCGCCGACCGACCGCAACGGCCAGAACCCGCGCCCGGACCTCGCGCCGCACATCGTCAACAACTCCTGGGGCGGCGGCAACACGACGTTCTACCAGGACATCGTCGAAGCGTGGAACGCCGCGGGCATCTTCGAGGCCTTCGCCGCCGGCAACGACGGTGACGGCAGGACCTGCTCCACCACCCGCGCCCCCGGCGCGCAGGCCCCGGCCTACGGCGTCGGCGCGTACGACGCCTCCGGGAAGATCGCGAACTTCTCCGGCTTCGGTCCCTCCCTCGTCGACGGCTCGATGAAGCCGAACATCTCGGCTCCCGGCGTCAACATCCGGTCCACGTGGCCGGGTTCGTCCTACAACACCATCAACGGCACGTCGATGGCGACGCCGCACGTCGCGGGCGCGGTCGCGCTGCTCTGGTCGGCGGCCCCCTCGCTCATCGGCGACATCGACGCGACCCGCGCGCTCCTGAACCAGGGCGCCCGCGACGTCGACGACACCCACTGCGGCGGCACCGCCGGCACGAACAACGTCTGGGGCGAGGGCAGGCTCGACATCCTCGCCTCCGTCGAGAAGGCCCCGCACACCGCCGTCACGGTCTCCGGCAAGGTCACCGACAAGGACACCGGCGCCGCCGTCTCCGGCGTCACCGTCAAGGCCACGAGCACCGCCACCGGCGTACGCTCGGTCAGCACCGGCCCCGACGGCGCCTACCGTCTCTCCCTCGCCCCCGGCACGTACGACTTCGCGCTCAGCGGCTACGGCTACGCGCCCCGTACGGTCACCGGCGTCCAGCTCACCACCGGCACGCCGCTCACCCAGGACGTCGCCCTGACCGCGGCCCCCTCGCACCGGGTCACCGGGACCGTCCTCGACGTCACCGGCAAGGCGCTGCCGGGCGCGACGGTCGAGCTGAACGGCTCGCCGCTCGCCACCGTCACCACCGACGCCAAGGGCGCGTACGACTTCGCCAAGGTCGCCGAGGGCTCCTACAGCCTGATCGTGAGGCCCGCCGCGCCGGTCCTGTGCAACGGCGTCCACCACGGCACCGTGACCGTCGGCACCGCCGATCTGCAGCAGAACGTCCGGGTCCCCAACCGCACGGACGCCACCGGCAACAGCTGCGCCCCGGCGGGGTACTCCTGGATCGCCGGTTCCAAGAAGGTCGCGCTCACCGGTGACGAGGACTCCGCCAGGATCACCCTGCCCTTCCCGGTGAAGCACTACGGCGTCTCGTACACCTCCGCCTCGGTCACCACCGACGGCCTGCTCAACTTCCTCTCCCCGCGCGTCGGCGACTACCACAACACCGCCCTGCCGACGACCGGCGCGAACGGCGTCAAGGGCATCGTCGCCCCGCTGTGGGACGACCTGACGCTGGACAGGAAGTCGTCCGTGCAGACGGCCACCACCGGCAGCACGGGCAACCGCAGGTTCGCCGTCGTCTGGAACGACGCCGCCTACGCCGACGGCACCCCGGGCCGCTCCACCTTCGAGATCGTCTTCGAGGAGGCCACCGGCGCGGTGACCCTCCAGTACAAGGCGGTGGCGGACAAGGGAGCGGGCGCCACCGTCGGCATCGCCGACCAGTCGGGTGCCGACGCCCTCCAGTACGCGTACAACCAGCCCGTCCTCACCGCGGGCACCGCCGTCCGCTTCTCGCAGGGAGCCAAGTGATGAGCACACACCTCTCGCGGCGGGGCATCCGGCTCGCCTCCGCCCTGGTCGCGGCGGGCCTGTGCCTGAGCGTCGCCCCGACGACCCCGGCCGCCGCCGACGACAGCGGCTCGGCGATGAGGCTGAGCAGCACCGAGGCCGAGTCGCTGGCCGCCCGCGCCGCGCTCGACCCGTACGAGGGCGCCACCGCCGACAACACGATCGCCCCGGAGGCCGACGGCTCCCCGGAGGCCACGGCCGCCGGCGGCACCGCGACGGGCGGCGCGTCGACGAGCGCCGTCGACCCGGCCACCCAGGTCACCATGACCGCGAAGTCCACGCTGGAGGGCGTGCGCGGCATGGGCGCCACGGTGCCGATCGGCACCAAGGGCGAGTACTTCACCGTCAACAGCATGGGGTACGTGCAGCGTCACGCCGCCGACGGCGCCGAGACGTGGGCCCGCACCAGCAGCTCCTTCTTCACCGACTGGCAGGTCAAGCCGACCCAGGTGTGGCGGGTGGAGCCGTATCCGGCGCAGATCCTGATGGGCTACAACGCGGTCTCGCCGTTCTCGGCCAACTCCGACTCCGGCTATTCCACCGGTGACCTGACCGGGGACGGCAGCCCGGACCTGGTGTTCTCCGCGCAGGTCGGCACGAACCCCTACCCGCGCCCCTTCACCGTCCCGGGCTCGACGCTGAACACCGGCACGTTCGTCACCGTCCTCGACGGACGGACCGGCCGGACGCTGTGGTCGAAGCTGTACCACCGCGCCTCCCTGGTGAAGATCGTCGACGGGACCCTGCTGGTCGCCGACGCGCCCCGGATGAGCGGCGACCCGCGCGTCCCGGCCGCCGCCACCATGACCCTGACCGGCATCCGCTTCTCCGCGGCCGCCGACGGCACACTCGCCCCGGCACAGACCTGGACGTACGACACCGGCGAGGCCCGGCGCGCCAACTGGGGCGACATCCAGGACCTGGGCAGGGGCAAGGTCGCCGTGTCCTGGAACCTGGCCAAGGCCGCCGGTGTCGCGGGCCGGGGCCGCGTCCTCGTGCTCGACACGGCGGACGGCTCGGTGACCTGGCAGACCGACAGCATGCTGTACGCCCGTCAGCTGCGGGTGGACACCGGCCGCAAGCGGCTCGTCGCCGTCGAGCAGGCGGACACCACCGACGCCGTGCGCTACGAGGTCGCCGCGTACGACCTGAAGGCCGGTCTGCGCTCGACGCTGGACAGCCGCGAGAACGTGGTGCCCACCGCCCTCGCGGTCGGCGACCTCGGCGCGAAGGCCGGGGACGAGTACGCCGTCGCGGAGTCCTCGCTCGACGAGAACCTGTGGATCAGTGCCAGTACCGTCCGCGCCGTCGACGGCACCGACGCGGGCCGGGTCCTGTGGTCGAGCACGATCAAGCGGAACGCCGCCAACGGCAAGGACGCGCCCAGCGTCTGGGGACTGCGGGTGGCCGGCGGATCCCTGATCGCCTCCGCCCAGGACGACCGTGCCATGGACGAGGCCGAGAACCGCGGCGGCCTGCGCTACGCCTCGCTGACCGTGTACTCCGGGAAGGGCGCCGTCAGGTGGCAGTCGAAGGGCGTCGCCGCGGCGCCCATGTACCAGGACGTCTTCACCGACGCCCGGGGCACGCACGTGCGCGTCGTCGACCAGGCGCAGAACGTCCGTACGTTCAAACTGGGCAACGGCAAGGCGGAGAACGTCACCCCGCTGCAGGGCGACATCGCCTACGCCGACAGCGCCGACCTGAACAAGGACGGCGCGGCCGACCTGATCATGGGCGGTTCGTCCAACGGCGTGTGGGCCTACTCGGGCCCGTCGCTCGTCGACGGCGGCAAGCCGCGGAAGCTGTGGCGGGCCACCGTCCCCGGCGCGGTCCACGACATCAGGACCGGTGACGTGAACGGTGACGGCCGGACCGAGATCGTGGTCGCGGCCGACACCGCGACGGTCGTCCTCGACGGGCGGACGGGCCGCACGCTCACCACCGTCGAGGCCCCCGAGGGCCAGTTCGTCCGCTCGACGACGCTGGCCGACCTCGACGGCGACGGCGAGCTGGACCTCCTCGTCCCGACGGACGCGCTCCGCGCCTACCACGGCGACGGCCACGCCCTGTGGACGTACCGCGCTCCCACCGGGGCCGGCGACGTGCGGTTCGCCGACCCGTCGGTGAACGACGGCCGGGTGTACGCCTCGTACGCGAGCCTGAACGCGTACGACCTCGACGCCCCGGTGACGAACGCGGTCGCGCTGCACGCCGGCACCGGAAAGGTCCGCTGGTCCGTGGCGCCGACGGCGCCCGCCACGGCGGTCGGCGGCGTCCGCACCGCCATCCCCACCGAGGGCGTCTTCGCCTCGAAGGAGATCCCGTACGCCGACGGGCACGCGGTGATCTACCTGTGGGCCGTCAGCGCGCCCGTCAAGTGGGACACCACGGCGCTCAGCCCGCAGAACTTCTTCGAGATCCGCGACGGCCGCACCGGCGAGGTGCTCCACTCCGGGCTCGCGGGCGGTCTGTGGACGCACAACAGCTACTTCGCCAAGGACGGCGTGCTGTACGAGGGCGGTACGGCCTCGTTCCGGCGCTACCGGGCGAACGGCGACGACACGACGCAGTTCGTCACGCCGCAGTCGTACGGCGGTGGCTTCGTGACCGGTCCCGGCGGGCGTGAGCTCCTGGGAGCGGGCTCCGAGGCCGGCATGTACCTCTGGGACCCGAGCATCCTCGACTCCGAGGACTCCTGGGCGCCGTCCGTCGGCAGCATCGGCAGCCTCATGGGCGCCCGCAACTACTTCGCGGGCGACCTCGACGGCGACGGCGTCGACGAGATGCTCACCCTCAACAGCGACGACCACGGGCGGGACCGTGCCGCCGCGCTGTTCGGCGGCGGGTACTTCGTCACCGACAACGGCATCCACCAGGTCACCACGTACAAGCTCTCCTGAGCTCCCGCTGACGTGAACCGCTGATCCGAGGCCCCCCTGGGCCCACCGCCCAGGGGGGCCTCGGCATGCTCGGTTACAGTGGCGCCCACATGAGCGAGCGACAGTCGAACCGGCGGGAATCCGCCGCTCCACTGCTCCGTCTGCACCTTTTCGGCGGCTTTCGCGCCACACGTGACCACGGCCCCGCCCCCGCCGAACGCTGGCCGCGGCCCGGCGCCCGCGCCTTGGTCAAGCTGCTCGCCGTGACACCCGGCCACCGCCTGCACCGCGATCAGGCCGTGGACATCTGTTGGCCCGACGCCGATCCGCAGGCCGGGCTGCGCAGTCTGCGCGTCGCCCTGCACGCCGCACGCCACGCGCTGGAACCGGAGCTGGCTCCCCGCGCCGCCTCGTCGTACCTGGTCTCCGACGGCTCACTGCTGCTGCTCGATCCGCGGACCGTGTGGATCGACACCGATCACGCGGAGGAGACGGCCCTCGCCGCGCTCGCCTCCGGGGACACCGCCGCGCTGGCCGACGCGGCACGGCACTTCACCGGCGAGCTGCTGCCGGAGGACCGCTACGCGCAGTGGGCGGCGGCCCGCCGCGACCGGCTCGCGGGACTCGGGGAACTGGTGCTGCTCGCGCTCGCGACGGCCCAGCTCGCGGCGGACGAGCATCAGGAGGCGGCCTCCACCGTCGAACGGGTGCTCGCGGCGAACCCGGCCGAGGAGGCCGCCCACCGGATCCTGATGGAGTCGTTCCTGCGCCGGGGGCTGCGCAGGCTCGCGGTGCGCCAGTACCACCTGTGCCGCGAGGCGCTGGACACGGAGCTGGGGGTGCGGCCGAGGCCCGAGACGGAACGGCTGCACCGGCTGGCCCTCACCGACGCGCCCGCGCCCGCCCTGTCCGCTCCGTCCCTGCCCGCGCCCCTGCGGGCCCCCGCAGCGGCGCCGCTGCGGGGCCGCGACGAGGTGCTGGAGCGGCTGCTCTCGGCCGCCGGGCCACCGGTGACCCTGCTCACCGGCGAGGCCGGCGTCGGCAAGACCAGTCTGGCCCGCGAGGCGGCGCGGCGGGCCGCGCGGTCCGGCACGGCCGTGCTGTGGGGCGGCGGACACGACGCGGAGGGGCACACGCCGTACGGGGCGTTCGCCGAGGCCCTGGACGGCTGGCTGGCCGAACGGGACGCCGCGGAGCGCGCCCGGGTCGGCGCCGAGTACCCCGAGCTGGCGGCGTTCCTGCCGTCGCTGGGGCGTCTGCGGGCGGAGGACGAACGGAGCCCGGAGGAGGAGCGGGACCGGCTGTTCCGGGCGAGCACCGCCCTGCTCGGCGACCTGGCCGCGGTCCGCCCGGTGCTGGTCGTCCTCGACGACCTGCACGCCGCCGACACCGGCTCGTACCAGCTCCTCGGCCATCTCGCCCGGCGGGCGGCGGAACGCGGAACGGCGCTGCGGTTCCTGGTGACGTACCGGGAGGAGGAACTCCCCGACGGCGACGCGCGCCGCTCGGTCATCGCCTCGCTCACGCGCCAGCGGCTCTCGGCGCGCGAGGAGCTGGGGAGGCTCGGCAAGGAGGCGTGCCTGGCGGTGGTGCGCGACGCGACCGCCGAGGTCCCCGACGACGAACGGGCCCACCGGGTGTGGGAACTCTCCCTCGGCAACCCTCTGTTCGCCCTCGAACTCGCCCGCGGCCTGCCCTGCGACGGCCCGTCTGACAACGTTGCCCCCGACAGCGTGCGGGAACTGGTCGCCGACCGGCTCCTCCGGCTCGACACGGACACGCGCCGGGTCGTCGAGGCGCTCTCCGTGGCCGGCGGGGAGGCCGCGCTGACCGAGCTGCTCGACGTCGCCGCACACGCGCTGCACCCCCCGGTGTCCGGCGCCGCCGCCACCGACGCCCTGGAACGCGCCATCGCCGCCTCGCTCGTCGAGGAACGGCGGGTGGTCGTGGCCGGACGCCCCGAGGCGGGGGTGGCCTTCCGCCATCCCCTCGTCCGTCTCACCTGCTACGAGCAGCTGTCCGCGGTCCGCCGCCGCCGGCTGCACACCGCCTTCGCCCAGGCGGTCCTGCGCCGGCGGCCGAACGCCGTCGACGCCCTCGCCTCGCACTTCGCGCGCGCGGACGACCCCCGCGCGGCCGCCTACCTGCGCCGCGCCGCCGAACGCGCCGCCGCGCTGTACGCCAACGACACCGCCGACCGCTACTACCGCGACCTCGTCGCCCGCCTCGACGTCGACGCCGCCCGCGCACGGCTCGCGCACAGCCACGTCCTGCGCAGGATGGGCCACTTCGAGGAGGCCGCCGAGGCCCTCCGGCTCGCCCTGACCGAGTTCGCGCGCCGCGGCGACCACGACGACACGGTCCTCACGGCGGCCCTGCTCGCCGAGGCCCTCGCCAAGACCCGGGCCCCCGGCGCCGCCCGCCGGACGCTGCGCGAGCACCCGGTGACCGCCGGCACCGCGCCGGAACCGGCGGCCGCCCACTGCCTCGCCCTGGCCGTCGTCCGCTGCACCCAGGGACGGTACGCGGCCGGAGCGGAGGCCGCCCGGCACGCCCTGACGGCCGCGCGGAAGGTCCCGGGGACACGGGGGCAGGGGCTGACGGCCCGCGCCTTCGCCCTGCAGGCCGCGAGTCTCGGCCTCGCCGGACGCCTCGACCAGGCACGCGAGGCCGGTGACCAGGCGCTGGCACCGGCCGAGGCGTACGGGGATCCGACGCTGCTCGGCTCGGTCCTGTCGACCCTGCGCGAGAACGCGCGGCGCTCCGGCCGCCTGCGCGAGGCCGTCCGGATCGGAGGCCGGGCACTCGCCCTGGCCGAACAGTCCGGCGATCCGATCGCCGCCGCCTTCGAGCGGGCGAACCTCGCGGAGCTCCGTCTCCTGCTCGAAGAACCCGAGCCGGCCCTGGCCCTGGCCGAGCAGGCCGTGTCGGGCGCGGAGGCGTACGACGCCTGGTGCCTTCCGCACGCCCTCGCGACGATGGCGCGCGTGCGGGCGTTCCTGGGCGAGGCGGCGCGGGCGGCGGCCGTGGTGAACCGTGCCGAGGTGGTCGCCACCGCGCTCGGCGACCGGCAGGCGGGGCACGAGGTGCGCACGGCACGTGCCGAACTGGCGCTGTACGCGCGCCGCCCGGACGAGGCCCTGCGGGCCCTGGACGGCCACGCCGACGACGCGCCGGTCCTGGTGGCCTGGGCGGAACTCATGTCGGGACGCCCCGGCATCGCGATGCGACGGGCGCGGGCCGAGGCGGCCCGAGCCGAACGCACGGGTGAACGGCTCGCCGAGGTCGAGGCCCGGATCGCCCTGGGAACGGCCCTGCACCACCTCGGCAGAACCCCGGAAGGCACCACCGAACTGACCCGAGCCGTGGCATCCGCCGAGACCCTCCCGTACCCGGCGGGAACCCGACGTGCGACCTGGGCACAGGACCTGCTCGGCGACACCTCACCGAGCTGACCGACGCGTCAAGATCTCGCACCCAAGGCACGTAGCCCCCGGAGAAACGCCAGGTCAGCGCCCCTTGTCAGCCGGCTCCAGAATCGCGACGCACTCCACGTGGTGGGTCATCGAGAGCACGTACGAATCGAGGCCGGCCAGCAAAGCAGCAGGTCAAAGGCCACATGGATCACCATTCACAGCCCTTCGTGAGGGTCCGTGCGTCAAACGAGCGTCACTGGTCCTGGCGTCGGTCCCGGTCTCGGCACGTCGCATGTCTCACCAGCCGCACGTCCTACCCGAGGTCTGCCAGCAACGGGTCCAGAACAGCCTCCTCCTCTATACGCACACCGTGCTCAGCGAGGGCAGTCGCCAGATCCGGATCCCATGGCGACAGCGCCGACATCCCGGTCAGAGGCAGGGGAGTAGAACCGGCAGCGGTCACCGCCGCACAGTATTCCTCGGCTGTGTAGCGCCATGGCTGCCACGGCACGTGCTGGTGCAGCGTCGTGGCGATGCGCAGGCCGCCCCAGTCGAAGTCGCCGTGGTAGCGGAATTCGGCACGGAGCTCGTGGAGGTGCGCCAGGAGGGCCAGGGCGGCAGCCGACGGCTGGCCCTGGAGGCAGACCAGCGGGAGGGCACCCGGGCCGTAGGTGTCGGCCGCGGCCGACAGGACGGCCGGATTCTCACAGATGTGGACCACCGGCGGTGTGGTCCGGAGCGGACGGTGGGCGAGCTGGCGAAGGGTGAGTACGCACGGTTCCCCCATGTCGGCCATCCAGTCCAGAGCGGGGGTCCCCCGGAGGTTGAGGGTGAGGACCGTGGAAGAGACGTCGTCACGGAGAAGGCCGGCGGAGGCCCAGGCGGCCCGTCGCCAGGCTGCGCCCGCCCCGTCCGGATGTCCCGTGAGGGCACGGATGCCGGAGAGGCAGAGCGTCGCCGGGGGTGTGCCGTCGTCCAGTGCGTGGGCGCTGCCCAGGATGTCCGCGGCGAACACGGAGAGGGAGCGCGACGGCTCGGCCGGCAGTTCCCGCAGGACGCGAGCCACCTGATCGAGTAGCGGTCGGGCGGCCTCAGGCGTACGGGCGAGACGCCGCACAAGGCCGTCTTCGCGTACCCGGCCGACCCATTCCTCGAGGGACGGAACCTCTCCGGCGAGCCCGGTGAGCGGAGCGTAGGCCTCCGCCCAGGCCTGGTCCTCACGCCGGCGGACCTCTTCGAGAGGGACGACGGGCCCGGTGAGCGTCGTCACGGCCACCGTCAGGCCCTCGGGGCTGACGCCTGATCTGACCAGCACGGCGTCCACGGCGTCGAGCCGGACCGTCAGCGCCTTGCCATCACCCGGGGCCCGGCCCAGCAGCCGCTCGGCCGCGGACCGTTGGGCCGGGGTCGGCGCGGCCAGGGAGACGGGTCCGGTGAGGGACTGTCCGCGCTCCAGCCGACGGCGTACGCGCTCCAGCAGCCAGGCCAGATCGGGCCCGCCGAGGAGGCGGCGCAGGCGGGCTTCGTCGACCGGAGGCCTGTTCACGTCCACAGGGGCTCCGGGTCCGGCGTGCGCACCGGGTCCTCGTGACGGGTACGAGCCGTGCCGTCCCATTCCCAGCGGGTGACCAGAACGGCGGCCACCTCGTCGACCCGGGACAGCTGGGCGATGGCGATGCCCGGTACCTGCGGATAGCAGGCCCATTCCCGTTCGCTGGTCATGACCACATCCAGGTCGAAGGCGTGCAGGAGGCCGAGGCACTTGGCGCGCGAGTCGTCGTCGACGCCCGCGAACGCCTCGTCCAGGGTGACGAGTCGTGGTGCGTATGGGCTGGCCGCGCTCGCGTAGTGCGAGGAGGCCGCGGCGAACAAGGGCACGGAGACCGCCAGGACGCGTTCGCCTCCGGACGCGGGGCCGGTGGCAGGCACCCAGCGACCGTGCTGCTGCCGCTCGACGGCGAACTCGTGCCAGGAACGGTAGTCGAGCGCCGCCGTGAGGTGTTCCAGCCAGCTGCCGGCCGCGTCCTCGGTCTGCTGGCGGGCGATCTGCGTCTGCAGGAACTCCCCGACCGCGGCCCGGTCCTCGGGAGTCCAGGCGTCGGCGGTCTGGAGCAGTCGGCCACGGGCCTGGGCAAGGCCGGCAGGTGCCTTGCGGGAGGCCCGCCACACCAGGCGCAGGGTCATGCCGGTGGAGGTCGGACGGTCCTCCAGTTCGGCGTTCATGGCGAGCACGTGCCGTTCGGCGGTCGCGATCAGCTCCTGAAGAGTGCCCGCGACCTCGGTGATGAGGTGGGTTTCGAGAATCTCGCGTTCATTCGCGGAGAGGATGCGGGTGAGTTCGCCGACCTCGACCGCCAGCGCCTCGGCGAGTTCGGGTACGGCGCGTTCGCGGCCCTGGTAGACGATGTCGACGATCATCCCGTCCTCGACCATCCGGGCCGAGGCGGTATGGCCGTGCCGGGACAGCGCGTCCTGAAGGGTTTTGAGCTCCTCACTCAGACGCCGCTGTACGCGCTCCCAAGCACCGTCCGAGTCGTCCGTCGTCGACAGCTCCGCTTCGAGGGAACGGGCGAGGGCGATGGCCGGGGTGGCCGCCCACGGGCCGTCGGCGGCGGCCGGTACGGCGAGTTCGGGAAGCGCGACCGTGATCAGCCCGGTGGCGGTGAAGCGCTGGAGCGCGGCGATGGCCTCGGAGCGCGCGGAGGCAGCCTCGGTGACGGCTTTCTCCAGCTGTTCGATCCGGCCTTCGGCCCGGTTGGCCCGCCGGTCCGCCTCCGTGCGGCGGTCCTGGGACAACCACTGATCGGCAGCGCAGCCGCGCAGGGCCTCCGCGGTCTCCGCCAGCCGCCGTTCCAGCTCGGCCACGGCCGCGCCAACGGTCGAGCGCAGCGTGGTGAGCCGCTCGTCCGCGGCTGCCGCCTCGCGGGCGGCCTCCTCCGCGCGCAGGGCGAGTTCGGCGGTGCGCTCCCCTGCCCGGCCGGTTTCGTCACGCTCCTCCTGTGCCTGCCGTGCCGCTTCGGTTCGTTCGCGCAGGGCGGGCCAGAGTGCGGCCAGGACGGCCGCGAGTTCGACGAGGGCCTGCCGTACGACGGCCAGCGCCGGCCGGTCCGGGGGCAGCCCCAGATCGGCGGCGGTCTCCTGGAGCTCGGCGCTCGCCAGCTCCGACCGCTCGGCTGCGGCCAGCGCGTCGGCGGCCCGTCCCTCACGACGGGACCTGGCCCGGCGCGCGGTATCGGCGGCAGCCGCCGCGCGGGCGTGCGCCCGGGTCAGCGGCCCGTCGTCGGGCACCGCGGCCAGTTCGGCGTCGAGCGTACGGCGCCGGGTCTCCAGAGCCTGCGCGTGCACGGCCTCGGCTGCCCCCTCTCCACGGAGAAGGGAGAGTTCGGCGCGCAAGGTGGTGATACGGCTGCGCCGCGCGGCTTCCCGGGCGCCCGCGCCGATGTACTCGGCCGCAGGTTTGGCCCACCGACCGATGAGGACGCCTACGCGGTAGCAGCCGTCCGGAGCCGCCCATGTGCCCGCTGTCGGCTCGGTGCCCCCTGGCCCGGCACCCGCCTCCGCGTCCCCGGCGACCGCGCCCAGGCCGATCGCCGAGAGGAGTCGGCCCACGGTCTCCTCACCCACGTGGGCCGCCTGGGCATCGCCGTGGTCGACGGCCGGGCGCAGCACGTCGGCGAGCGACGGCCCGTCGACCGGACCCGTCCGCGCGTCGATGAGTACGTCGTGACCGTCCGCCGTCAGGGCCGCGCTGTCGGGGCGCACCCACGCGTCCAGCAGCCCGGCCGCCTCCAGGGCCGCCTCCAGGCCGGCGCGCTCCCGTTCCGCGACCTCGTCGCGGAAGTCGACCAGCCGCCACAGCGGGGCGCCGGGTGCCTGATCGCGCAGACCGGGGTTCCGGGTGTAGGGAGCCTGCGGTCCACGGCGGCCGCCGGCCTCCAGCTCGGCGAGTTCCTGTTCCGCGTCTCGGGCACGGGCCGCCAGGGCCGCCCCGCGCTGCGCTGATTGCGCCGCCTGGTCGGCGAGTACCGCTGCCGTGGCGCTGTGCGCGTCCGATCCGTGCCGGCGTGCCGGGTAGGGCCCGTCCTGGTGCCGGGTCCACTCCTGGAGCTCGTCCAACAGTCCGACCGGGTCGGCGTACGCGAGCTCCTCGCACCGGCCCGCGTGCTCGCGCACGGCGTCCACCAGGGCCCGGCCCGCGGCCGTCACCGTCTCGTCGGCCGCGCCCTGTTCCTCGGCGGCGTGTGCCAGGTCGGTTTCCGTCTCGTCGAGCCGCAGTGCGGCGGCCCGGCGCTCGGCCGCTGCCGCCTCGGCGCGGTCCGCGAGCTCCTCGACGTGCGCGAGGGTGCGGTGTCGGCGGTCGGTCGCCTCGGTCACAGCGGCGCGCAGTTCGGCCGCCGTCAGCCCCTCGTCCCCGGGCAGGTCCAGCCGGGCCGCCTCGGCGGTTTCCCGCGCGAGGCGCAGCGTGTCCTCGACTCGGTGCCCGGCGGCCTGGAACCGGTTCTCCGCCGCCGCGAGGCGCCCGAGCGCCCGTGTGTGCAGCAGCGCGGCCTCCTCCCGGTCGGCGCGTGCGCGTGCGCTGTCCTGCCCGCACCGTTCCAACGCCTTTGCGGCCCTTTCCAGTTCATGAGCGCTGCGCATTTCCGGGCCCTCACGCAGAGCCGCGTCGACGGCCTCCAGTCGGGCCTGCGTCTCGGTGAGCGCGGCGATCCGCTCGTCGGCCGCCGCCCGCTCCTCCTCGGCCGCGGCCTTCTCGGCCTGTGCCTCGGCGAGGTCGCGCAGCAGGTGCTCGTACTTCGAGTGCTCGCTGCGCGGGAGGCGTGCGCGCCGGCGGGAGGCGATGCGGGCATAGCGCCGGTAGTGGTCGAGAAACGCGGAGGCCGCGCGCTCGGCCGCGCCGGCGGCCCGTAGCTCCTCCTTCTCCTCGTCCAGGGAGCGGAATGCCTCGGCCACATCCGCGATGACGGCCTGGTCCATGGGCGGAAGCGCTTCGGTGAGCGCGCGGGAGAGGGCGGCTTCGTTGGGGCGTTTGGACAGTTGGGGCTGGCGCAACTGGATGAGCAGGTCCACGAGGGCGCCGTAGCGCTGCTCCCCGAGCCCGAAGAGCGCCTCGTCGACGGCCCGGCGATAGGTCTTGGCCTGGTCGTAGACCATTCCGTGTCCCGCGACCGCCTCGATGAGCCGGTCCCGGGACAGCACCGTGCCGGTGGTGTCGAGGAGGCTGAGCGACCCCTCCGACACCGCCCCGGCCGGTGCGTGGTCGATCCGCTGGGCGGTCACCGCCCACCAGTGCCGGGCGACGCCGCGCCCGCTGACGGCCTTGAGCCCGCAGAGAAGCGTACGGAACTGCTCCTCGCCGCTCACCTCGTCGCGGCGGCCGAACTCCACCCAGGTGTAGCCGAGCCGTTCGGAGTGGGGGTGCTCTCCGCCGAGCAGCAGATTCCACTCCATCCTCTTTCCGGCGTCTCCGTCGGGCTCCACCCGGCGCGCGCTGAGGTCCCCGTCCAGGAGGAAGGGCAGGGTCAGGGCGAGCACCTTGGATTTGCCTGTGCCGTTGTTCCCCCGGAGCAGCAGCCGCCCGTCGCGGAAGTGGAATTCCTCCACGTCGTAGTGGAAAAGATCGACGAGACCGATCCGCAGGGGCTGCCAGCGGGCGCGCGCGGGGACCGGGAGTACGGCACGGGGGGTCAACGCTGATGAGCCTTTCGCTGCGCGGGCACCTGAGCGGTGCCGACTGTGCGGGGTTCGAGTACGACGGTCTCGCCGACCGCGTACCGGGCGAGCGCCGGGCGTGGCACCACCCCGTCAGGAGTACGGGAGACCAGGCCGAGGGCGGCGAGCCGACTGACGGCCTGCTCCACCAGCTCCCCCTCGGCTCCCGGCTCACGGGCCGACTTCGCCCAGAAGCCTCCGTGTTCGGCGGCCAGTGCGGCGACACGGCGTTCAAGGTCTGCCGTGGAGACGACCGGACCTTCGGCACTCGTGAGGTACTCGGCGAGCAGCAGGGTGACGTGACCGTGGGTGCCGGATTCCGGCATGCGGAGGTCGGTGAGGTCGTCATCGGGGTCGACCATGGCGATGCCTTCGGCCCTGACCTCGGCCACCAGGCCCGTCAGTTCGGTGATGCGTGTGGTGAGGAAACCGCGCTGCCGCGTGAGGTAGCCCAGCTCGGCGTCGGTCAGTTCGTCGTAGTAGAGCACGGGGTCGTCCAGCAGTCGGCGGGTCAGCGAGCGGCGCATCGCCCGGAACCGGAGTTCGTCACTGTCGAGCGCCGTTTCGGCGGTGAGCCCGACGAGCCGCTCGTCCAGGGTGGCGGCCCGGATGGTGGACGGGCCGCGTCGGGTCGCGAGCAGCCCCGCGAGCACCCGCCGTTCGACGTCGTACAGGACGTCTCCGGCGCCGCTGACGTACGCCTCTTCGTCGCCGGCGACGCGCCGCAGCACTCCGAGGCTGAGCAGGAGGCGTACGACGGCGGCGAGGTCGAGGCGCTCGTCGCGGCGGTCCAGGGTGAACTGGACACCCGTCGCGGCCAGCTGCGGATCAGTGGCGTCGAGGACGACCTGGTCGGCGAGGCGGCCGAGCGCGATCTGCGCCTCGCCGCGTTCGAGGGCGGCGAGGGCGAGGCAGAGCAGGACGTACCGGCGGCGGGTGAAGGGGGCGGCGCTGCGCGTGGCCTCGCGGGCGGGGTGGGTGGCATCGGCGAGGTGGGCCGGGATCTTGCCCAGCCGGGCGGTCTCGGCGTCGACCTGGAGGGACCAGCCGGTGTTGCGGTCGAACCACTCTCGCAGGTCGGAGGCGTGCCGCCGGACGAGACGGAACTCGTCGGCGTACGCGCCGACGGCGAGCAGCAGAGGCTGCTTCAGCAGAGCGCGGGCGGCCTTGCGCAGTTCCGCGGCATGCTGCCCGTCCAGCACTTCGGCGAGCGGAGTACTCACAGTCCGTCGTCTCCTTCCGCCAGATCGATGATCTCGATGGTGTGGTCAGGGCCGCGGAAGACGCCGCCCGGCGTGCGGACCTCGGCCGCGGATCCATCGGCCAAGGCGGTGAGTCGGATCTCCATGGACCCGTCGTTGCTGGTGGCCACCGTGTGCGTCATACCGGGCCGCCAGGTGGCCAGGGCGTCCCCGAGGAGCTGGAGGAAGAGCCGGAAGCTGACGGGGTCGAGCTCGCCGAGCCCGGACAGGCGGGTGATGCCGTCGGTGACGAGCCGGGCCCGCGCGGCCGCGATCTCCGCGGCCTGCTTGACGGCCACCTCGGCGAGCCTGCGGCGCGCTTCTTGCCGGTCCTCCACCTTGCGGGTCTTGCCGCGCCGCTCGTAGCTGCCGGTACGGCGCAGCTGCGGGCTGATGCGCAGCGGCTCGGCGTCGGCCCATGGGGTGGACGCGGGCTCGGGACGCGCGGCACGGGCGGCCAGCGTCTCGGCGTCGACCGTGAGGTGCCGGGCCGGGTACAGCCCGAAGGCGGTGCGCCAAAGCCGGTGCCGGGCGTCGTCGGGGGCCTCGGCGAACCAGCGGGCGAGCGTACGGAAGTCGGCGGAGCGATCGGAACGCCCGGCTCGGCGTTCGTTCAGCGACCGTACGACGGCCAGCAGCTGGGGTACGGCCCCGAGCGCACGGCCGCGCAGCAGCCGGGCCTGCGATTCCCGGCCGTCCCGGCTGAGGAACCAGGCCGCCAGCCCGGCCCACCGGCCGGCCCACCGCTCGTACGCGGCCTGCTCGGCGTATGCGGCCTCCTGCGGGGTGGCATCGGCGGCCTCACGGGCGGCAGCGGCCCACAGCAGCGCCTCGATGCTGCCACCCTCCTCCAGCTCCAGGATCAGTCGGGCGATGCGGCCGCCGAGGGTGATGAGGTCCTGGATGAACCGCTCCAGGTACTGGATGAGCTGGTCCTTGTAGGCGAGGAACACCTCCTCCCCCACGTCGTGGAGGTCGATGGTCCGCTGCAGGGACCCCATAAAGGCCCGGGCGTTGTCGGCCAGCGCCCCGAACCGACTGGCGAGCCCGTCCAGCGCGAGATGCGTCTTGGCCGGATCCGGCGCCTCCTCGGCCGCCAGCACAAGGAGGGCGCGGAGCTGGGTGACGATGTCGTGCAGCGCGACGGCCTGGAGCGCACCCCGCCGCCCGAGCGCCTCATCGTAGGCGGACAGGGCCTCCTCGGCCGCCTCGCCCTCCCGGGTGAGCTGGTAGATGTACCGCTTGCGGTAGAAGTCCTCGACGGCCGTGACCCGCCCGGTGTCCGGGTCGGCGCGCAGGTTCCCCCACTCGACCAGCTTGTCCAGTGCGCCGACGACACCCTCCAACTCGCCGGGCCGTACGGCGGCGGGCAGCCCGGCGTAGACGTCCTCGGGCCGCAGGTGTACGGCGAACCGCTCCTTGGCCACGAGGAAGGCGCGCATCACCGAGCGGTAGAGCAGCACGTTCGGGGCGGTGAGATGCGCGAAGGGCCCGTAGCCGGTCGGAGGGCCCTCCGACCGGGAAGAAGTCATGTCCATCGCCTGCAATCCTCCCGGACCGTTCTCCGTGATCGGCAGGGACTTAAGTACTTGACCGATTCGCACCGCTCTTGATCGCGCCTGCCCTGCACTCGCGGCATCCGCAAGCCCGGGCGCTGCCCGCTTCGTCGCAGGTGCCCCCTGATGTCAAGGCCCCACCGTTAGGATCTCCCAAGAGCTTTGTCTACCGCCGGATGGCCGAGTCAATCAGCTCTTCAGCACGCAGCGACGAAGCGGGGGCCGCACATGCGGGAAGGCCGGTGGACCACGGTCACCGAGTCCGAGTACGAGCACGAGCACCGCGGCCTGGAAGCCATCCGCGAGAAGCTGCCGGACTCTGATCCGTGGCGGGCCTGGTCGAACTTCACCTTCACCGCGAACACCGGGCACGTCCGCGAGATCGATCTCCTCGTCATCGCCCCCGGCGGCGTCTGCATGATTGAGCTGAAGAACTGGCACGGCTCCGTGACCAGCGAGAACGGCACCTGGGTCCAGACCGCGCCCAACGGTCGTCGCGTCCTGCACGGCAACCCGCTGCACCTTGTCAACAAGAAGGCCAAGGAGCTCGCCGGACTGCTCGGCCAGAACGGCAAGCGCGTCTGGGTCGCCGAAGCCGTCTGCTTCACGGACGACGGCCTGCGCATCCGACTGCCCGCCCATGACGAGAACGGCGTCTACACCGTCTCCGAACTGGTCGCGATGCTGCAGCAGCCCCCGCGTGACGAGCGCCGGCGCATCACCGCCGTCGACTCCCGCGAGATCAAGGCCGCCCTGGAGCGGGTCGGCGTCCGCCCCAGCGATGCCAAGTACAAGGTCGGCCCGTACGAGCTGAAGCGGAAGGCCTTCGACTCCGGCGAGACCTGGGCCGACTACCTCGCCGAGCACACCGAGCTGCCCGAGGTGGCCCGCGTCCGCATCTACCTGCGCGAACGCGGTTCGGACACCTCGATCCGGCAGTCCGTGGAGAACGCCGCCCGGCGCGAGGCCGCGGTCCTGCGCCGCTTCCGGCACCCCGGCGTCGTCCAGCTCAAGCAGTACGACCCGTCCGGGCACTCCTCCGGCCCCGCCCTGATCTTCGACTACCACCCGCACACCCTGCGTCTCGACGAGTACCTCCTCCAGTACGGGGAGAAGCTCGACATCCTCGGCCGCATGGCGCTCGTCCGCCAGCTCGCCGAGACGATGCGCTCCGCGCACTCCAGCCGCATCCACCACCGGGCGCTGGCCGCCCGCTCCGTCCACGTGCTGCCACGCAACCGGGGCCGCGAGGGTCAGGCCGTCGGCGAGGACGCGGCCTGGCTCTCCCCGCACCTGCAGATCTCCGACTGGCAGATCGCCACCCAGCGCAGTGGCACGGGCTCCGGGGAAGGGGCGACCCGGTTCGCCCCGACCGCGCTGTCCGCGATGCACCTGGCGGAGGGCTCCGACCCGTACCTGGCGCCCGAGCTGACCGCCCTGAACGCCGACCCGGTCTACCTCGACGTCTACGGCCTCGGCGTCCTCACCTACCTCCTGGTGACGGGCAAGGCACCGGCCGCGAGCCAGGCGGAGCTGCTCACGCGCCTCGAAGCCGGTGAGGGCCTGCGTCCCAGCTCGTTGGTGGACGGCCTCTCGGAGGACATCGACGACCTCGTGCAGGCGGCCACCGCCTACCGGCCCGGCCAGCGCCTCTCCAGCATCGACGAGTTCCTCGAAATGCTGGAACTCGTCGAGGACTCCCTCACGACCCCCGCCGCGCCCCCGGTACCGGAAGCCCCCGAGAAGGACCCGCTCGAAGCCGTGGCCGGCGACGTACTGGGCGGCCGCTGGCAGGTCCGCCGCCGCCTGGGCACCGGCTCGACCAGCCGCGCCTACCTCGTGTACGACCAGGACCACGTGGCGCGCAAGACGCGCCCGCTCGCCGTCCTCAAGGTGGCGCTCTCCGACAGCCGGGGCGAGATCCTCGCCCACGAGGCCGCGGTCATGGGGCGCCTGCGCGCCGACTCCCGCGTCATCCGTCTCGTGGAGCCGGAGCCTTTGAAGATCGCCGACCGCACGGTGCTCGTCCTGGAGTACGTGGGCGACGAGCGGGAGGAGACCGGCGAGGGCGAGGAGTCCGGAACCCCCCGTACCCGCCGCCGCGAGGAGACGGTCGCCCGCCAGCTGCGCGAGAGCGGCCGGCTCCAGATCGACCAGCTGGAGGCGTACGGCGACTACCTCTTCGGCGCGGTCGACTTCCTGGAGGGCGAGAGCGTCTGGCACCGCGACATCAAGCCCGACAACATCGCCATCCGCATCCGCCCGAACCGCACCCGCGAGCTCGTCCTCATCGACTTCTCCCTGGCCGGATATCCGGCGAAGGACTACGAGGCCGGCACCGAGGGCTACCTCGACCCGTTCATCGGGACCCTGACCCGGACCGCCTACGACTCGCACGCCGAGCGGTACGCGGTCGCGGTCACCCTGCATCAGATGGCCTCCGGCGAGCTGCCCAAGTGGGGCGACGGCTCGGTACCGCCCCGGATGACGGACCCGAAGAAGCACCCGCACCCGATCATCGCGAAGGACGCCTTCGAACCCGGGGTGCGCGACGGCCTGGTCGCCTTCTTCGAGAAGGCCCTGCACCGGGACGCCGTCCAGCGCTTCCCCGAGCTGAAGCCGATGCGGGATGCCTGGAAGAAGATCTTCCTGGACGCCACGCAGGCCGTCCCGTCCAGCCACCGCTCCCGCCACCCGGAACCCTCCGAGACTCCGTCCCTCGACGCCGGCCAGGCCACCATCGCGGACGCCGAGCCCCTCACCGCGGAGCAGCAGCGCGAGCAGCTCGCGGCGGAGGTCACCCGCGACACCCACCTGTCGGCCGCCGGCCTCACCCCTGCCGCCGAGGCGTTCCTGTACGGGCTGGGCGTCACGACGGTCGGGGAGCTCCTCGACTACAGCCGCCGTAAGCTCCTCAACGCACCCGGTCTGGGTGCGAAGACCCGCAGCGAGGTCCAGCGTCGCCAGCGCGAGTGGGGCGACCGGCTGCGCGAGACCCCGATCTCGCCGCTCACCCCGAGGGGCCGGGCCGAGGCCAAGGAGGAACTGGCCCAGCTGTCCGCCACCGAGTCGGCTCTGCTCGGCACCCTGGCCAGTAGGGACGCCGCCGGGGGCCTCACCGGTTCCGCGCTGCGCGCGGTCAGCCTGGACACGCTGGCCACGATCTTCGTACCTGAGCTCAACAACAACCGCTCGAACCACAACAAGGTCGAGACGGTACGCCTGCTCCTGCGTCTTCCCGACGCGCAGGGCGAGCTCCCCGACATCGGGGTCTGGCCCAAGCAGAAGGACGTCGCGGACGCGCTCAGCCTGTCGGCCGGCCGGATCCCGCAGCTCCTGAAGGAGGAGCGCAAGCGCTGGAAGAAGCACCCGGCAGTGCAGGCCCTGCGCGCCGAGATCATGGATCTCCTCACCGACCTGGGCCGGGTCGCCTCCGCCGCCGAGATCGCCGACGCCCTCGCCGTGCGGCGCGGTACGCAGCTGTCCGAGCGCGAGCAGCGGCGCGCGCTGGCGCTGGCCGCCGTACGGGCCGTGGTGGAGGTGGAGCAACTGGAACCGGAGGAAGCCGAGTTCCAGCACCAGCCCAACCGCAAGGCCACCGAGGAGGCCCTGGGCGCGGGCCTGCTGGCCCTCGACGTCCGCGAGGACGACGCCCCGGACACCCCGACGGCGCCCGGTCTGCTCGACTACGCCGCCCGCCTGGGGAAAACGGCCGATCGCCTGGCCAAGCTCGAAACCCTGCCGACGGCGACGACGGTACTGAGCGAGCTCGGCTCCCTCACCCCGCCGCCCGGCTCGGTGGAGTGGGACGAACGCCGCCTGGTGGAGCTGGCAGCCGCCGCTTCCCTCAACGCGGCGGCGACGCCCCGCCTGGAGATCTACCAGCGCGACCTGTCGCTCGTACGCGCCCTGAGGCTGACCCAGGCCGGTCTGGTCCGGCTCATCCCCGGCGTACCAGAGGCCCGCCAGCCGGGCGTGACAGGCGAGGACGTCCACGAGCGCGTCCGGGCCCGCTTCCCCGAGCTGGTCCTTCCTGACTCTCGTGGCGGCTTCTCCCACGACCTCCCGACGGCCGGCCCTCTGACGAAGGCCCTGCGGGACGCGGGCTTCGACCTCACGCTGTCCACGCGCGAGGACACCAAGACCCTGCGCTACCTCCCGACCCGGATGGACAGCGCGTCCAGCTACCTGACCACGGGCGCCTGGCGGCAGGCCACCGATGTCGGGGCGGTGACGCGCTACGCGGACGACCCCGCACTGGCGGGCGCGGTCCGCGCGCAGGAACGCCTGGCCGCTTCGGCCCGCCGCGACGGCTACCGGGTCCTGACCGTGCACCACCACCGTCCGGAGGAAGCGGTACGGGCGTTGGGCGCGGCACCCATCGGTGCCCAGGCCGTCTCGGTGACGGCCCTCTTCCTGGAGGCGATGCACGCGTTGGCCCCGGAGGGGTCGAAGCCGACGTGGGAGACGCTGCTGAAGGCGGACGTGGCGGAGGCCGGCTCGCGGGGCGCGGTGAAGTTCGCGGAGTACGCGCGGACGGCGTGGGGTGCGGTGGAGCCGCAGGTCCGGAGCCTGCTGGACTCCTCCGCCGGCTCCGGCCCGGTCCTCCTGACAGAGGCCGCGGTCTTCGCCCGCTACGACGCGATGGGTGTCCTGGACCGCCTGGCGGAGGCCGCCCGCCAGGGCGGTCGCGGCCTGTGGTTGCTGGTACCGCAGGGCGACCCGTCCAGAGAGCCGAAGCTGGGCCAGGTCGCAGTGGCGTACCAGGCCGGGCTGGGTGAGTGGATCGAACTTCCGGACTCGTGGGTCAAAGACTCGAGGACGAACACGACAGCAGTAGCCGAACGACCCGAGGGAGACACCAAGTGATCGACCGTAAGGCCCTGTTGGAAGACCTCAAGAAGCAGGTCAAAGCGGTCGAGACGGACCTCGGCAAGCAAGTAAAGGCTGTCACCGAGGTAGGTACCCGCCTCCGTGCCGAATACGAGCAGGCCCGCAAGCTGGGGCGTACGGCGGCGACGTGGAACTCCTGGCTGGACGAGCGGGTCACGCAGGTCGCGGTGGCCTGGGTCCTGGGCACGGTCTTCGTCCGCTTCTGCGAGGACAACGAGCTGATCCCGGAGCCGTACCTGACGGCCCCGGACCCGGACCGTCGTGACCTGGCCCTGGCCCGCTACGAGGAGTACGTGGCGAAGGACGCGGACCCGACCTTCCGCGGCTGGCTGGAGCGCGCCTTCGCGGACCTGGGCGCGGGCCAGGCGGGCCGCCTCCTCTTCGACCGCAAGCACAATCCCCTGTTCCAGATCCCGCTGTCCCACGACGGCGCGCGCGAACTCATCACCTTCTGGCGCGAGCGTGACGAGGCGGGTGTCCTGGTCCACGACTTCACGGACAAGCTGAACGAGGACGGCACAGAGGGCTGGGACACCCGCTTTCTGGGCGACCTCTACCAGGACCTGAGCGAGGCAGCGCGTCAGACGTACGCCCTGCTCCAGACCCCGGAGTTCGTTGAGGAGTTCATCCTCGACCGCACAATGGACCCGGCCGTCCGTGAGTTCGGCTACGAGGGCCTCAGGATGATTGACCCAACATGTGGGTCTGGCCACTTCGTACTGGGCGCTTTTCGGCGACTGGTGCGGCTGTGGGGTGAGGGCCAGCCCGGCAAGGACGTGCACGAGAGGGTACGAGCCGCGCTGGATTCGGTGCACGGAGTGGACCTGAACCCGTTCGCGGTGGCAGTGGCCCGGTTCCGGTTGCTGGTCGCGGCAATGGCAGCAAGCAATATTCGAACCCTGCCGGATGCGGCCCGGTACAAGTGGCCGATCCACCTCGCAGTGGGCGACTCGCTAATCAAGGCCCGACAGCTAGAGCTAACGCTGGGCGACGCGGAGGAAAACGACCCTGTGGCTTCGTTCGCATATGCCACCGAGGATGTGCACGAACACCCAGGGATTCTGCAGCCAGGGCGTTATCACGTAGTGGTGGGCAATCCGCCATACATCACAGTGAAGGACAAGAGGCTAAATCAGCTATATCGAGAACTCTATAAAAGCTGCGCAATGGAGTATGCGCTATCAGTTCCGTTCGCCGAGCGATTTTTCGATCTAGCAAAACGCGGCAACGTTGACGGAAGCAACTATGGCATGGTCGGGCAGATCACAGCGAATTCATTCATGAAGCGTGAGTTCGGGACCAAGCTAATCGAGCAATATTTCCATAACCGTGTGGAGCTGACGGAGGTAATCGACACATCTGGTGCATACATTCCCGGACACGGGACGCCAACTGCCATTCTCATCGGAAGGCGTCGCGAGGGGAATCGGCGATCAGCAACAATCCGTACGGTGCGGAGCGTGCAGGGCGAGCCCTCAGCGCCAGCGAGGGGTGAGGATGGACTGGTCTGGAAGGCGATCACAAAGCAGATTGACACCCCCGGGTATGCTGACCAGTGGGTTTCTGTAGATGACCTTCCTCGTGACGAGTTTTTTGGCACTCATCCATGGATTCTAGGAGCTGGCGGTCGCGAGATGATCGCACAGATGGAATCGGCTATGGCGAGCCGCCTGCGTTCCCATCTCGCCCTCGGTATCGGATTCGGGGCTATCTCAGGCGAGGACGGAGCATATTTCCTTCCTGACAACGCCACCGCTCGCCGCCTCAAGGTTGAACACGTTTTGCCTATGGTGACCGGCGAGGCAGTCCGCGACCACGGCATGACTCCTGGAATTACCACGGTTTGGCCATACGACGAAGATTGGCATCTCATTGAAGAGAGCCAGCTGGCAGGGACTGTCAGATTCCTATGGCCGAACCGCCAGCTCTTGCGTAACCGAAAGCGCTTCGGCAAGGTCGTCAGTTCAATCCCCGGGTTCAGTTGGTACGAATACAGAGAGCTCTATCGAGAAAAGCTCCTCACCTCAATGTCCATCACGTTTCCGTTCGTGGCTACCCACAATCACTTCGCTCTAGGACGAGGGGGAGTGGTATTCAATCGCCATGCGCCAATGGTGAAGTTGCGGGAAGGAGTGAGCGAGGAAGAGCATCTTCGGCTGCTTGGAGTACTGAACAGCTCATCTGCGGGATTCTGGCTACGGCAAATCAGTCACGACAAGGGCCGACCTGGCGCTGACGTCGCCGGGGCCGACGAACCATGGGAGCACAGATTCGAATTTACGGGAACCAATCTTTCAGAATTCCCACTCCCGCGCGAATTCCCTAAATCGCTCGCATCTTCCCTGGATTCACTTTCCATCAGACTCGCCGCCGCAAGCCCTGCCTCCGTTGTGCGCTCCGGCGTACCTACTGGCGCGGATCTTCGAAATGGGAGAAATATCTGGGAGTCGATCCGTGGCGAAATGATCGCCCTACAAGAGGAGCTGGACTGGCAGGTCTACGAACTATATGACCTGCTCGGTGCATCAATGACCGCACCCATTTCTGACGTTCCCCCGATCGCCCCTGCAGAGCGCGCTTTCGCCATTGTTCTGGCCCGCAGGGTCGAACGAGGTGAGGTCAGCACCTCTTGGTTTAAGCACCACAACCACAAATTCACACCCGTCACAGAAATCCCCTCGCACTGGCCCACCGCTTATCAGACAGTCGTCCAGAAGCGGATCGATGCCATTGAGTCGTCGCGCGCTATTGGGATGGTCGAACGGCCGGAGTACAAGAGGCGATGGGCTACCGAGGGGTGGGATGCGCTTCAGGAGAAGGCGCTTCGGTCCTGGCTGCTCGGTCGGATCGAGAACCGCGATCACTGGTTCGATGAGAACGGGATGCCCTCCCTCATCAGTCTCTCCCGCCTCACGGACGCTCTCTCTCGCGACGAGGACTTCGTCTCCGTCGCCAAGATCTACGCGCCCCGCAAGGAACTGCCCGCCGTCGTAGCCGAGCTGATGGCCGACGAGCACGTGCCGTTCCTCCCCGCCCTGCGCTACAAGCCCTCTGGGCTGAAGAAGCGTCAGGACTGGGAGCACGTCTGGGACCTCCAGCGGCAGGAGGACGCCGCCCCGGACGAGCCGGCCAAGCGGAAGATCCGGGACACCATCCCCGTACCATCGAAGTACACCTCGGCGGACTTTCTGCGGCCCTCTTACTGGAAGGCGCGCGGCAAGCTCGACGTGCCCAAGGAGCGGTTCATCTCGTACGGGCAGACCAACACCCCCACCCCCGACCTCTACGGCTGGGCCGGCTGGGACCACCGGGAGCAGGCGTACGCCCTCGACGCGTACATCGCCTCCCACGAGGCGCTGACCTCCGAGGAACTGACCCCGTTCCTTGCCGGGCTGCTGGAACTCCAGCCCTGGCTTGAGCAGTGGCACGACGACTTCGACGCGAACTTCGGCGCTTCACCGGCCGCATTCTTCCGTGGCGACCGGCAGATGGTGCAAGGCGAGCACGGCCTGACCGACGACGACCTGCGCGCCTGGCGCCCGGCCGCCGCCACACGCGGTCGACGCGCCACCAAGAAGTAGAGCCACCGACAATCCGACGGCCTCCGTGAACCCAAGGGTTCTTGGAGGCCGTCCGGTTGTGGTCGTTCCTCAGCGGGGTAGTTGGTAGTCCTTGACGGCGGTGACGAAGGCCGACCAGCCGCCCGCCGGGAACACGAGCACCGGACCGTGCGGGTTCTTGCTGTCCCGCACGGGGACGACGGCAGCAAAGTCGTCAGAGATCTCGACGCACTGGCCGCCGTCCGAATTGCTGTGAGAACTCTTGCGCCAGGTTGCGTCGCTCAGGTCGATGGGTCGCACGGTACTTCCTCCAACATGCGCAGGATGAACTTTCGTGACTCGGCCGGGGAGAGTGCCAGGTCACGCACCGCATCGTAAGCACGTTGCAGTCGCTCAACCGGCCTGTTGTCCTCGATGAGTTCACCTCGATAGGCGTTCTCCGTGTAAGCAACGGTACGCCCGTCGCTTAACCGCAGGAACATCACGTCGGTGCTGTCCAAGCCGCATGGACCGGCGCTGAATGGCAGGACGTGCAGGTTCACGTTCGGTCGCTCGGCCACCTCGGCCAACCACTCCAACTGCTCACTCCAGGCCTGCCTATCCCGCAGCGCCGTCCTCAGCACCGCCTCCGACAGGATCGTCCGAAACGGCGGCGCCTCCTCCCCCTCCAGCAAGTCCCGACGTCCCATCCGTGCTTCGACCTGCTGCTCCAGCTCGTCCCCGCGCAGCCCACCAGCAGCCAGTACTTCGCGCGCGTATCCGGGAGTCTGAAGCAACCCCGGCAGCACACTCACCGCAAAGTGCCACAGGCTCACCGCCTCGGCCTCCAGCGTCATGTACCGCCGGTACCGCTCCTTGAACTGCGTCTTGTCCCCTCGCGCCAACTCCCACAGCACCAGCAGCATCCCCGAGGTCCCGTAGTGCTGGTCCAGCGCCTGCACCACCTCCGGCCCGCCCAAGGTCTCGCCTTTCTCCATCTTCCCGAAGAGCGACCAGTCCCACCCCAGCCGGTCCCCCAGCTGCCGCAGGCTCGCGCCGCTCCGCGCCCTCAGGTGCCGCAGCTCCTCCGCGAACCTCTGCCGCGGCTCCTGGCTCCGACCCGTCACCACCCGACGTGGCGGCATCGCGGCTCCTCCCCTGATCTCCGTGGAAGGTGTGGAACTACCGCTGTGGGCCGAGGAACCAGACCCCGTCCACAGTGTCGCCAGCCTCCTGCGGAATCCATGCTCGTAGTGCCCGGGCTACGCACCGTAATCCACCCCACACCCTCCGGCCCGGGAAACCAGAGCACGGCCAGCCAAAGGAGTCCGCCATGCCCACCTCCCGCCCCACCACCCCCAACCAGCGCAAGATCAAGGAAGCCCTGGACGCCCGCGACGCCCTCGCCGCCGCCCTCACTCAGGCCGGCATCCAGCTGCCCGCCATGGACGTCCGTACCCCCTGGGCCGACGAGTCCCGCTACGCCCTCGTCCACCTCGGGATCTGCTCGGCGCCCGTGGCCCACGCCCTCGCGGAAGTGATCACGAAGGGCGCCTCCCGGTGACGGCCGAACCTCACCCCGGCCGCCCCGCCCTTGGCGAAATCGTCCGCGACACCCACCACAACCGCCTCGGCATCGTCACCGACCGCCTCGGCCCGTACCTCCGGCTCCGCCCCCTCTCCGGCGGCCGGGAATGGGACGCGGACCCGGAAGACACCGAGCCCCTCAGCCCACCAGAAGCCCTCCGTGCCCGCCTCGCGGAGGTGAACGCCCGAAGCCGCAAGCCCCGTCCGGGCGGGTGAGCCGGCCTCCCGCCCCCTCGGCCCGTCGTTGTCAGTGCCCGATGCCATCCTGATCCACGGGAGATTTCCGGCCATCAGCCCCGTAACCAGCGATGATGTCGGACAATGTGCCGAGGAACTTGTCCCGGTACCGGCACGGACAGCGACGGCGACGGCCGTCAGAAGGTGAGCGAGACGCGCAATGGCCCAGCAGCCGCCCCTCCTCCGCGATGTGATCAACATCAAGGAGTCGATCTCCACGTCCGACTTCGTCCTTCAGCTCTCCGAGGCCACCACCCCCGAGGGTGCCGAGCTCGCGCTCAAGGACTACGTCGTCACGGAACGGCTGCTGGAGAACTTCGACGAGGCCCTCGGCCTCATCAAGGCCTCCCTCGACGGGCACACTTCCAAGGCCGCGTACCTCCACGGTTCCTTCGGTTCCGGTAAGTCGCACTTCATGGCCGTGCTGCACGCCCTGCTCAGCGGCAGCCCGGCCGCCCACCGCCGTTCCGACTTCGACTCCGTCCTCACCAAGCACGAGTGGCTGAGCACGGACGGCAAGAAGTTCCTGCTCGTGCCATACCACATGCTCGGCGCGAAGGCCCTGGAGCAGCGGGTCCTCGGCACGTACGTGAGCCACGTCAAGAAGCTCCACCCCGAGGCGCCGACCCCCCGGGTCTACCGCACCGACTCCCTCTTCGCCGACATCCACGCCATGCGCGAGCGGATGGGAGACGAGGCCGTCATCAAGGGCCTGGGCGCAATCGGCGAGGAGGCGGACGAGGACGACGAGTGGGGCGAGTCCTTCGCCTGGACCTCCGCCCTCCTCGACACCGCGCTCGCCGCCGAGGAGATCCACGAGTCGGGGTACGCGCTCAACCTCGTCACCCCCTCCACCGCCGTGGAGCTGCGCGCCCGTCTGGTCCAGGACGCGAGCACGAACCTGCTGCCCGGCTTCACCCAGAACGCGCACGAGAACGAGCACGGCTTCATCTCGCTCGACGCCGGCCTGTCCGTCATCGCCGAGCACGCCAAGTCCCTCGGGTACGACGGCCTGATCCTCTTCCTCGACGAGCTGATCCTCTGGCTGGCCACCCTCATCCACGACCAGAAGTTCGTGGGCCGCGAGGCCGGCAAGATCACCAACTTCGTGGAGGGCGCCGACGCCCGCCGCGCCATCCCGATCGTGTCCTTCATCGCCCGCCAGCGCGACCTGCGCGAGCTGGTCGGCGAGGAGCTGTCCGGGGCCGCCGAGTCCTCCATCCAGGACACCCTGAACCAGGCGTCCGGCCGGTTCGACAAGATCACTCTGGAGGACCGCAACCTCCCCCAGGTCGCGCACGCCCGCCTGCTCCAGCCCAAGGACACCGAGGCTGCCGCGCTCATCACGGCCGAGTTCGAGAAGACCCGTAAGGTCCGCCAGGAGGTGTGGGACACCCTCCTCGGTTCCGACCGCGGGGCGGATGGTGTCGGCGCCGACGAGGAGAGCTTCCGGCTCACTTACCCCTTCTCCCCCGCCTTCATGGACACCCTCGTCCACGTCTCCTCCGCGCTCCAGCGCAACCGCACCGGTATGAAGCTGATGGGCCAGCTCCTCGCCGACCACCGCCACGAGCTGCGTCTGGGCGACCTCATCCCGGTCGGCGACCTGTATCCGCTGATCACCGCGGGCGGCGACAAGCCGTTCACCGACAGCCTCAAGGTCGTCTTCGAGGCCGCCGACAAGCTGTACCGGACCAAGCTGCGCCCGTTCCTCCTCGCCACGTACAACGTGTCGGAGGAGGACATCGAGCAGTACACCCACCGCCCCGACAGCATCACCGACGCGGCCCTGCGCGGCCGAGTGAAGACCTTCGTCGGTGACAACCGGATCATCGGCACCCTCCTGCTTTCCGCCCTCGCGCCGAGCGTGCCGGCCCTCGCCGACCTGACGATCCGCAGGCTGTCCGCACTCAACTACGGCTCGGTCGTCGCCCCGATCCCCGGCCGCGAGTACGGCATCCTGAAGAACAAGGTCGCCGACTGGGCCGGCCGCTTCCCGGAGATCAAGGAGACCGGCACCGACACCAACCCGGGCGTCCGCCTGGAGCTCTCCGGCGTCGACGTCGACTCGGTCATCGCGAACGCCAACGTCAACAACAACCCGGGCAACCGCCTCGCCCTCGCCAAGCGCCTGCTCGCCGAGGAACTCGACGTCAGCCACGGCCAGTTGGTCGAAGAGCTGCAGTTCGTCTGGCGCGGTACGAACCGCTCCGTCGAGGTCATCTTCGGGAACATGGCGGACGAGGACGAGCTGCCCGACCACGACCTGATGCCCCGCGAGGACGGCCGCTGGCGCATCGCCGTCGACCTCCCCTTCGACGACGGCGAGTACGGTCCCGTCGAGGACGCCAACCGCATCCGGCGCCTGCGCGAGAAGCAGCAGGGCGAGCGGTCGCGCACCGTCGCCTGGCTGCCCACCCACCTCTCCAGCCAGCGGTACGGGGACTTCTGCCGCCTCGTCGTCATCGACAAGGCCCTCGCCGACGACCAGCGCTTCGACAGCCAGTACGCCGGCCACCTGAACGCCGACAACCGTGCCCGGGCCAAGGGGCTCCTGGAGACCCAGCGCGAGTCCCTGCTCAAGACCGTCAAGGCAGCCTTCAAGCAGGCGTACGGACTCGCCGAGAAGAAGCCCACGGACGTGGAGCTGGGCTTCGGCGACCACCTGGAATCGCTGCGCGAGGTCGACGGGCTCACCCTCTCCTTCGGCCAGTCGCTGCGCGACGGCATCCGGCACATCGCGGGCAAGCTGCTGGCGACGCAGTTCCCGGACCACCCGGACTTCGACCCCGACCAGACCGGCACGGTCGTCAAGGCCGCCGATGCCAAGAAGGTCTTCACGCACGTCCGTGCCGCGGCCGAGGCGCGCGACGGCCGCGCCGAGGTTCCGGCCGGCGACCGGGCGCTGATGAAGCGGATCGCGGGGCCGCTGCGTCTCGGGCAGCAGAAGGAGGCGTACTTCGAGCTGTCCCCGTACTGGGCCGACCACTTCCGCCAGCTCGCCCGCGAGAACGGCGCCACCGGCGACCTCACCCTGATCACGCTCACCGACTGGACCGACAAGCCGGCCCCGCGCGGGCTGCCGGACTTCCTCGGGCGGCTCGTCGTGGCGGCCTTCGCCGAGATGGACGACCGGGTCTGGGTGCGCGAAGGCATGCCGCTCGACCCGGCTCCCGAGCTGGCGCAGATCAAGGACCGCGACGCCCTGCGCAGTCAGCCCCTGCCCTCCCTCGAGGACTGGGAGTCCGCCAGGCAGCGCTTCGCGGCCGTCTTCGGGCAGCCGGCGCCCACCCTGCTGCGCGGACGTATCGTCAACCAGTTCGCCCGGCAGATCACCGAGCAGGCCCGCGGAGTCCAGGAGGCCGCCGCCGAGCTGGCGGAGCGGCTGGACGAGCACGCCGGTTTCCTGCACCTCGACCAGACGGCCGAGACCGGGCGCCTCGCACTCGCCCGGCGGGCCGTGGAGCTGCTCAAGGCCCTGACCGGCACGGCCGGCCAGGGAGCGGCCGGAGCGAAGAAGACGGTGGAGGCCCTCGCCCGTTTCGACCTCGGCGCGATGACCGCCGAACAGTACGGGACCTCGGTCAAGCAGGCCCGGAAGGTGGCCGAAGCACTCGCCGCGACCTCCTGGAGCACTCTGGAGCTGGCCTCGGCCGAAGGCCCCGAGGGCGAGGCGCTCCTCGACTCCCTGCGCAATGTCGCCCGCAGCGACCAGCAGCGGACGGACAAGCTGGAGGAAGCCCTCGTCCGCACCCAGCGCGAGGTGCTGGCTCTGCTCAAGCGGAACCGTGCGGTCTCTCCGCCGCCTCCGGTGGCCCCGAGTCCCGGCCCCCAGGGCCCGGCCGATGTTCCGCTGGACACGAAGACCAGCGATCCGCGGATTCCCTACGAGGGGTCTCCGACGGAGCCGTCCACCCCTGCCCGGAAGCAGCGCACGAGCGGGGTGCGTACGACGACGGCCTCGCACGCGGTGGCCGAGCTCCAGGCGGAGCTGGCCGAGCTGGCCGCTGCCGAGCCCGGCGTCACCGTGGAGATCACGTGGCGGGTGGTCGGCCGATGAGCATCGCCTCCCCCGCCGTCGCCGTGCGCCTGAACCTCGCGACCGTCACCCAGTACCTGTCGTCCCAGAGCTCCCTCACCGCGTCCCTGAGCGGCAACGACCGGCGCCGTGCCGTGCTGTTGCGCTCGGCGCCGCAGTGGGAGGGTCCGGCCGAGCCTTCCTGGGGGGACGGGCTGACGGCTCGCATCGCAGCCGCGCCGTCGCCACTGGCAGTGCACGAGCTGCTGCTGGACCATCTCGACGGCACATTGCCCGGACCGGCCGTACTCGTCGTCCTGACCGACCGCGAGCAGAACGAGCTGGATCCCGCCATCCTGGCGCGCGCGCACAAGAAGCGCGTCGACACCGTCGACAGCTGGGACGTGGTCCGCGACGCATTCCGCGCCCAGCAGGTCGATCCCCGGCTCAAGGATTCCAACTGGGCCGCTGAGGCACTGTTGGACGCGACCCCGCCGAAGGGCGGCTGGCCGCCCGTCGCCGGCGGCATGCTCTCCCGGCGCACCGCCCTCAGCTCCCTGGCCCTGCGCAGGTTGCGGCTGGGCCGGTACGACAGCGAGGCGGAGTCCTCGGGCCGGGCCCCGGCCGGCGACACCCTGGACCCGCAGACGCTGTTCGGCTGGTCCCTGACCGCCGGCGGGCCCGAACTCCTGCTGAAGCTCCGCCGTCCGGAGCGGGAGGGGCTGTCCGCGTTCCTCGGCGAGGAGGACCAGGCGGGTCACGCCGGACGGGCACTCCTCGCGCTGGTCGAGGCCGAACACGGCCCCGACGCGGTGGCCTTCGGGCTCCTCTGCGCCGCGCTGTGGGTCCACTGCGAGCCGGACGCCGCCGTCTACCGGGCTCGCGGGCGAGCCGAACGGTGGTTGGGCGAGCAGCCCCTCGCCAGGGGTGAGGAGCTCGACCTCGTCGTGTCCCGGTTCGGGATCGCCTCCGAGGAGTACGTGGCCGCGCTGCTGACCTCCGCGTCCCGCGCCGGCGGCGACGCGGAAGCGGTGCGCGAGGCCCGCCGACTCAGTGACACCGTCCTGGACCGGGCCTCCGCGCTGGTCCGCCAGTTCGGCGCCGAGGATGCCGCCAAGGCCAGCGCGCTGCTGGCCGCGGGCCTCGAAGCACGTTTCGCAGCAGTGGGCCGGGCTCTGACCGCCGGGGAGCCCCACACCGTCGCGGACGCCGTACGCGCCCTGGGCGAGCACAGGCAGGCCGACAGGCCGGAGGCACGGGCCCGGGTGGAACGGGCCCGGATGGGTCGGCGGCTGGCCCAGTGGCTGGCCGGTGACCCGGCCGTCACCTCGGACACGGTGGCCGACGCCCTGCAACGCCACATCACCGAAACCGGGTGGGTGGACCGGGCGCTCGAGCACATCGAGGCGGGCGGCGACCCGGACCCCGTCCTGAAATCGGCGTACGACACGCTCGGCCGTCAGGTGCGCTGCAAGCGCCACGAGATCGACGGTGACTTCGCACGCGCCTTGGCCGGATGGACCGCCGCCGGTACCCGACCCGGCACGATGCTGACCGTGGAGACCTTCCTCGACCGCGTGGTGAAGCCCGTCGTACGGGGCGGGGCCGACCGCCGCGTGCTGCTGCTGGTCCTGGACGGGATGAGCGCCTCGATCGCCAGCGAGCTTGGAGAGGAACTGCGGGCCTCATGGGCCGAGTTCGATCCGCTGGAGGAAGGTGCACCCCGCCGTCGCGCGATGGCCGCGGCTCTGCCCACGCTGACGGCCGTCTGCCGGACGTCCCTGTTCGCGGGCCGACTGCTGAAGGGCACACAGGCGGAGGAGAAGAAGCTTTTCCCCGCCCACGCCTTCTGGGGCGGGGAGCCGGCCGCGGTCTTCCACAAGGACGATCTACGCGCCGACGGCTCAGGGGACACGTTCGGTCCGGCACTCACGGAGGCCCTCGCTGACGGGCGCACGCACGTCGCGGTCGTACTGAACACCATCGACGACCGGCTCGCAAAGGAGCAGAAGCTCGGTGACGGGGCCTGGCACCTCGACGAGATAGGGCGGCTGCGCGATCTGCTGCGGGTCGCCGCGGCTCAGGGCATGGCGGTGATCCTCACCAGCGACCATGGCCACGTCGTGGACCGGCGTGGGGTCAAGGTGGATGCCGGTGCACCGGACTCCGCCCGCCACCGCTCCCCCGGCGGCCCCCTGGAAGCCACGGAGGTCGCCCTGTCGGGCCCCCGCGTGGTCTGGCCCGAGCCGGGCGGCTCGATCGTCGCCCTCTGGGACGCCGACTCCCGCTACACCTCGCTCAAGGCCGGCTACCACGGCGGCGCGGCCCTGCGTGAGTTCACCATCCCCGTACTCGCTTTCCTGCCCTTCGGCGCCACTCCGCCCGGCGGCTGGCGAGAGCTGGGTGATCAGCGTCCGGCATGGTGGTTGCTCGACGGGCACACGCCCCTCCAGAACGCGGTTCCGGTCTCCGCGTCGGGTGCCGCCCGTCCGGAGAAGCAGAACCGGCACAAGCCGACGAAGGCGCAGGCCGAACTGGCCCAGACGCACGACTCCCTCTTCGACGTCGCTCTGGTTCCGGCGGCCGAACACGAGGACGCCCTGGTCACACCCGTTCTGGTCGCGCCGGACGATGCGCTGATCACGGCACTGCTCGCGTCCGAGGCGTTCCAGGACCAGGTCGGGCTACTGGCCCGCAAGCCGCCCCTGGACAAGCTGGAGAAGGCGATCCGGGCACTCCTGGAGGCCGGAGGCACCTTGCCCGTGACGGCTGTGGCACAGCGCGTCGACTACCCCGCCACCCGCGCGGACGGCTTCGCCGCGGTGCTGCGGCAGCTCCTCAACTACGACGGGGTTCAGGTCCTACAGACCCTGCCGGACGGACGGACCCTCCGTCTCGACAGGAGTCTGCTGCAGCTGCAGTTCGGGGTGTGAGGCGGTGGGTCAGCCGACGTAGTCCCGCAGCAGGGTCGTGAAGGCCGTCAGCTCCCGCATCGACGCGAGAGGCAAAGGCTCCGCATCGAAATGAGCGATGCGGTTCCGAACGTCCTTCACACGCTGCAGATGACGGACGAACTGGCCGCGGTCCAGGGATTCGCACTGGAGAGCGGCCCAGTTGAGGTCCGCCTGTTGTGCCATGGCCTGCTTCTTCTGCTCCCCGTTGAGGAGATAGACGTAGTCGCCGAACGTCAGATCCTCGACCCGTCCGGAGCGGTGCTCGGCCTTCTTGTTCGTCTGAACCGCCTTGATCGCTTCTTCGGTGAGCTTGGCTCCCAGCCACCGGCGCAGGAGAGATTCGATCTCGCCGAGCAGGAAGAAGGGGCGGGCGGCGCTCTCAAAGCGGTGAACCACGTGGGACTGGGTCACGATGCCGGACAGACTTCCGTCCTCGCCTCGGACCAGAAGGTAGCCGTGCTCCGAGAGCATGGGCAGGCACGCGAAGAACTCCTGCCGCGCGTCGGCCACCGGCAGTGACTCCTGCTGCATGGCGTTCTCCAGGCTGCTCTCCTTACCCACCTCGTACATGAGGGCCAGGGAACGCCAGGTGATCACTCCGTGAAGGGTCGTCATGCCCGTCGTGACGGGGATCTGGGCGTACCCGCGTTGGCGCATCAGGTACGTCGCCTGAGAGAGCTCAGAAGTGATGGACACGCATCGCACCCCGCCGCGCGCGGAGGGCAGGTCACCGATCCGGAGCCGCTGCGGCAGCGCGGCCGACGGAAGCGGATCCCTCTCTGCATCGTCCGCGTCGTCGGGCTCGGGTGTGACCTGGGCGGCAGTGGCGAAGGCAACGATCTGGACCCGCTCGCCCGGAGCGCAGTTGGCGAAGTCCGGCAGAGTGGCGAGTCCTGCGTCGGTCAGCGCTTGCGCGATATCGTGCACGTTCCACGGCCGGCGCACCCGCACATCGAACAGGTCCAGCAGTTCCCGGAGGGGGATCTCTGTCCCCTTGAGCGCGAGAAGGTCTTCGGTGCTCGGCTTCTGGCTCACTTGGCCGCCTTGCCATCGGTCATGTCGCGCAGGATCGTCCGCTTGCCCATGGCTGCGTACACCATGTCCTCGAGCTGCTTGGCCCGTGCCGTGTAGAACGCCTCGTAATCGTTCGTCCTCAGGAAGTACGGATCGATCAGATGCGTCGCGATGACGTCGTCGAACCACTCACGGCGCATGTCGGAGGCAGCGGCGAGTGAGTCGAGATAGGTACCGGGTGCGCCGGTGAGGGCCTGGGCCGCGCGCAGAGACAGCGGTGTCTTGTTGACGATGGAGTTGGCTGGGAAGGTCTTGGCCCCGCCGTACTGCCGGCGCACCCAGGCTCGGGGGAAGATGTGCCGGACGTCTACGCCGTACTCGTCCATCAGGCCGGGCTTCAGCGGCGTCTCCGTGTAGTGCCAGTCCACAGCGCCCTGTTTGATGAGCAGGGCATAGATTCCCTTGTAGGCAGCACTGTTCCGGGTGGTGAGCGTGTCCAGCCGCTCCGGGAAGAAGTAGGCGTCGGTGACGGTCTCCGGGGCGGGCCCCTCACGCCGGACCCATGCCACCAGCTGTTCGACGTCCCGCGTGAAGCGGGTCTCGGTGGAGCCGCCGTACATCTCACCGAGCACGCCGCACCAGTACCACTGCGTGATCATGTCTTCCGCAGCGAGCGTGTCGGTCGCCTCCCCGAGGATGGCCCTGACCGCGGCGAGCGGTACCAGCTGGGTGCGGTAGGGCAGCTCGGCAGCACGCACGATGCACTGCTTCTCCAGGAAGGCGCCCGCCCATGCGAACGCCGTGGCGAGCCGCGGCGCGAGCGACTCGAAGTCCGCCAGGGGGAGCTCGAGGAGGTCACGGCGTTTGCAGGAGACGCCGGTGCCCTGCCCGTCCTGCTTCCGGGACCACGTGCGCACCAGTGCCACGGCCTGCAGGAAATCGCTGCTGCTGAGTCCGTCGTCGATGCCCGCCTCGAGCCGTCCGAACACGGGATGACGGCCGGCCAGATCCTCCTTGATCGCCCGCCAGACCAGGGGTAGCTGGTAGTAGTCGCCGGTCCGCTCGCGGTAGGCCCGGTCACCGGCGTAGGTAGCTGTCAGGAGCTCGAAGACGTTGAGGGGCACACCCCCTGTGTTCACTCGCTCGAAGACGGCGCACACGGCGTCCATGGAAGTGGAGGCGGCCAGTTTGATCATGGGCACCTGGAAGGAGCGCACGGGTTCGAGAACCTGCTCCTCGAAGCGGCTCCACCGGTCGAAATGACCGTCGTCCATCTTCTCGTACGCTCGCCGCCAGGCATTCACCTTCGCGGTGTCGAAGACGATGCTGAGGGGGAAGAGTCCTGCAGCGCACTCGCCTTCGGCGGTGGTCAGGTCATGAACGACGTTCCGGGCGAAGTTGGACCGCTGGACCTTGTCCTCCGGCACGGACACGATGGCCTCGTCGCGATCCGCGGGCGAGCCGATGGCGTTCTTGATGTCCACGTAATACCAGCGCCTGACAGGGTTGCCACGCGCATCAGTGGTCTCGACGGGACTGTCCTGGAACAGAGCTTGGAACAGCGAAGTGAGACGCTGCTGTCCGTCGAGGAGCAGCAGGCCGGGCGCCACGTCCTCCGCCACCTGCGCGCCGGTGAGGGCTCGGGCGCGGAAGGGTGAGTCGCCCCCTGTCTCGAGCGTCATCACCACGCCCAGAGGGTAGTCGAGCGTCACCGTCGCGACAATGGCGCGAATTCGATCGTCGTCCCACTTCCAGTCCCGCTGGAAGTCGGGGAGTTGAAGAGAGCCTGACGCCACATCTGCCAGGAGCGTCTTGAGTTTCACATTGTCGAGTCCGGCCACGTGCTTGTTCCCCACCCTCGCAGTGCTGCGCTTTCTTCACGCGAGCGGCGATTAGACCAATCACGTGACATGGAGGTCAACGAGATCGGCCGCACCGACAGTCGACTTCGGCCAACCGCCCGGCGCCACTGGAATGGGACACTGGTGACGTGAGTACCGCTGCTTCCTCCCGTCCCTCCCCGGCCAGTGCGGCGCGTCGCCGTGCGGTGATCGACGCCCTGCGTCGCGGCGCCGTCCCCGAAAGCGGGCTCGACCTCCTGGCCACCGGCCTGGACCGGTTCGAGGCAGCACTCGATGCCGAGCTCGACACGGTCGCATCCGGTTCGTCGGTGTTCAAGGCCGTCCGCGGGGAGTACGGGTCGGGCAAGACTTTCTTCACCCGGTGGCTGGGCGAACGGGCCAAGCGGAGGGGCTTCGCGTTGGCGGAGATCCAGATCTCCGAGACGGAGACCCCCCTCCACAAGCTGGAGACCGTTTACCGGCGCCTCACCGAGCGGCTGGCTACCGCAAGCTTCCCCCCGAGCGCGCTCCGGCCGGTCGTCGACGCATGGTTCTACACCCTGGAAGAGGACGCCCTCGCGGACGGCGCGGAGGAGGAAGCTCTCCCGCAGGCGGTGGAGAAGCTACTGACGGCACGATTGACCGAGGTGTCCCGGCACGCACCCTCGTTCGCCACGGCACTGCGCGGCTACAAGTCAGCCCTCTCCGGGGGCGACGAGGCGACGGCAGCGGCAGTCCTGGCATGGCTGGGCGGCCAGCCGCACGTGGCAGCGGCAGCCCGGCGCTCCGCCGGAGTCCGCGGGGACCTCGATCACTTCGGGGCCTTCGGCTTCCTGCAAGGGCTCCTGACCGTACTGCGCGACTCCGGACACAACGGCCTGTTCGTCGTCCTGGACGAGGTCGAGACGCTGCAGCGCGTCCGTTCGGATGCGCGGGACAAGGCGCTGAACGCCCTTCGACAGCTCATCGACGAGGTGCACTCCGGCCGGTTCCCCGGCCTCTATCTCCTGATCACCGGAACACCGGCGTTCTACGACGGCCAGCAGGGGGTCCAGCGGCTCGCTCCTCTCGCCCAGCGCCTCGCCACCGATTTCACCACCGACCCGCGCTTCGACAACCCACGTGCGGTGCAAGTGCGACTGCCGGGCTTCACACAGGAGTCGCTGGTCGGCCTCGGAGAGACCATTCGAGACCTCTACGCGGAAGGTGCCGCTTCGCCGGAACGCGTGAAGTCACTCGTCGACGACGCGTACGTTGCCGACCTCGCCCGCGCGGTGGGCGGTGCCCTCGGGGGGAAGGCAGGTGTGGCGCCGCGGCTGTTCCTCAAGAAGCTGGTCGGTGACGTCCTGGACCGTGTCGACCAGTTCGAGGACTTCGACCCTCGTCAGCACTACCGACTGACCGTGACGAGCAACGAGCTCACGGACGTGGAGCGCAATCACGCGGCATCCGGCTCGGCCGACGACATCGACCTGGACGTGTGATGAGTGGAGACGAAGCGGGTGGAGGGTCCGCCAATGCCGGCGCCCACCGAGAAGGCACAGACCCCGTCGACCGACTCGACCCCGTCATCCTCCACCATGTCGTGAACACGCTCGGCTGGCCCGACCTCCGGCCTCTGCAACGGGCCTCGATCGACCCGCTCATGGACGGCGAGGACGCCGTACTGCTCGCGCCCACCGCGGGCGGCAAGACCGAGGCAGCATGCCTGCCCATCCTGTCGGCCATGTCCCACGAGGGCTGGTCCGGAACGTCCGTTCTCTACCTGTGCCCGCTCAAAGCACTCCTCAACAATCTGGTCGTCCGCGTCGACTCCTACGCTCAGTGGCTCGGCCGCCGAGCCGAGCTGTGGCACGGAGACACGAAGGAGTCTCAGCGCAGGCGCATCCGTACGGACACACCCGACATCCTCCTCACCACTCCTGAGTCCCTTGAGGCCATGCTCATCGGAGTCAAGACCGACCACGCGCACCTCCTGGGCGGGGTCCGGGCAGTCGTGGTGGACGAGGTGCACGCGTTCGCGGGCGACGACCGAGGCTGGCATCTGCTCGCGGTTCTGGAACGTCTGGAGCAGGTCACGGGACGCCCCATCCAGCGCGTCGGTCTCTCCGCAACCGTCGGGAACCCTCAACAGCTCCTCACCTGGCTCCAAGGATCCGGTGCAGGCAACCGCCCGGGGCAAGTCGTAGCCCCCGACCTCACCCTCACCACGGATGCCGCGCCGACCGTCGCCCCCACGACGAGGAACCTCCGGCCTCCAGGCGACGTGGAGCTGGACTACGTAGGGTCGCTCGACAACGCGTCCAAGCTGATCGCCGCCTTGCACCGCGGAGAGAAGCGGCTGGTGTTCTGCGAGTCCAGACGACAGGTGGAGGAGCTGGGAGCCGCCCTGCGAGCGCGCGAAGTGACGGTGTTCCTCTCGCACGCCTCGCTCTCGGCCGACGAAAGAGCCAGGTCGGAACAGGCCTTCGCAGAGGCACGAGACTGTGTCATCGTCTCCACCTCCACACTGGAACTGGGCATCGACGTGGGCGACCTGGACCGCGTCATCCAGATCGACTCGCCCCGCACCGTGGCATCGTTCCTCCAGCGCATCGGCCGTACCGGCAGGCGCTCGGGGACCACTCGCAACTGTCTGTTCCTCGCCACCGGCAAGGACACCCTGCTGCAAGCCGCCGCTCTCCTGCTGCTCTGGGGCCGCGGCTGGGTCGAACCTGTAACACCGCCTCCAGAACCTCGCCACCTCGTGGCGCAGCAGCTGCTCGCTGCCACGCTCCAGCAGCACCGCATCGGTGACCGGACATGGCAAGGAATGTGGAACGGGCTGGCCCCGTTCGACCGGTCAGCGGCTCCCATCCTGCGACACCTGGTGAACGAAGGGTTCCTCGACGAGGACGCCGGCATGCTCTTCATCGGCCCCGAGGCGGAGCGACGCTTCGGCCGGCGTCACTTCATCGAATTGACCGCTTCCTTCACCGCTCCCCCGCAGTTCACGGTTCTGTCCGGTCGTACCGAGCTCGGGCAGACGGACCCTTCCGTGCTGACGGAAGAGCGGCCGGGGCCGCGCCGGTTGCTGCTCGGCGGACGCAGCTGGCAAGTGACGTTCATCGACTGGGGGCGCAAGCGGGCCTTCGTCGAGCCGGCCGACGGTGGTGGCGTCGCCAAATGGACGGGCGGTTCCCTCGCCGGTCTCTCGTATGCCTTGACCCGCTCGATGCGCGACGTACTTCTCGGAGCAGACCCTCTGGTTTCTCTGACCCGTCGGGCCGAGGCGTGCCTGACCGAGTGGCGTGAGGAAGATGCTCCACAGATCACGGATGCTGGCGGCTCCCTGATCACCCGCCTGGGCGCGGATGTGCGTTGGTGGACGTGGGCCGGCTACCGAGCGAACGCGACACTGGCCGCCACCCTTCCGTCGATCAGTGATCCCGTTCAACGACCGACGGACTGCTACGTGCGGCTGAGGGAAGACCTGACACCCGACATGTGGCGAGTAGCGCGTGCGGATGCCGACGGCGGAAACGCGCTGGTGTTGCCTGATGTCGATCACCGAGCCGTACACGGTCTGAAGTTCTCAGCAGCACTCCCCCAGCGTCTCGCGGTGGCCACCGTTGCCGCGCGACTGGCCGACTTCGACGGCGCGCGAGCGGCCTTGCACGACACCGTACGGTTCCACACCGCGTCCACCCGTTGAAACGTGAGGCCAGGCTCTTGATCCACTGCCTGTTCTAGAATGGCCACGACAGACTCAGCGGCCCGACAGGCTTCCGCTCCGCATCCGCGGAACCAGGACATGCCCCCACCCGCACGAGCTACTTCGTGCTGCCTGGGGGCATTCTCTTGCTGTTCCGTGAGTCTGCGGCGTCACTGGCCACCCGCACCCACGTCGAGGGCCGATTGGCGCGGCTCCTGACGGAGAACTTCCTGCACCAACACCGTCACCGGCCCCAGCCGGCAGAGGTCCGGGCTTGGGAGCGCAGCATCCCGGCACTCACCAACGTGCTCGTGGAAGCCGGGCTCGGCGAAGTGGAGATGCTGCTGGAGTACGGGCTGCCGCTGACCAGCAAGCGCGCTGACGTGATACTGGCCGGCGTGCATCCGGCCACCGGTGAGGCGTCGTACGTGGTGGTCGAACTGAAGCAGTGGAGCGAAGCCCACCCCGAGCCGGAGGATCCGTTGCTCTGCCATATCGACGCCTACGACCATCCGATCCTCAACCCGATCGAGCAGGTGCGCGGCTACTGCGACTACCTGACCTCGTTCAACGGGGCTCTGGAGAACGATCCGAAGTCGGTCGTCGGCGTGGCATACCTGCACAACGCGACGGAGGCCAAAGTGGCGGGCCTGCGCCATGTCGCAGAAGACGATCGCGGCCGGATGTTCACCGGTGATCAGCGCGGCGCCTTCCTGAACTACCTGCGTTCGCGCCTGGCCGCGAAACCCGGTGCGGATGCGGCCGATGCCTTGCTGCAGGCCAAGGTCAGGCCGTCGAGGCAGCTGATGGCCGTTGCTGCCGCAGAGGTGCGCGACCGGGAACAGTTCGTCCTGCTCGATGAACAGCGGCTCGCCTACGAGACGGTCATGGCCGCAGTGCGGCGGGCGCGACAAGCGGATCACAAAAAGGTCGTCGTGGTGACCGGGGGGCCGGGCTCCGGCAAGAGCGTGATCGCCTTGTCTCTCCTCGGAGACCTCTACCGGCGCGGGGTGCCCGCCCTGCACGCCACCGGCTCGCAGTCGTTCACCAAGACGATGCGCAAGATCGCCGGCACCCGCAAGCCCGAAGTGCAGCGGCTCTTCCGCTATTTCAACAGCTTCATGGAGGCTGAGCCCAACGATCTCGACGTCCTTGTCTGCGACGAGGCGCACCGCTTGCGCAAGACCTCCGCCAACCGCTACACGAAGGCGACGCTCCGCACGGGCCGACCGCAGGTCGCGGAGCTGATGGCAGCGGCTCGGGTTCCGGTCTTCCTGCTGGACCAGCACCAAGTGGTCCGACCGGGCGAGATGGGGACGGAGGAGCAGATTCGGGAAGCAGCCGCCGCATTGGGGCTCGCATGCACCGTGGTGGAACTGGACAGTCAGTTCCGATGCGGTGGCAGCGACGCATACCTGCGGTGGGTCGTTGACCTTCTGGGGCTCGAAGGTCGAGCTCCCACCGTGTGGGAGCCCGACGACAAAGTCCGTTTGATGACCGTCGACACCCCGCAGGAGCTCGAAGACTTCCTGGCCGCTCACAGGGCGCAAGGCTACGGCGCCCGCATGTCCGCGGGCTACTGCTGGAAGTGGACAACGAAGATCACTTCCAGTATGAGCGCGCTGCCCACCGACGTGGTCATCGGTGACTGGGCGAGGCCATGGAACCTCTACGGTGACCGAGCCCTGCTCGGCGCACCGCCGGCGCCACTGTGGGCCACCGCCCCCGAGGGGTTCGGGCAGGTCGGATGTGTGTACACCGCGCAGGGCTTCGAGTACGACTGGTCGGGTGTCATCATGGGCCCGGACCTCGTCTGGCGGACCGACCGCTGGGTGGTGGACCGCACAGCGTCGAAGGATCCCTCGTTCACGAAGGCGACATCGGACGACGACGTGGATCGCCTCGTGCGCAATACGTACAAGGTGCTTCTCACCCGGGGCATGATCGGGACGGTCGTCTATTCGACGGATCCCGAGACCCGCGAGATGCTCCGCACGCTGATCCCTCCGACGCCTTGAGCACCAACCGCCTTCGAGGCGCCGCGGAAATCAGGGCGCTCTCGCCACTGGAGCACTGCGAAAACCACGACGCGCGGGCCGGGCCGCGAGATAGCATGATCGCGCTGCGCACCTTCCCGGAGGGTACGAGGCACGGGTCGGTACGCCTGCCCCAATGACTTGTGAGCGACGAATGGTTGTGCCCGTCGTGTGGCGACACACGACGCGAGCGTGGATGCCCGCAGGGCGTCCCCCTGCCATTCCGATCTCACTGCATTGGAGCGGCCATGACCTCGGTCGAGTACAAGCCTGCGCGTCGTGAACGGATCCGCGAGATCCTGATCGAGATCGCCGTCGGAGTCGTCACCAATCTTGTGGTGACGGCCTTGCTGTCGATTGCGGGTCTGCTCTTCTAGAGCGGGCGGGTGGCGGGCCCGGTGAGCCCGCCACTCACACCGAACGCGAAAGCGCGTTCAGAACAGCGTCAGATCGGGCCCCTGCGACTTGCGCGCCTTCCGATTCCTCTTGCCACGTCTTCCCCTGCTGGGCCGGGGCAGGTGCGGCTTGCGCGCCTCCGCAGGCAGATTCTCCCACGTAGGACGCAACGCGTGGATCTCGACCGGCCCGACGAGTTCCTTGAGGTAGGTCCGGGTCTCCTCGTCTGTGGAATAGAGCACAGTTGCCCGGCTGGCCCGGGTCATCAGCACGTGATAAGCGTGGCGGACGAGTCTGGCGAATTCCTCGTCGTCGACACTGCCCGCCTTCACCTTCGGGTCGAACGAGCCGGGGCGAGCCACTCGCTTGGCGTCGGACTCCTCGTCCTTGCGCTCCTTGCCCCGACGGAACACCCATTGGCCGTCTCGGCGCACCATGTCCTCGCCCATGATGACGCCGCACCAGTCCCATTCGAGGCCCTGCGCCGTATAGACACAACCGATCTGGCCGAGGCCGTTCTCGTGCACGGACCATATCTTGGACGGGGGCACGTCGTCAGCGCAGAAGGTGTCGCTGTCCGCGTTCCACGGCCGGTGCCAGTCGCCGATGCGCACATCGGCCTCCAGTCGCCTCTCCTTGCCGAGTGGCTTGGTCCAGGGCCAGCAATAGCCGGCGACCATGCGCGCAGACGCACCGGCCAGCGCTTCGGCACGGATGATCCGTTCGAGTTCCTCAGGGGTGTCCGCCACTTCGACGTGCATCAGGCCGTCCGGGCGCCAGCACTCGGTCTCCTCGTCCGTCACACCGAGCACGGCGCGCACCCAACGGGGGTAGGCGTCGCTGCCGCCACAGCGGAACTGCTCGCGAAGCCCGACCTCAACAAGGCGAGCATCGTGGCGGGCAGCAGCCTCCTTGATCAGCTGTACGGTACCGACCTCGTTCGGCCTCACCGACTGCCCTTCATCCATGAAGAAGACCGTCAGTCGCGAAGCGGCGAGGAGCTCGTCCACCTGCGGGCCCGTACCCCAGTCCTCGGGCTTCCAGAATCGATTCGTCGAGCGGTCGCGAAGCCGGTGTGCCTCATCGCAGATCAACACGTCCAGGGGTGGCTCCGGTGGTTTGACGAAATTGCTGAAGTACGTGAACGACTCCCTGAACTCCCGGTCTCCGTATCCGACGTGCTCTTGGAGCGCGCCGTTGAACGCCCTGCTTCCGCTGGCGTAGTTGACCGTGCGGCCCTGTGCCTCCAGCTCCGCTTTGATCTGCAGTCCGATGGCGCTCTTTCCCGTTCCGGCGCCACCGGTCACCAGGAAGATCACCCGTTGTTCGTCCGGGACCAAGGTGGGACGCTCGGGATCCGGTAGAACCTTGGCGGCCGATTCCAGGACCTGGTCGGCCACTGCCTTCTGGCGCCCACGGAGGGTGAAGACGGTGTCGGCCCCGCGGGACCAGATCATCGCGTCGAGCAGCGGGGTGTTGCGCAACCCCATGTTCTGCAGCATCCTCTCGGCCTCTGAGGCCGCGCCTTCAACGGCGAAGTGCCGCTGGAGGTCGGACAGCAATTGTGCGCGCCGGTCGCTCGTGTACACGCGGGCGTAGGCACCTGTCGGCGCATCCACGTCGATCAAGGGCCGAACCGAATCATCCGCGGCGTTGTGCAGGTAGGCGAAGCCTCCGCATTCGAAGTCCGAGCGCCGGAAGGGGCCCCTGTCACTCGTGAACGCCTCGTAATACGAGCGCAATTGCAGTGCCGGGTGCTGCTTCACCTCGTCCATGGCCGGCACGTAGAGCAGGTCTGCAGTGGCCTGCTCCACTCTGGTCACCGTCGACCAGCGCTTCAGCTCGACCAACTGGACCGACGGCACGTTGCGTTCCGGGTGTCGGCCAACCAGAACGACGTCGATGAGGCGTGGGTTCTCGGAACGGTTCACCTCGTCGAGCGTGGCGGCACATTCGACGATCATCTCCACGTTGCCGCGCTCCGCCGCGACCAGGTCGTTCGCCAGGCTCACCAGGCTTTCCGCCCAAGCGGAACGTTCCGACAACGAGGCGTCCGCGCCCCTGAAGTGGCGCCATCGGGCAGCAAGATGCGGAACCATTCTGCGACGCGAATTCAAAGTGAGCAGATCCTCCGCCGAGAGTTTCAGCAGGAGCATGGACACGAGGTGGTTCCCCCAGGGCACGAGTGACTCGTGCGGGTGGGGGCATGTCCTGTTCAGGAAGCCCGTCGGGCCGCAATCGGTTGGAGTAATCTTAGTAAGGCCCGACCTGCCGAAGAACAACACCTCGGCTGTCGGCGAGAACTGCGTCGATCATGGCTGGATCACGCAGTACGAGTCATGGACCCTAGTAGTGCTTCGTTAGGTTCTTCGTCTGGTTCTGTTGCGGGGTAGGGATCGGCCGCAGGTGGTCCAGGTGCCGGTCCAGCACTGCAGCAGGTCCTGGAGGGTGTCGAGGACCTGGTAGAGGGTCAGGCCGGCGTGTGGGCTTTGGGGTCGAGGCGCCGCAGGGTGAGGAAGGCCTGGGCGGCGGTGACGAGGGTGACGTGGTGGTGCCAGCCGCGCCAGGTGCGGCCTTCGAAGTGGTCCAGTCCGAGGCCGTGCTTGAGCTCACGGTAGTCGTGTTCGATGCGCCAGCGCATCTTCGCCCAGCGGACCAGGTCGGCGACCGGGGTGGTGGCGGGCAGGTTCGATATCCAGTAGCCCGTCGGGGCGTCCTGCCCTTCAGGCCACTCGACCAGGAGGGTTCGTGCGGGCAGGACACCGTCCCACCGGTTGCGGCCGCCGCCCGCGGTCTGTGCCACGGCCAGGGACTGCTTGCCCGTCGGCCGGACCATCAGGACGGTGAACCGTGAGGTCATCGGGCCTTTGCTGCCCTGGCGCCAGGTCACCTCGGCGAACTGCTCCGGGCCGGCTTCTGCCGCGAGGGCCATGACGGCTCGGGGCGGGGTGCGGTAGCGGGGCAGGGTCGGCGGTCCGAGCCCGCCATAGGCGGGCCGGTGCGGCTCGGCCTGTTCGGTATGGGCGACTTCCTCGCCGGTCAGGGCGAGGACATAGGACAGTCCGCGCTCCTCCAGGCCGGTCCGGAAGGGGGTGCTGACGCCGTAGCCCGCATCGGCGACCACCACCGGCGCCCCCAGTTCCCAGCCGGCGAGCATGCCGAGCGCCAGGCGCCACTTCTCCCGATGGGCAACGGCTTCGTCCGGCACTCCGGCCCGATGGCAGCGGTCCGGCTCGTCCCTCCACTCCCTCGGCAGGTACAACTGCCAGTCCAGCGGGCAGGACGCGGCGTCGGTGGCGGCGTGGACACTGACCGCGACCTGGCAGTTCGCCCGTTTCCCGAGAGCTCCGCAGTACTGCCGGGCCACCCCGACCGAAGCGGTGCCGCACTTGGGGAACGACACGTCGTCGATCACCCACACCTCCGGGCTGATCGCCTCGCTCAGCCGTTCGGCGATCCGCCGCCGCACCGGCAGCGGATCCCACGGCGACTGGTTCACGAACTGCTGCAGGGCCTGCATGTTCCCGTCCGGCAGCCGCTCGGCCATCGACTGGACCGACTTCCGCCGCCCGTCCAGCATCAGCCCCCGCAGATAACACCCGCCCCACCGCCGCTGATCCCGCCGCGGCAACGAGGCGAACACATCGCCAACGAACTCCGATAACTCGCCCCGGAGCCGTTCCACCTCCCCCAACTTCATAACCGGAAGATGCCCACCAGCAGGAAGATCACCCAACGTAACGAAGCACTACTAGATCTCGAGCTGGCAACTCAGCTCATTCTCGGGGCGCCGACTGCGCGGGCCGGAAACTCCCGGGCGACCGCCGCCAGCTGCCCACCGCTGTTCCCGGCGGGCTCCGTCGACCCTGTCGCAGGCAGTCCGAGATCCGCCCACCAGTACGACGGCGGCATGTTCTCGGGACACGGGCCGCAAGTCCTGAAGCCGGCGAGTAACGCCTTACGGACAGGCCCTCGAAGTCCAGCAGCCGCTCGTCGAGAATGGCTGCGGTCAGTGACGCTGAGAAACCGCCACTGGGGCGCCACCCGGCAACGAGTGAGTGTCATTAGCCAAAAGTCAGGCTTGGCATTCGCGATGTCATAAGGCCAGCGGCTTGCGGGTCGGCGACCAAGCCGTTGGCCCGGCCGCGTCCGTGGACGCGGCCGGGCCAACGTGATGGGGCTTCAGAACGTGCGTCAATTGAGCGTCAGCGGCCCGAGGAGAGCCCTGATGCCGCTAGCTAGGACCGCGACGTCCCGTACTGAAACTGCAAGGTCAGGTTGCTTCAGCAGGACCGACGCGCCTTCACGCGTTGCTGGCCCAGAAACAGGTCGAGCAGCTCACGAAGACCAGGAAACCCCAGCTCAAGCGTCCTTCTTCACTGGCTCCAGAATCGCCACGCACTCCACGTGGTGCGTCATCGGGAAGATGTCACGGAGAGCGGGGACTGAAGAAAGCACAGGTCAGAGGGCCTACTCCTGCCTCTCCGGCGACCGGTGAAGTCGCCCGAGCGTCAGATGAGCGTCAAAGAGAACCGGGCCCGCGCTTCTGCTAGTGCCGCATCAGACAACGTTCGCCCCACCGAGTATCCCGCATAGCCGCTCGTCGGCGGCGTGCTCGTTCCACCAGACGAGCGGCTACCACGCTCGGCATCACGCAGGCCTCCGGCAGGGTGAAGCGGACCCGCGAGGAGATGTGGGCCCCACCACCTTGAGGGCGGCTGCCCAGTACCACGCACGCGAGGGCCACCTCAACGTGCCCCAGCAGCCGCAGGGAGCAGGCCGACGGCAAAACCGTGCGGCCCGGGGCCTGGATCAGCCAGCAGCGAGTCAAGGCCGGGAAGCTGTCGCTTCAGCGGGGCGAGGAGCTGTCCGCCCTGGACATGCGCTGGTCGTAGACGAACGGCCGCGGGCACGCTACGCGGGCGGACTGGCGGCTGAGTGATCTCTGCAATTCTCGCTGCGGCGACAGCACGTAGGCGGCGGCTGCCTCGCTGGCGATGCTCAGGCCGCGAACCCCCGCGCCGCGCAAGGTCGCCGTCGCCGGGCGGCTGCCGAGATGAGCCTTGCCGACCGCGCCGATCCGAGACGGCCGTGCGGCTCTCGCAACCGCTGCCATAGGGTGATCGTTTGACTACTGAGAAAGGTGCATCGCCTCGTGAATTCAGTCCGTAAGTCGAGCAGTTCAGCCTTGATCGCCGCCCTCGCGATGGTCTTCGCTGCTGGCTGCAGCCAGCAGCCCGACCGTGTCGATTCCGCCCCTCCCGCCCCGACTGGCGAGCAGACCTTACCGGCCCGCGCCGTCTACGATCCCCCGGCGAAGTTCGACACCCAGGCTGGCGTCCTCATGCCCTGGGAGGCCACATCCGGGCTGCTGAGCGTCGGCGGAACCTGGCTGGGTGACAGCAAGATCCCGGTGGCGCTCCACAAGGACAAGGTCTACGTGGCGACCCTCGACCGCCTGCTGGCCTTCAACACGACCACCGGTTCGCTCACAGCCACTACCACTCCCACGGCTAATGCGCTGAGTGTGCTCAGCGAGAACGACCGCAACAACGCCGCTCCTCCGGTCGTCACCCTAGGCGCCAATCCGCTGGTCCTCGCGCCGTTCTTCGTACGGCGGACCGGAGTTGGAACTCAGGCAGCCACCAACTTCATCGAGCTCACTGCCACCGACGCGTCCAGCGACAAGGTCGGCTGGAGACTGCCCCTGACGCTGCCGTCCTGGACAAAGGACGGCAGCCCGCGCACCGTCTCGGTCGTAGGAGCCTCGGAGAAGGTCGCCATCGTGACGGTCAGCACCGGCGCGTCCTCGCTGTTCTCCGCTGCTACCACCTATGGCATCGACCTCACCGCACGCCGTGTCGTGTGGACCAAGGACCGGTTCGAGGCGACCGCCGTAACCGGGGAGATCGTGGCAGGCGAGCTGGAAACCTCCGACGGGACCTACGAATCCGCACGCGGTTACGACCTGCTCACTGGCACCGAGCGCTGGCGCGGAGAGGACCGTCTCAACCTCGACGTGAAACCCGCCGGACCGCACCTCCTCCTCGTCCAGGCACAGAACAAGGACGACTATCGCGTACATATCCAGCAGTTCCTCGATCCCGCAACCGGCACGGTGAAGCATGAGGCCCCGGAGGACATCGCCGGCTCCCGCTGTGACCATGACGGACAGAACACCGTTGTCTGCTCCTGGAACCAGGGAAACCTCTACAAGGTCTGGGCCTTCAACGACCGCACCGCCTCCCTGCTGTGGCAGCTGCCAGACCAGACTGCCAATCGCATCGCGCCGCGGGTTACAGCCGTCTGGCACGGACGGATCTACGGCAAGACGGACAACGGCCCCCTCGCTCTGGACTCACGGACCGGAGCCGACCTGCCGACCCGCCCGGATGTCGCGCCCTTCCTCGTCAACAGGTACACCGGACTCGCCCTGTCCCCGGAAGATGACCTGACCGCGTACCCGGCCGCTGGGTAACCGGGATGCTGCCCGGTCGACGCCCTCGGCTGAGGGGGGCCGCCGCCGCACAGAGCCGGGCATCGGATGAGGGCTGCCGGCAAGGTCGCATGCCGTGCCCGCCGCTCCGCCCTTGCTGAAGTTCTGTGGCGGGCTCCCCAATTGGGGAGCCCGTAGGACTGTCCGGTCTACGTAACCTGGGGTTGGCGAGTGCGCTAGAGCCGTCCTTCTACGTCCTCGGAAAACCTCGCCCATGGGTGCGTTGTCGCTGGCAGGATGAGACACCATGGCAAACGTCTTGATCAAGGATCTACGGGAAATCTCGAAGGGCTTCTCCGAGAAGCTGGAGGAGTGGCCCCACATCCCGTGTCCCACGTGCGTCCGAGGGGCCTTGCGCCCGGTCTCCGACTCCTTCGTCAATGAAGAGACGGTCACCAGTAAGTCCTGGCACAGCCACGAGGCCTGGGACCCCGATTGGATTCAGGGCGACTTCCTGTGCATCCTCACCTGCTCGAACGCAACCTGTGACCGTGTGCGCGTCGTCGGGGACAGCAGGGTCCGATGGACAGGCGAGTGGAGCGAGGAACAGTACGAGGTGCACTTGACCCCCACCATGTTCTTTCCGCCGCTGCCCTTGATCCAGAGCCGCAGCCTCTGCCCCAAGGAGGTAGGCGATCGGGTGGATATCGCAGCAAAGATCCTTTGGCTCGACCCCAACTCTGCTGCGAACCGGATCCGGTCGGCCGTCGAGGCCCTAATGGACGAGCACGGAATCATCCGATACAAGGCCGGCCGCAGGGGGAAGCCCTCCAGAATCAGCCTCGACGAACGAATCTCTACATTCAAGGTAGCGCTACCTCAGCACGCGGAAGCCGCTGGCATGCTCTTGGCCGTGAAGTGGATCGGGAACGTGGGCAGCCACGAGGGCGTTCTCCGCGTCCCTGACGTCCTGGAGGGAGTCGAGTTTCTGGACCATGCCCTGTCACTGATCTACGACACCAACCACGATGACATCAAGAAGAGGGCAGCCGAGGTAACTGCACGACGGGGACGACCCAGCAGCTGAACCATCACCGCCTCATCATGACCATGGACGCGGGCCAGCCGGGACAGGTCAGGTTGCTCTAATCCCTCAGGCAACTCAAAAACGGGGCGGCTCGACAAGGCTACGGTCCACGGCCGACCTCCTCTACTGGGTGGCCGGCCGGACAGGCTCCAGAGGGCGAGACCCTCCCTGGGCTGGATGCGGCGGGCCGGGCTCAGAAATCATCAGCGCTCCAGTTTGAGGCGTGCCGTCTCTACGGCATGAGAGGCGGCTTCGATCAGCCCGAGTTCACCGGCGAGCGTTCCTACGAAGGCATTGACCGCCTCGATAGCGCGGCCCTCCATGGTGTCGGGCTCTGCGAAGTACGCTGCGAACTCTCCTGCACCCATGGTCGCCATGACGGGCCGACGGGCCTGGTAGTCGGCCCACATCGCTCTGTAGACGGCGCGCACTCGGTCGAGCTCGGCTTCGTCGATCTCCTCATGTCGAAGGCGGCGGATTGTCTGCTCCTGGGCCCTCCACATCGCGATGTGGTGCTGGACGGAGACCGGCCCGAAGGGTCCGGGAAGGGCTCGTTCGATCCTCGGCATACCGGGCTGGGCCGGCCAGGGCGAGTGCAACTCCGTGAGGACCGCGGTCAGCCTGTCGATGTCGATCCGGCCGGTCCGCTCGCCTTCCTCGAGGACGAGCTGGGCGGCGCGCCGTTGCTTGGGGGTGGCCGAGGGGTGGGCGAGTTGCTCAAGGATGGCGCGGACGTTCTCCCTGCGCCGAACGGCGGTCGTCTGGCCGGTGGCGCGCGCGTGAGTACGCCAGGCTCGGCGCGCCTGCGGGGTGAGCACGATCGTGTCGTCGATCAGCCATAGGTACAGCACGACGCGGATCAGGGAGCGTTGTGGGATGCGCCCCAGCGGGGAACGCTCTCGGGCTTCGAGAAGTCTGGTGAACAACTCGCGTTGCTCGGGTGGGAAGACTCGCGGATCGCTGCCGTGCGCTCTGGTCTTGCGCGGCTCTGGGTTGGCAAGCATGCCGTCCTCGACCCAGGAGGTCACCATCCTGGGACTGGCTTTCACGCCCAGCGCGAGCGCGTCGGCAACCAGATCAGCCGCGGTCCCCTCGACCCACGTGGTGGCCTGATTTCCGTTCATGGCGCCGAACTTACATCGAGATTCGAGCCCCGGAAGCTGCATTCAGCGCACGTCAGCCATAAGGCTTGGGAACAGCAGATACTGCGCCCCGCACCGTATCCCTGGCAGGAACACCCGGTGCGGGGGCAGCCGACTCATCCCCTGAACGGAGACCGTCATGTCCCACCGTACGCACCGTCCCGCCCCGAAGCGGCGGCGCGCCCGTCACCATCTTGTCCGGGGCCTCGGGCAGGCGGCGTTCTACGCCGCTTCCACCACGTTGGCTGGCGGCCTGGTCCGCGAGCTGCTGCACCTGGTCCACATGTCCGTCTTCTCGTGCTGACCTGAAGACCAGGGAGATGCCTCGCCCGGGCCTGCCGGGCGCGGCATCTCAGTGGCCCCCTAACTTGACTCTGTCGTGGTCTTGGCGGCGAGAGCAGGTACCGAGGGTTCACCAGGACTTCGAGCCCGTGGCAAGGGCGGCGATCGGCTGCTTGAACTGGCCGTCCCCCTCGCCGCCGTTCACCGCATCACAGGTCCCCATAGCGGTCGATTCGCCGGAACCCGGCAGTCCCGCACCTGGCACTGCTACCTTCGCGGCCGTCTCGACACGTACACGACTGCCGCACCCGACCTCGCGCCCGCCGAGGCAGCCCTAACGCCGCCGACTCGACACCACAGACCTGGACATCGAGCCCAGACTGCTCCACCACGACCTGCAGCCGGGCGACCTCGTCAGGCCCGCGGCTGGCGGGTCGCTGCTGCTGGACTGGGAACTCGCAGCCTTCAGTGACCCGCTGTCCGACCTCGCCCGCCTCGCCGTCCGTCTGACCTGACCGACCCCGCCGACGCGCTTCAGGTCGCCCACCAGCCCGCTCCGAACGACGTTCGCAGAGTCCAGATGTACTGGCGCATTCATCAGCTCGCTGGCGCAGCCCTCAGCACCGATCCGGTCGTACGGCAACGCGGTCGGGCTCGCTTGGGGCGAGAGCTGTATCCACTCCTTCCCTCGTAAACCACGGTCCGTCGCAGTCCCATCGCTGTCACCGCCGCTATAAGCGGGCAAACATCTCCGCCCTGTCCACGTGGAACAGGGCGGGAAGTCGTTCACGCGGCAACGATCAAGGGAGTGTCCAGGCGCTCCCAGGCCCCGAGCACGGCCTTATGCGCGTCCGGCTGCAGGTGGGCGTAGCGCTGGGTGGTCTGGAAGCTCTCGTGGCCGAGGAGGTGCTGGACCTCGTAGAGGGAGACTCCCTTCTGGACGAGCCACGAGGCGCAGGTGTGGCGCATGGAGTGGGGCGGATAGTGCGGGACGGGAAGCTGCTCCCCGTCGGTGCCGAAGTAGTGGGCGTTCTCGATGGCCGGCCACCAGGTCTGGCGGCGCCAGTTGCCGTCGTCGAGCCGACGACCGGCGCGGCCCTTGGTGATGGTGGTGAAGACCAGGGCGTCGCAGTCGAGCGGGTGAATGTGCCGTTCGAGGGCGTCCAGGACGTGCGGTGGAAGCGGGACCTCCCGGCGGCTCCTCGAACTCTTGGGGTACTCCTTGATGCCGCTCTTGGTGTTGACCTCCACCACGAACAAGCGGGAACGGCGCTGGTCGATCCGATGGCGATGCAGGCCGGCGAGTTCGCCCCAGCGCAGGCCCGTGTAGAAGCCGAGCAGGCACATGGTGCGCCACGGCGCCGAGAGCTCGTCGACGATGCTCTGCGCCTGGTCGAGGGTGAACCATTGCGGGGGCTTGATCGCGATCTGCGGCAGGTCGATGTTCCTGCAGGGGCTGACCGCGATGACATCGTCGTCGACGGCCGCACGCATGATGGACGACAGCAGGTTGTACGCCCTCTTGATCGCCGAGGCGCCGACCCCCTTCTCGACCAGTCCACGGATCCAGCTCTGGACCTCCATGCGGGTGACGGCCCGCATCTCCCAGTCGGCCCAATGGGGCAGCACGTGGTTCTTGATGCTGGAGGCGTCGCCGCGCAGCGTGTGGGGCTCGACGACGCGGGCCTGCCACCAGCGGGCGTGCCACTCGTGAAACGCCATTTCGCCGGCTCGGGGGTCCCGCATGCTTCCGCGGGCGAACTGGGTCTCCATCTCGGCACCCCAGGCACGGGCCTGTGCCTTGAGGGGAAACGACTCGCTGAACCGGTCTCCAGCCCGGTTGCGGACGGTCGCCTGCCATTTGCCGGAGTTCAGCTTCCGGAGGTACGTGGTTCCGTTCCTTCCTGTTTCGCGTACGGAGGGACTTGGTCCTGGTCAGCGGCGGCGCGCGGGCGAGGAGACCGCCCGGCTGTTGATGAAGTCGTCCAGGCTCGCGGCGGGGACGCGAACGCGAGAGCGAGCCGGTCCTGTGCGCAGGTCGACGATGGGCAGCTCGCCGGCGGCGATGAAGCGGTAGACCGTGCGGCGGTCAACGTCCAGGGCGGCGGCGACGGCGGGTATGGACAGCAGGCGCGGGGCCATAGGCGGTTCCTTTGCGTGAGAAAGAGCGACGGGAATGGAGAGATCTAACTGGGACGGGAGGCAACAAGCCCAGCCGATTCCGCGAGATCGTCGAATAGGGCTTCTACGTACGGCCGGGATCTCCGAGCGGAGCAGAAGAGGAAGCGAGCGGGGCTACGTGTGCGCGGCGGGGAATATGAAATCGGCGCGTAGGCAAATCGAGCAAGGCATCCTCTGGGGAGGTGGGCAGACTTCTGGCAGGGACCGGCACGACGAGCGTTCCGGGACCCCCAATCATCCGGAGAATCCCCGGTTTCGCTAACCGGGGATCGTCGGCTATATTTCGCCCACCCCGGCCGCCCCTGGGGGTGTGAGGGGGTCGGCGAGGAGGGTCTGCGGGGCGATTCCGAGGGCTGTGGCGATGGCGACGAGGTCGTCGATGTCGCAGCGGCGGACGGTGCGTTCGATGCGGGAGAGCGCGGTGAAGGTCATGGGCCGGCCCAGTGCGGTGACCCGGGCGGCGAGCTGGCGCTGGGAGTAGCCGCGGGCGGTGCGGGTGCGTTCGATGGCGTGGGCGGCGGCGTGTCCGGCGGGTCCGATGGTGAGGGGGCGTGGCGGCATGGGTGGTGTTGTAGCTTGCGCGCCGGCCGGTCCGGAAGGGCATTCCTGTCTGCCGTGAGCGATGCAAATCACCCGGCGATTTCCGGCGGCGATTTCGGCGACCGGGAATTCGGCCCTACAGTTGCGGGACTCGCCGACGGGGCATGCCGCCGGGCTGTACGGAATTCCAGCGCAAAGTCTGGACTTCTGCGCCCCAGGTGTGGCTGTGTTGGCCATGCACCCCGGCGACGCCGGATTCCCCAGCCCTCTCCCGAAAGGTGGTCGATCGCCATCGCCCGTATCCGCACCATCAAGCCCGAGGCGTTCTTGTCCGAGTCCCTCGCGGCGGTGTCGCTGTCCGCCGAGCGGACCTTCTTCGGGCTGCTCACCCAGGCCGACGACCAGGGCCGGTTCCGCGACCAGGCCGCGGTCATCGCCGGCCAGCTGTGGTCGCTGCGCCGCGAGCACGGCCCGGAGGCGGTCGAGGACGACTTGATCCAGCTCCACGGTGCCGGGCTGATCTGCCGGTACGAGGGCGGGGACGGCAAGCGGTACCTGCACATCGTCACCTTCGCCCAGCACCAGAAGATCAACCGGCCCAGCGGCGTCCGCACTCCCCCGTGCCCGCATCACGATCTCGGGATTCCGCGTGAGCCCTCACCGCAGGTACAGGGAGCTCTCGTGGGGACTTCCGCGAGTCGTCCGGGAGGACTCACGGAGCTCGCCGTGAACGACGAATCCGCAGGTCAGAGGCGATTCCGTGAGCACTCGCCGCAGCCTCGTGGAGGGCTCACCGAACCCTCCGTGAGCCCTCACCGTCCGGATCTAGGACCTAGGAACAGGGATCTAGGATCTACCCCGTTGGGGGGCGCAAGCGCCCCCGCACCCGGCCCGGACTCGATCTCGATCTCGACGAAGGACCTGATCGGCGAGTACACCGCCGCATGCCCCAACCGCCCGCCGCGGAACGTGCTCAGCCACCTCGGCCACGAGGTGAAGAAGCTCCTCGCCGAGGGCATCTCCCCGGACCACATCCGCGCCGGCCTCGACCGCCACCGTGCCAAGGGCCTGCACCCGAGCACCCTGCCCAGCCTGGTCCACGAGGCCATGAACGCCACCCCCGCCGCCACCACTGCCCACCGGCCGTGGACCAACCCCACTGACACCGCCGCTGCCTACGGAGGTGAACTCTGACCACCACCCTCACCCGCGATCCGCAGCAGCCCGCCCGGATCACCGGCCGACTCAGCGACATCCTGGCCCAGCGCGGCATCGCCCCCGACACCGCCGCCCAGGAGCCGGCACCCGAACCCGTCACCGCACTGCAACAAGCCGAAGCCCGCATCCCCGCCCGCTTCCGCCACGCCCTCGCCGACCACCCCCAGGTCACCGCCTGGGCGGACGCGATCGCCCGCGCCGGACGCCCCGGCCCCGGCGGCGCCCCGGGCATCGCGGAGGGCCCCTCGCTGCGGATCGTCGGCCCGACCGGCACCGGCAAGACCCACCAGGCCTACGGCGCCATCCGCGCCCTGCTGGCCGCCGGGGTCCGCCTGCGCTGGGAAGCCGTCACCGCCGCCGACTTGTACGCCCGGCTGCGCCCGCGCCCCGGCTGCGACAGCGAGCGTGACCTGCAGAGCCTGATGCGCTGCCCGCTGCTGCTCCTGGACGACCTCGGGGCGGCGAAGACCAGCGAATGGACCGAGGAGCTGACCTACCGGCTGATCAACCACCGGTACGAGCACCTGCGCCCCACCCTGATCACCAGCAACCTCACCACCGACACCCTGCGGGCGGCCCTCGGCGACCGCGTCGCCTCCCGCCTGGCCCAGATGACCGAACGCGTCACCCTCGAAGGCGACGACCGTCGCCGTCAAAAGCCCGTCGCCTGACCCCGACAGCGCCATCCCGCCCCCTTGCACCACACCCGGAGATTCCTGCTCTTGCCCTCCTCTGCCCCGATACGCCCTGCCTTCGAACGGCGAGGCCGTCCCCTCCTCATGGGGATCACCCTGATCGCCGCCGTCGGCTTCGTCCTCTCCTACGACGCCCTGCGGCAGATGGCCGTCGCCGCCCACATCAGTGGACCGCTGACCTACCTCTTCCCCCTCGTCATCGACGGCTTCATCGCGCTGGGCGTCACTGCCCTGCTCATCCTGCGCACCGCCCCTCTCCGTTCCCGCCTGTACGTGTGGACGCTCGTCACCCTGGCGACCGGCGCCAGCATCTGGGCCAACGCCCTGCACGCCATCCGCCTGAACGAACAGGCCCGTCTCCATCTCAACAACGCCACCGTCGGCGCCCTGTCCGCCATCGCCCCACTCGCTCTCGCCGGCGCCGTCCACCTCTACCTCGTCATCAATCGCCACCTCGCCGCCAACAAGGCGATGGCGGCCGAACCGCCAACCGCCAAGGCACCCAGTGGCGAACCGCCACCGCCCGCTGCCGAGTCCGCCGCCACCGCCATACCCGCCAAGCAGCGCCTGGCGCAGCCGGCCGCCACGCCAGAGCTGAAGCCGCCCGCCGCACTGGCTTCCCCCGCCACGACCGCCACGGCGCCGCCTCCCGCCACCGCCACACCGCCGAGGAAAGCGACGCCGAAACCTGGCGGGCGCAAGGCCAGCGCCCCTGACGCGTACCTCCTGGAGCTCGCCCGCCAGATGCGCTACGAGACCGGCACCGTCCGCCGGACCGACCTGGAGCGCATCGCCCGTGCCCAGGGCTACACCGTCGACAGGGCCCGGGCCCAGAAGGCCGCCGACACCGTCCTGGAGGAAGCGGCCACCACCAAGAATCTGGCGACCACCGCCTGACACTCCTGTCACCCCATGCCTACACGGGCGCCCCTCCAGCACCCACTCCGAAGGAACACCCCGATGCACGACAGCCACACCGAGGCCCCCACCAACCAGCCGTTGGTGGCCACCAACCCTGCCCCGGGCGGAGCAAGGTATGGCGTTGGACCGTCCAAGGGCCGGTCCAACGCGAAAGCCTCCGCCCCAGGGGTGGCGGAGGCAGCACCCCGGCGCGAGGGCGCACCGGAGCCAGGGGGCATGCGTGCCGCCGACGAGGCCGCGCTGCGCCGAGTCGCCCACCGCCGCGCCCGCCAGGACGTGCAGCGTCGAGAGCGTGTCGACGTCCGCTACAGCATCGACGAGAAGCAGGCGATCCTCGCCGAAGCCCGCCGCCACAACCTGGCCGGCGCCCACCTCGTCGGCGCCATCGTCATGGCCCACCTGAACGGCGACCTCGCCCTGCCCGACCAGCGCACCACCGCCGACGACCTGATCGATGAGTACGCCGCGCTGCGTACCGAGCTCGCCAGGATCGGCACGAACGCGAACCAGATCGCCCACCGGCTCAACGTCGGCGGCGAGGCATATCCTGTGGACGCCGCCGTCCTCGCCAAGGCCCGCCAGCTCGTAGCGGCGGTGCGGCAGGCGGTCTCGGCGGTCGACGCCGCCGCCGATGTGGCCGCCACGAACCGCCGGGCGGCCTGATTGATCGCGAACATTGTCAAGCCCGGCCACAAGACCCGGGGCGTCCTGAACTACCTCTACGGGCCCGGTCGCGCCAACGAGCACACCGACCCCCACCTCGTCGCCTCATGGGACGGCTTCGCCCCCGACCCCGGCCGCGACCCGGACGCCACCCTCGCCCAGCTCGCCACCATCCTCAACCTGCGGGTCAAGCAGGCCGGACCGAAGGCGCCGAAGAACCACGTCTGGCACTGCTCGATCCGCGCCGCGCCCGAGGACCGCCACCTGACCGACGACGAGTGGGCCACCATCGCCCGCCGTGTGCTGAACGCCACCGGCATCGCCCCGGCTGGCGACCCCGACGCCTGCCGCTGGGTCGCCGTCCGCCACGCCGACGACCACATCCACATCGTCGCCACCAAGGTCCGAGGCGACCTCCGCCCGCCACGGAACTGGAACGACTTCCTGCGCGCCGACAAGGAACTCGTCGCCATCGAGAAGGAGTACGGGCTCCGCCAGGTCCCGCGCGGCGACCGCACCGCCGCCAAGCGCCCCACCCGCGCCGAGCAGGAGAAGGCCCGCCGCACGGGAAAGGCCCGGACCTCCCGCGAGCGCCTGCGCACCATCGTCCGCACCGCCGTCTCGGTCGCCACGACCACCGAGGAGTTCTTCCGGATCATCGAGGAGGCCGGAGCCCTCATCGATGTCCAGTACTTCCCGTCCGGGGACGTCCGCGGCTACAAGGTCGCCCTCGACGGCGACACCAACGCCCAAGGCGAACCGGTCTGGTTCTCCGGCTCTACCCTGGCCGCCGACCTCTCCTACCCCAAGATCGCCGAACGTCTCACGGCCACCGCGCCAACACAGACGGAGCGGAGCGAAGCCACGGCCTGGCGACGACTCACCATCGCCGTCGACCGGACGCCCGACTACCTCGACCATGGCGAGGACCAGGCCGGACAGGCTCACATCGCCGTCCTCGCCGAAGTCCTCGACGCACTCCCCCTGGTCGCACCTGTCAGCCTCCAGGCCCAGCTGGTGCGGGCAGCCACAGCGTTCGAGCGCGCCAGCCGCTCCCGCATTGACGCCCACCATCAGCAGACCCAGGCCACACGACGAGCGGTGAAGGCCATCCTGCGCGTACCCCCGCCCAGGGACGGAGCCCTCCTCGCGACCGTACTCGACGCCCTCCTCCTTGCGGTCATCGCCGCCCAGCACTGGCACCGCACCCGCAATCACACCCAGCAGGCCGAAGCCGCCCGACGATCAGCCGAGCACCTCCATGTCGCCTACAGGACCGCAGCCGCAGAGCCTGTGGCCGTGATCCACCACCGGGGTCGGCGCCTCACCCGACCGATCGTGGAACGGCAGGCCGCTACGGTGCGCCAAGCGCTGCCCGAACTGGCCGAGCAGATCCTCGCCGAACCTGCCTGGCCCGCCCTCGCCGCCACCCTTAACGACGCCACGGCAGCCGGTCACGTCGACCCCGCCGCACTCCTCGCCCAAGCCGCCCGCCACCGCGAACTCGGCACCGCCACCAACCTCACCGAAGTCCTCATCTGGCGCCTGAGGCGCCTTCCGGATCTGACCGTCGACAGGCTGCCGCACGACAAGACAGTAGGCGGAGTTCGGCCTGGCCCCGCCACACTCACGCCCAGGGCGGCACAGTCAGACTCCCTTCCAAGGAGCCGTTGACGCAGACCCCGCCGCGAGCAGCGCATCCGCATGTTCACCGGGTGAACATCGCTCGCGTTCCGCTTCGGCGCCCACTCGCCCCGATGCTGAGAAGGTAGACCGGATCACGCTCAGTCGATCTTGCCCTCCAGCAGCTCCAACGCCTCCTCCCACCGGAAGCGGTCCGCTCCCCCGCCCGCCTTGGGCCGGTGCGGCTCGTACGACCCGACCAGCACGCCCATCTCCCGCAGCTGGTCCAGGCTCCGGCCGTAGGCCGGGTGTGTGGCCATGGCTGCGTTCACGTACGGCAAGACGACCGTCGGGATGTCGATCCCGTACGCCTCGCACAGGATTCCCAGCGCGAGGGTGTCGGCGATGCCGGCGGCCCACTTGTTGATCGTGTTGAACGTGGCCGGCGCGACGGCGATGGCGTCGGCAGGCGGGAGCGGGCGCGGGTCGCCGGGACTGCGCCAGGCCGAGCGGATCGGGTAGCCGGTCTGGGCCTCGATCGCCTCGGTGTCGAGGAAGCCGAGGCCCTGGGGTGTGGCGATGACGCCGACGCCCCAGCCCTGCTCTTGCGCGGCGGTGATCAGCTTGTGGGCGTTGCCCGCGATGCCAGCGGCGCAGACGACGACGTAGAGGAAGGGCTTCCTCGGATGGTCGTTCACTGCCCGTCTCCCCTGTCCGTGGTCAGGAGCCTTGCGGCTTCCTCGGCGCAGCCCCACGAGAGGGTGACACCGGCGCCTCCGTGCCCGTAGTTGTGCATGACCACGGTGCCGTCCTCCGTCCGCTCTGCTTCCACCCGGACCCGGGCCCGGGTCGGTCGGGCGCCGATCCGGTGTTCCAGGATGCGGGCCTGGGCGAGACGAGGTTCGACCTCGGCACAGCGGGCGAGGATGCCGACCGCCGCCTTGTCGTCGGGGCCGAGGTCGCCTTCGCCATCGATGGCGATGCCGCCCAGGACGACGGTGTCGCCGTGAGGGTAGAAGCACAGCAGGTTGGGCGAGAGGCCGGTGTCCTCGGAGAAGAACTCGGTGAGCCCCGAGTTGGTGGCGACGATGTGCTGGCCGCGGATGGGACGAACGCCAGGGTCCGGGAGCAGATCCTTGGCACCCAGGCCCGTGCAGTTGACGATCACGACAGCAGGGCCGGCGTCCGCGAGCGAGGCCAGGCGCCGCTGCTCGACCGTTCCTCCAGCAACGTCGAGCCGGCGCAGGAGGTAGGCGAGGTAGGTGGGCATGTCGATCAGCGGCACCGTGAACCGGTAGCCGACCGAGAACCCGGACGGCAGTTCGGCCAGCTCACACGGCCGAAAGCCGGGCAGGGAGGTGGCCCAGTCCGGCGGCGCCTCGGCCGTGCGGGACGCCTCGATGCCACTGGTGAGCCGGACGCCCGTGGACGGGTCTTCCGCCAGCTGGCGGAAGATCTCCAGGGACCGGCGCCCCCACTGGTCGACCTTGTCCTTCGGCTCGACCAGGTACGGCCCCCACATCGCCCCGGCCGCCAGTGACGTGACGCCCGGCACCTGCTCGGCGATCACGTGCAGCAAGGCTCCGGCCTCGGCGAGAACGACGGCGGTGGTGAGACCCGCCACCCCAGCACCGACAACGACAACGCGCTCCCCTGCGGTCACGTCTCTGACCCTAGAGGTCACGCTCCGACGCCGTAGGCACACCGAGGAAATCGACTGCCATCGGCGCGGCGAGACGGTGCGGGTACACACTGCCCTGGGTCTCTGACACCGCGCGGTGATCCTTGTGCACCCGGGTGCCCGGCTCACGTATCGTCGCCAAGGTGACCAACGCGCATGTGGCGAGCAGGCACCGCATCTCATCCGATGATCTTGCGGAGCTAATCAAGGAGTTCGTCCTCGGCGACGTCGTCGCCTGGCATCATCTGGCCGATGGCCTGATGAACGTGAACTGGCGGCTGGACACTCCGGCAGGGCCCTTCGCTCTCAAGCGGGTCACGGATGTGCCGCTCGACAGGTTGCGCCGCAATCTTGCCGTGTTGCCGGCACTGGCTGAGGGCGGCATTCCCGTGATCGTCCCTGTGGTGGCCTCCTCGGGTGGGGTCGTGGTCGAGGTGGGTGGGAGCGGGTACTGCCTGTTTCCCTGGGCACGAGGAGCGCACGTACGTGGCGTGGACCTCCCTCTCCCTCAGGTGCGGCGACTCGGCGCAATCCTCGGCAAGCTCCACCTTGCGCTCCGCCACGCCGCCGAAATCGGGGCCCTCGCTGCCGTTCCCGACAGCCTCGCCGCGGACGTCGTCACGCCGGAACTGGCGGCGGAGAAGGCCGACCGACTCGCCGCTGCTGCGCGCGCCCACGGTACGGGCGACCCCTTCGACGCGGCGGCTCTCGACGCCCTCGCCAAGCGTCGGGTGTTGCTCGCCGAGTACGCGGCCCTGCGCCCTGCGGGGAACGTTCCCGCAGGGCCGTACGGCTGGACGCACGGCGACTTCCAGTACCGGAACCTCCTCTGGGCCGAAGGCGAGCTGACGGCCGTCCTGGACTGGGACCGGCTGGGCGTCCGCCCGTACGCCGAGGAGGTCGTCCGTACGGCGCAGGTGCAGTTCGGGGTGGAGGGCGTCTTTGACCTGGAACGGGCGGAGGCCTTCGTGAGCGGCTACCGGTCGGTGGTCCCGTTGGAGCCGACCGCGCTGCTCGATGCCGGACGCCGTCTGTGGTGGAAGCGGATGACGGACTTCTGGCAGCTCGAATTCCACTACGACCGGGGCGACCACTCCTGCGACGACCTGTTCATCGCCGACGAGGCGCTCCTTCACTGGTGGACGGAGCGGCTCGACGAGGTGGAGCGGGCGTTCGGCGGCGCTTTCTAGATCCCCAGTTCCCGGAGCTCTGGGAGGCACGGGCGGGTGAAACGTGCCGCTCTGGTCCGTGCCCGCTCCCCCAGCGCTTCGCGGTCCACGTCGCGGATCGCTCGCGCCCACGCCTCGGGGCCGGCGGTGGCGGGCAGGACGATTCCGGCGTCGCCGATGGCTTCGGGGATCCCGCCCCGGTTGGTACCGATGGTCGGGACGCCGTGGAGGGCGGCCTCCACGATCACACGGGGGAAGGCGTCTTCCACGGTGGACGGGACCAGCAGAAGGCGGTGTCTGCGGTACAGCGGCTCCATGTCGTAGACGCGGGGCACGTACCTGACGTTCGGATAGGCCGCGAAGTCGGCAGACGTGTCCCACCAGCCCTCGACCAGGGTGAAGGGCTGTTCCGGCATGAGGCGGATGAGCTGGTGCAGCAGCTCGGCGCCCTTGGCGGGGATGGGGTTGACCATCAGTACGGCTGGGGTGCGCTCCGTGTCCGTAGCCGGTCGTGGGCGGGCGAACAGCGGGTACACCACGTCGATGCGGGTGCCGGGCGTGCTGGGTGCCCGGTCGCGGACGAACTTCGACACGGCAAGTCCGTAGTGGGGGCGGCCGGTGAGCACGCCCAGGCCGATGGCGGAGACGGAGTGGAGCAGGCCGGCGACGAGGGTGGTCGGCTTCGCCAGTTCGGCCAGCTTCGCTGATCCTTCCTGGGCGGTGAACACAACGTCGGGGCGAATCTCCCCCAGGAGGCTGCCCAGTGCGTGCTCCACGTTGTTCTGTGTGAACGCCGCGCACTCGACCCCGTTCCACCGGTAGCGCAGGGTGTCGTCCGCTTCGTCGTACGGGACGCGATGCCTGTCGAGATGGGCGCGCATGTCGGGGAGCTGGGTGGCTCCGTCCCATGGCGCCTCGTGTGAGCCGAGGTAGGTGACGCGCCAGCCGGCGGCAGCGAGTTCTTCGGCAAGGAGCTGCTGGGTGACCTCGGCGCCGCCGATGAGGAAGGGGGGCGGGGTGCGGCGCCAGGCGAAGAGGGCGGTGGGCACCGGCGGTCACCTCGCCCAGAAACCGACGAGGGCTTCCACGGCCCGGGCGACTTCGTCCGGGTCGGCGTCGGCGGCGAGGACCGTGAGCTCTCGCGTCATGGGCCGACGGGCCGTGTGGACGAAGTAGTCGCGTGCGTGGCGGAGGAAGCCCGGCTCGTGGAGGAAGTACTCGGACTCGGCGGCGGTGTGGCCAGCGGTCTTCCGGCGGAGGTGGAGTGTCTCGGCCGGTACATCGAGGTAGAGGGTGTGATCGGGGCGCAGGAACGGCAGCGTCTGGAGCCGGTGGCGGAGTTGGTGGTGCACGCCGTACCCAAACAGGGCGTCCAGAGCGTACGCGTGGGCAAGGAGGGTGTCCACGGAGCGGTCGAGGACGACGAACTGCCTGCTGCTCGCGGTGGCCTCGGCGACTCGGGTCGCCTCGATCTCCATGAACCTCTCGAAGGCGGCGAGCTGGGCGGGTGCCGAGTCGGTGCGGGCCGGAGGGATGTCGTCGCGGTGGGCGATGTGCTTAACGTAGCAGTCCGAGACGTACGCCCGTGAGCCGAGGGCGGTGCGGCGGAGGTGGCGTATCGCCGTGGACTTGCCGGCGTAGGAGGGCCCCTCCAGGGCGATGATCAGCACGCCGGCGACTCCGTCCGGTAGAAGCGTTCGGCGTACGGGCCGGGCCCGTCGACGAGGTCGGCCGCCGTGGTGAAGGCGTGCCGGATCGGCCGGTACATCTTCCGGGCCGGGTGCATCTGCGAGCCGTGCATCCTCAGGACGGTGACCTTGTCCAGGACGACGTCGGTGATGTCGACCAGCTCGGGCCGCATGTCCGCCCCCGTACGCGTATGGAACAGGTGCTGGTCGCAGCCGGCGAGCGCGTACGTCGCCCAGAAGGCGAGGTCCTCCCAGAACCAGGTGCAGCCGAGACGGACGGCCGCCTCGTGGACGAGGAGGTGGTCGGGGTGGCGGGTGACAGCGGCGGGGGCGAGGAGCTCAGCATCGGGGTGGAGCGCGGCGATCCGGCGCAGCTCCTCGGTGATCCGGTCGAGCAGCTCGGGGTCGTAGGGCCTGTACGGCGGCTCGGCGTCCTTGTGTCCGAGAAGGAGTCGGCGTGCGGCGAACGGTGCAAGCGCGGCGGCGCCCTCCCGGTCGCGCAGCTCGGACACCGTGCCGACATCGGCGTACGTGGCTTCCAGGGCGGGGTGCACGCTCCGGGAGCGGGTGAAGACGGTGACCACGGTCAGCGGTCGGGGGCGGGCGAGGAAAGCACCCGAGGCAGAGAGGGCGAAGTCGTCGTGGTGAGGTTCGATGACAAGGACCGGGCGGCCGGCAGGGGTGCGGGCCTCGACGTAGTAGGGGACGCGGGTGTGGGGCGCCGTCACCTCCAGGACACGGTGGTCCATGGCCCGGTGGCGGGCGGCGAGCTGCTGGATGTGCGCCCGGTGGGCGCGGTGGAGGTCGTCGGGAAAGGTGTAGATGCCGCTGCCGTCCGAAACCGGCAGGCCGACGGCGGGCAGGGTCTTGGGCTGGGGCCGCACGGGGGTCTCCTTCGTCATCGCACGGTGGTCTCGTACCAGTGGCGCCACATGCGGGGCGACCGGAGCCGCAGGCGGGCGGTGACGGGGTTCTGCCACCAGAGCATCCGCAGGCTCGACCACTGGTCGTAGCGGCGGGTCGACGGGCGTACGCGCAGGTCGTCGAGGATCGCCACGGGCCGTCCGGTGGCCTGGCCGTGGGCGCTGAGCCGGGTGAAGAACTCCACGTCCTCGCTCATGAACAGGTCGTCCCGGTACCCGCCGACGTGGTGGAAGGCGTCGGCGGTGCAGAACTGGTTGACGCCCTGGGCTCCGCCGCGCCGGGTGCGGTAGTGGTCCCAGTAGGCGCACAGCAGGCGGGCTCCGAGCCGCTCGGGTGTGTAGAGCGGCGGGATGGCGCCGCCGACGGCGCCGGCGTCCATGGCGGCAGCGGCGGCCGTGACCGCTTCCAGGGGTAGGGCCACGTCGGCGTCGGTGAAGAAGAGACGGCCGCTGCGGGCGGCGCTCGCGCCGGTGTTGCGTACCCGGCCGATGTTGCGGACGGACTCGGTGACGACGCGGGCGCCGAAGGAGGCGGCCATGTCGGCGGTGGCGTCGGTGCTGGCGTTGTCGACGACGATCACCTCCCCTGTGCGGCCGGTGACCTCCTCCCAGCGGGCGAGGGAGGCGAGGACGGAGGGCAAGTAGCGGGGCAGGTAGGCGACCTCGTTGAAGGCCGGGATCACCACCGACAAGGCAGGGGTGGTCATCGGTACGTCCTTTCGGGACGGGGTACGCGGAAGAGGTGCGGGGTCCGTCGGCTCAGCTCGTCCAGGCGGCCGGCCCACCGGGCGCGGTCGTCGCCGGGTTCGGAGTGGGCCCAGCAGCGCAGCGTATGGAAGACGGCCCAGGCCGTCAGCTGGTGGTGGTCCAAGGCGAGCGGATAGGCGTCGGTAACCGTGCGGGCCCGGTCGGAGGCGATGGCGCCGGACATGACCAGGGTCTGGGCCACGTCGGACTCGCGGGGGCCGGCTGCGGCGTCGGTGAAGTCGACGAGGTGGCGGACGGCTCGGGGCCCGGCGAGCACGACGTTGTCGCCGTGCAGGTCGCCGTGGCACCATACCGGGGCAGCCGCGGGGGCGTCGGCGATGGCGGCCAGGGCGGGCGCTATGCGGTCCAGAGTGCTGGGCGGGCAGCGGCGGGCGATCGAGGTGACCTGCTCGTGGAGCGGTCGGCGCGGGGCCCACGGCTGGACCGGGGCCCGGTGAAGGCGGCCGAGCAGGCCGCCGAGGTCTCTCAGGGCTCGCTCGTCGCCCACCCGGCCGGACCGCACGGCGCTTCCCAGGGTGAGCGGGCCGAGGTCGGCGGTGATGAGAGCGGTCACCTCGTGGCCGGGCACGTGTCCGTACGCGAGGACGGCGGGTACAGGGACGTGCTTGGCGACGGCCCGGATCGCCGCGGCCTCGGTGGCGGCGTTGCGACGGGCGGTGATCGCGTACAGCTTGATGACCACGCTCCGGCCGTCGGCCAGGAAGGTGCGGTACACGACCGTCCTCGACCGTGCCGACAGGCGGTGTGCGGCACGGACCGGAACCCCCACGAGACCGAGGGCGGCCCGCGCCACGGCCGGGGGTACGTTCGTCGTACTCACCACGCCCCCGCCGGTTCCGCCCCGCAGGAACCCAGGCGGCGGACGTGCCGCAGGGTGGCCGCCAGATGCCGCCTGTACTCGGCCACGTCCTCGGTGTGGGGACAGTCGGCCTGCCAGGGCTTCTCCGGGCCGACGAAGTGCACGAGGGCCGCGGCCGGGTCCGGCCTGAGCGACCGGGTGACGACCCGCCGCACCCAGTTGCCCCGCTCCAGGAACCGGCCGGTCTCGAACCTGTTGAGCCCGGCGGCGGCCGGCCGCGCGCGGCCGGAGTGCAGAAGCCACAGGTTCAGGGCGTCCTGGTCGTTGTGGAGGATGTGGCGGCGGCCGTGGACGAGCGCGTGCTCGACGCCCTTGCGGACGACGGGCATGTGGCCGGTGCGTGTCCAGAGAACTCCGGCGTTGAAGTAGGGACGGCCGCGCAGGTGGGGCCAGCGTTCGGCGGTCCCGGGCAGCGCCGGGCACTCCCCTACGGCCGGGTTGAACTCGTCGCGTACGGCACCGATCTCGTCCTCCCGGAGGGATCCGAGCGGATCGGTGATGTCCCCGCGTACGAGCACGTCCGCGTCCACGTAGATCAGGTAGGGCCGGCGGACGAAGTCCGGCGTGAACTCGAACCGCAGGTAGGTGGTGACGGTGATGTACGAGGCGTCCGCCATGCGCGAGGCGCGCAGGGGGGCGCAGCGGCAGAGGTCGAAGGAGCCGAAGCCGGTCCGCTTGGCGAAGTCGGAGAGGAGCAGGGCCTGCGCCGGGGCGAGGTCGAGGGTGAGCACCCGTACCGCCGCATGGCGGCGGGCGACGGGGGTGAGGCTGTCGGCCAGACCCGCGATCGCGGCGAGGCCGGGGACGAGGTACTGCTGGTCGATGCAGAGACCGAACGCGTACACGGGACGTCGCCTTTCAGGCGTGGTGCACGGAAGGGAATGAGGGACGGGACGGTGAGCGCGGAAGCTCACCGGTTGTCCCCGCCGCCGGGGGGCGAGGACTTCGAGGCTGTCGGGGTCGTCGGTCTCCCAGCAGGACCCGCCCCCGGCCGACGGCCGCAGCACCCACACGGTGCCGCCGGCACGGACGTCGGTGACGATCGCCCGCCTCCCGTCTCCGTCCCTGACGAGGTCACCGACCCACGCGCGCCGGGCGCTCACGAGGTGCCCTCCTCGGATGCTTCGGTCTGCGTGAACCAGCCGGACGCGGCGTCCGCGAGGTCGCGTCGGCGTCGGGCCTGACCGGGCGTACGGCGGGCCGGGGTGCCGTTCGACGCGTCCGCGAGGAACCCTCCCCGATCGCGGAGGAGCACGCCGAGGGCCGCGAACTGGGCTGCGTCGGAGGCGACATGGGCCGCCGCGCTGACGACGACGCCCCGGATCATCCCGGCGGACAGGGCGGCCGTGACCGCCTGCCATCCTGCCCGCTCAGCGAGCGGCAGCGCCGGGTCGGAGTCGGACCAGGCCCCGGCGACGTGCCAGTGCCGGGCGTCGGCGTAGTAGCGGCCACGCTCCTCGCTCTCGCCGAGAGCGGTGGAGGACGGGGCGCAGGAGTAGACGGCAACGGGTACGTGCCCGAGACCGCCGGGCGGGTTGTTCGGCATACCTCCAGGCTGCTGACCTGCGAGGCTCGGGCCCAGGCATGGCCCGTCGCAGCGGAGGAACCTCGTATCGGACTCGACTGCCACGTCCCGTGGCAGCGGACGCGGACTCCGCCGTGGGGCTGACACGGCCCGTAGCAGTCATGCCGGCGGCACCCGCGGAGCTACTACGGACCGTGGTACCGCGGCCCGTTCCTCAGCGCACCCCGAGCGGGACACCGGCGGAGTTGGCCAGCCCGCGCAGTCGGCTGACGGACACGCCGGCGAGCCTGCTGATGATGACGCCGGGCAGCATCTGGTGGCGCACCCAGCCGGGAGCCGTCTCGCACACCGTTTGGAGGGTGTCGGCGGCGGCCTCCCACCGTCGACATTCCACCTGGGTGAGAGCGACGTCCAGGCCGAAGCGGGCGCGGGTGGCCAGCGGCACGCTGGCGTCCAGACGGACGGTGTCCATGAGGCGCAGAGCGCCGCCCGTATCGCCGAGCGCCACCGCGATGCTCATCGCTTGCGTGGCGGCGTACATCGGCCCGTACGGCTGTGCGTGCGAGCCGCGGGCGTGTTCGTCTCCGATGCGGGCTGCGACGGCGTGCGCCTGGGAGAGGTACTCGCGGGCGTGGTCCGCGCTCGCCCCGCCCCGGGAGGCGGCGACGGCGGCGTTCGTGACGAGCTGACCGTAGACGCTGAGCCGGTCCGGATCGTGCTCGCTCATCTTGGGCTCGATCCGGTCCGCCTGGGCCGCCGCGAGGAGGAAGCCCTGCTTGGTGCGGCCATCACGGAGATTGACCCACGCGGTCGTAGCGGCGAGATGGGCGTCGCGCAGCTCGTCACCGCCCTGGACGGCGATCTGCCGCCCGTATGTCAACGCCGCGTACGCCAGGTCTCGCGAGCCGAGCACATTGGCGGCCATGCCCGCGGTCTGAAAGGTGTCGATCAGGACTCCGGCGGCGGCCTCCCGTTCATCGAGGCCGACGGCGTCGAACCGGGCGCGGGCTTCTGGAAGGAGCCGCCCGAGGAGGGTACCGAGCTCGGTGTACCGCCCTTCCCAGTAGGCGGCGTCCGCGCGACGAACGACCGCTCGAAGTTCTTCGACGCTTCCCGGCTCGACCTCGGCAGGGATGCCGATGGCAGCGTCGTGGGTCGCCGCGGAGACCAGGCGCAGCGCGGCCCGCTCGTCGCGGTCCATGGACCGGCGGGGCGCCTGCTGCCCGAGGAGCACGGCGATGTCCGTACCGAGCGCGTCGGCGATCGACAGCAGCGACGGCAGGGAAGCCGTCCCGCCGCGTTCGAGCTTGCGGACGACGCCGACGGACACACCGGCGGCCTCGGCTAACTGCTCCTGCGTCATGGCACCGCGCAACGCCTTCAAGCGCTCAGAGGTGGTGTACTCCGACCACTGCATGCTCCAGAACCTCCGCGTGATGGGCCCCACACGGACAGTACTCACAGAAGCGGTGCGGTGGACAGCCTTCGGCCAGGCGGCAGTTGACGCTCAGACCGTGAGCACAGCCGTGACGCCGAGAAGAGCCTCCAGCTCGGCGACCGCCCTGTCTTCGTCGGTGGCGTGAACAGTCGTGATGCCCAGCTCGGCAGCGGGCGGCAGGTTCACCTCATGGTCGTCCACGAACACGCACTGCTCGGCAGGCAGCCCGATCCGCTCCAGGGCCAGCCGGTAGATAGCTGGGTCCGGCTTCGCCATCCCCTCGAGCTCGGACACGACGTGCACGTCGAAGAGGTCCCAGATCCCCACGTGCTCGTACGGGTTGAACGGGTCGAGCCCGAAGCTGTTCGACAGCAGCGCGAGCCGATGCCCGGCAGCCTGCGCGGCCCGGGTGAGCGCGATCATCCGACGCGCCGGAGGCACCTCGGCCCAGGCCCGCCCCATCAGGTTCACGGGGTCCACGTGCTCGCCCAGCAGAGCTGCTGTTCCTTCATTCCACTCGGCCTGCCCGATCTCCCCGATCTCCAGCGCCGCGTACAGCCGCCGGCCTTCGGGATGATCGTTGAGGGTGGCACGCCACGCGCCCGGCTCCAGTCCTTCGGACACGCACCAGGCCCGGTGAACCTCGATGGGGCTGGCGGTCAGCACCCCCGCGAAATCCAGGATCAGTCCCAGTTGCTCATACCCGTCAATGCTGTTCCCGCGCACCATCCGGTGTTCGCCCCTTCCGAGATCGGTCTCGCACGGCGACGCTACCGTGCAACCACCAACCGGAACACACGGGCAGAAGTCGACCACAGGGTACGACCTGGTGGCGGGAAGTACCTCGCCCAACGCACCAGCAACTCCAGCGCGAGCTGGAGTCGGACTACCGCCAGACCCAACCTCGGTCGTCATCCGATCAAACGGAGCGCAGTGCCGGTTTACTGACGCCAAAGCCTCAGATAACGGCGGAGACCAGCCGTTCGTCGCGGCCGCTGCTCTCCCCTGTCATGGACGACCAGCAAACGGAGGTCTCGGTCCCGGTTTTGGTCGATTTCTGCCGCCGAGTAGCGGCGGCTCCAGTGAACGCGACCGTCGCGGATCCAGTAGTGAGACTGGCACGGGAGGGACCAGTTGCCGATCGATGGGGTGAGGGAAACATTCTCGCCGTCGTAGGTGAGGGACCACTGGGCCGGGGAGAGCGGTGTGACGACTTCGTGCCCGCATCCGCAGCAGCACAAGTGGCCGCAGGTGCGGTAGGGGATCGAGATGTAGAGCACCCCTGCGTCCATGGCCTGGGGAAAGGTCTCGGTGAAGACCGGGCTCAGGGTGTCTTGCGGAGTCACGGCCGGTCCTCGTTGGCGATCTCGTTGGTGATCAGCGAGTACGTGGTGTGGGCCTCGTCGGTGGCGTCGGCGTAGATGCCGAGGGCGCGTTTCCAGCGGATGACGGCCAGGATGGCGTTGAGCGCGTTGAGGTCCGAGGTCTGGATGTTGCTTGCGTAGGCGTCGCGTTCGGGCGCGGGCTTGGGGATACGTCGGCGGGCGGCTTCTCGGCGACCGGGGAGGCTGGTGGTGATGCGGAGCAGTCCGCTGAGGCGGCCGTCGATCTCTTCGATGCCCATGCCGACGTCGATGAATGGCACGTCGTGCGCTTCGATCCAGTTGATGATGGCCGGTTTGCTGGCCGCGTCGTCGGAGGCGAGGAACACGAACGTCGCCCCTTCGAGGAGGTCGAGGTTGCACTCGTCGAGGTACTGCACGCAGCCGGTCACACTGCGGTGCATGTTGGCGTAGACCGAGGCGAGATAGGTGGCCTTGGGCGGACGGGTGCGGAGGATGTCGAGGGTGGGGGCCCCGGGTGCGCGGAAGGCGTTGTGGTTGTCGAAGGTGTCGCCGTCGATGAGGAGGATCGAGTCGACCTCGGTCTTGGCGACCTGGTCGAGGATGTAGCTTCCGCTGCCGCCGAGGCCGACGATGACGATGCGCTGTCCTCGGAATCGGCGGTTGATGGCGGTGATGCCGGCGCGGGAGGTGGCGGTGTCGCGGTAGGCGAAGGGGCTATCGTCGTCGATCTCCTGCCACGCGGCGCCGGGGGTGGGCGTGGCTGAGGGGTCGAGGGCGTAGGCGTGGTCGGCGATGATCCGCGCGTATGCGGTGATCTTCGTGTACTGGTCGGGGTAGCCGTTGGGGGTGGGCTTGCTGGAGAGCATGAAGTTCGCCTGCATGTCCTCGGCGATCACCCGGGTCTCCGGGTTGGCGAGGGTCAGGGGGCGGCCGTGCTCGGTGCACGGGGTGGAGCCGCCGAACCAGATGCGGTGGTCGGTGTCGGAGACGACTCGGTCTCCGCTGACGGTCACGGGGTAGGCGAGGAAGCCGTACTCGACGGTGCGGTTCTCGGTGACGTACGGGATGCGCTGGACGACGATGTGGCCAGCGCGCACGACGACGTCGTAGCCGTCGTCGAGGAGGCGGGACAGGTCGGGGTCACGAGCGAGAAGTGCGATAGACATCGAAAACCATCCCCTCCTTCACGCGGACGCTGTGGCCGGCCGTGAGGCTTCCCGCTCCGTGTCCGTCGTGTCCGCGGCTGTAGCGGACGGTGTAGGTGTCCTGGTCGTTCGGCGGCTGGCCAGGGTAGGCGAGGTCGACGACCTGCTCGTAGGTGATGGCCTTCGCCTCCCAGGTGTGGGGGCGGGCGTTGACGATGATCGTGACGGGCTTGGGCCCGTGGCTGTCCTGGGACATGGGGTCCTCCTGAAGTGGGGAGCGCGTGTTCGGACTGGTGAGTACCGGGGGTGTCGGGCGTGCCGCCGCAGGAGGCGGCACGTCGGACGGCGGTTTCGCGGTGGCGGGTCAGCGCCGGTGAAGAGCGAGGAGGTTGTTGGTCCACACGCCGTCGGCGTGGGTCCGCAGGTACTTCTCGCCTCGGGCGGGCGTCACGACGGCGACTTCCGTGCGGTGGCCGGCTGCGTCGCTGGTGTAGGCCTTGCCGGCCTGGTTCTCGATCCAGTCGACGATCTGCGCCCGGGTGCTGTTGCTTGCCTCGCCGGACGTCTGGTTGGTCCACCACAGGTGGGTGATGTGCTCGTGCGTGGTGCCGCCGGCCGTCAGGCGTACCGCGGTGATCTGAATGGCCACGTTGCTGTCCCTGCTGTTCCTGCCGGCGACGTTCCGACGGGTTCCCGCAGCCGGCGCCGGGTTCCTTGGGCACCCTGGGTGGGGTGCTTCGCCTGGGACGGACGACGTAACTCGCGGGTAGGAAGACGCGTGCGGTTCGCGGGGCCGGCGGGGCGTCAGGAGCAGTCGAAGCAGCGGTCGCTGTTCGGGGGGAACATCGCGGGCGGGTGCACGATGAAGCAGCCGGGGCAGGCGCGGCCCGGGACACGGGGCGGGCAGGCGCAGCGGCCGCAGTCGGGGCACTGAGGAACGCGGCAGCTTGGGCAGGCGGGTTCGAAGGAGCGGTACTCCTCGTCGCAGTTCGCGCAGATGTAGTTGCGCGACTGGGGGCCGCTGCCTGCGGTGGGCGGAGTGAAGGCGCGCCAGGGGGCGGAGTCGGTGACGAGGACGGCGACGATGTAGCCGTCCATGGGGGCGGTGTCAGTGTGCAGTTCGCGTCCGAGGATGCCGTCGCGGTAGCGGACCTGGGTTCGCCCTTGTGCGCGGCCGGAGCCGGTCAGGGCACGGTCGATGATGGGGATGTCACCTTGGAAGCTGCCACGTCGCAGGGGGCGCTCTCCGTGCGAGGCGGCGAAGGCGAGGTGTCCGGTGGGATCGAGGAGGAGAACGTGACCAGGAGCGGGGAGGTGCTGGGCTGCTCGCACGCAGACGGCCATGCGGGAGGCGTTGCTCGCCCGCCACAAGTGGGTGATCGCCAAGGCGGTGGGTCCTTTGACGTCCAGGTGATGACCGACGAGGTGCGCGGGGAGCAGGATCTCGGCGGCGAACGCGTCGCAGGCGGCATCCTCGAGGAGGACGCCGCCGTCGGGTTCCCGGCTGAAGGGCTCCATAAGGTCAAAGCTGCTCTTCTGCAGGTGGTGACCGAGTTCGTGCAGAGCGGTGAAGTCCCGCCGTGCCTGGCTGGCGGACATGGCGACCGACAGGCGCGGCGGCGGGCCGTAGTCGTATGCTCCGGCGACGCTACAGCCTTGTGCCGCCTGGCCCTCGGGAACGTCTTTGACGGTGAGCTCGGGCCAGGTCCGCAGTTCCGCGAGGGCGCCTTGTGTCAGGCGTTCGAGGGCACCGGGGCGAGCCGCTTCGACTTCCTTGATCATGGCGGCGGCCTGAGTGCGGGCTGCGCCGGCGAGCACGTAATTGACCACGCGAGGTGCCCCCTTTTCCTCTATTTGTCGAGGATGAGTTCGAAGTAGCGGTCCGTGCGGGCGGTCCAGTTCGGCTGGGCGCGGTCATCGTCGCGTGCCGCGAGCGTGAAGATGCCGTAGGCGGCGCGCAGTCGGCCGTCGCGTTCAGTCTCGTCGTACTGAGCGGCGAGCTTCTTGATCTGCGTGCGGCGCAGCGGGCGGTTCAGCTCGTGGACGACGACAGGTGGCAACGCGGGGTTGACCGCGAGCAGGTACCCGGCCGGCTGGCCGAGGCGCTCGGCGAGTGCGGCGGCTTGGTCGGCGGTGAGGGCCTGCTGTCCTCTCCATACGGCGAGCGCCTGGGGCGGCAGCAGATTCAATGCGGCCGCGAGCTGCGGGGCGGTGATGGCGTGGGCACGAAAAAGCTGGGAAAGGCCTCCCGCCCCTTGGGGAGCCCACTGTGCCGAGGCCAAGGCCTCAAGGCGGTCGGCGAGGACTGCGCGGTACTCGTCGGCCGCCGCGGACGGCAAAGCGCCGCTGCCCCGCTTGGTGCCTGCGATGGCATCGGCAAGTGTGCGGGAGGTGAGGATGTCAGGGCGGTTGGTCAGCTCGCCGACCTGCCGGTCCAGCACGCACCACGGAAGCGTCGTCTCCAAGCCCCACCACAATGCCAGCGGCTGTTCCAGGGTGGTCGCCTGAGCGGGCAGAAGCAGGGTGTCGCTGTCAACGTACCGTTCGAAGGAGGTCGGCACGGCACGCACGGTGTCATCGTCACCGATCGTTGTGATCAGCAGCAGCTGGATGGTGTCCTCCCATGCCGCACGCCAGATCTGGCCCGGACGTGGGTCCTGAGGTGGTGCGGTGGCCACCCGGTGGACGGCGTCGGGCACTTTCAATCCCGCCGCGGCGGCTACCAACCTCTGGTAGGCAGTGGTGTGGACAGAGCTCATGCCGTCTCCCCCGTCTCCTCGGCTGTGGTCCATCAGCGCATTCTCTTCTCACTGGATCCAGACGACGTAACTGGGACGGTTCACGAAGGAGCGTCGCCGCAGCGCCGCAGCAGTGCGGTCATGACTGCCTGCGGGTCACTGTCCACGGATAGGGCGTCACGGAGCAGAGTTTTGAGATTGGACAGGACCATGGCCGCATGGCCTTGCCGGATCTCCAGCAGCTGCGCCGCGTGATGGGCGTCCTTGTCGAGGTACGGGAGCAGCAGGCGCTCATTGGGTGAGAGGCGCTGCCAGATGTCCTCGGCAACTGCGTCGACCCCGGTCGGGTCCGGTGCGGTGGTGGCCGCCTGCCGTTCGACGATTTCGGCGACGGTGCCTTCGTCGGCGTACAGCGGGGTGAAGCGGGCCGGTGCCAGGAGCTCGAACCGGGCCTCGAGGACCTTGGCGAGGTCCTCCTCCCGCACCGCGCCCTGCGCATGCTGCAGCACGCACAGCAGGATGGTCTTGAGGGCATGGACCGTCTGCTTGGGTGTGGGGCCGGCATGGTTCCAGCGGGTGATGCCGACCCCTGTCACCCGCGCGGCCCGGGCGATGAGATCGTCCAGCTCTCCCTGCCATACAGCTCCATCGGCATGGTCGGCCAGCGCCCAGCGGGGAGGGGAACCCTTGGTTTTCCGGTAGGCCAGGTCCCCGCTCATCAGCCGGGCGATACGGCGCCGAAGCTTGCCCCGCGGCGTCTTCTTCGCCTCGTCGATGAAGTAGTGCTTGATCGTCGCGAGATACACACGTTCCAGCGAAGCATCGTCCGTGGCGAGCGCGAAGCAGCTTGTGACGAACTTCTGTCCTTTCCCTTCGCGGGTCAGCATCGCCAGGACCACCTCATAGGCAGCGTCATCGCTCCACTCCGCGTGCCCCTCGGGCGGTGGAAAGCCGTAGGAGCGGCGAACCTGGTGGACCAGTCGCCGCAGCAGGTCGAACGAGACCGGCCCCAGCTCGCCCGTCCGTGTCAGCTCCTCGAAAGCCCCGCCTGTCACGAGCCACCCCCGATCCCTTACCCCCGCCCCGGCGCCTGCAGCCACGGGGCTTCCAGTCTGCATACACCAGCATCTCCCTCCGCGGCATGCGACACACGCATATTCCCCTCGTCGCGCAGAAGGGCCCACCCGCTATCCGGACAAGGAGGTGTCACGTTCTCTACGCGGCGGCACGGACGGCGGCAGAGACGCGGTGCAGTTCGAGCAAGCAGCGTCCGATCCCGAGGGCGAACCCGAAGCCCTTTACAGAGGTCACAACATCAGCGCCCTACCGTGCGTTTGGTGTCGACTCGTACGAAGGCAAGGGTGCCGGTGAATCCGGTTCCATACGGCCGGTGACGAGGCGTGACGTCGCCAATAGCTTGACCGAGATCAACGTTGTCGATGGGTCGATTCGCTTCGCGGGCGGGTCGTCCATGCCTTGTGCGCCCCTGCGCACTTGCGTGCTCCGGCTGCCGCAACCGTACCTTCGCGGGGTTCTTGAAGTGCCCGTGCGAGCCGTAGGGGACTCATTGAAGCCAGCCAAGAAGGTACCCCTCGACCTCGACGCATCGTCGAACGTGTCCATCCGATCCAACGAAGAACTGCTCGGCAAGGTGCAGTCCGCGATCGCTGCGGACGACAAGGCGCGCAAGAAGAGGGAGGCCGAGCCGCTCCGCCGCAAACCGGTCCTGTCCGGGATCCCGGGCAACGAGCTCGACTGCCGGGTGCGAGTCTCCATGTGGGACGTGCTGCACACACTCGGCCGGGCCACGACGCTGTCCTGGAAGGGGGCCGGACGCGGCCTTGCAGAGCACTGGGGAGCCCTGAAGTACAGCCAGGCGCTGGCGGGTGGTCCTGACTCGTTCCTCGGGCTTTCGACCGAAGGGCGGAAGATCGCCGAACGGTACAAGACCATCCAGTCGCACGAGCTCGGCATGGCCTTCGGGCTCACGCTCGCCAAGCAGGTGCTCGGGCGGCGGTTCCCCGAGCACTCCGTGAGCATCGTCCCGGCCGACACAGTCTTGCGCGCCGGGTGGGCTCTCACGAGCAGGGAGAAGGGCAACAAGATCGGGTACGGGTACCGGCCGCAGTACTTCGCGGAGGTCTGGCGTCCTGGGGAACCGTCCCTCGTGATCCCCATCGCGACCAAGGGCAACCACAGCAACGCGGCGATTTCGGCCGGCCAGCTGGCGTCCGCGTCGGTGCACGCCGAGGCCGTGCACATCGGCGCGTGGAACGAGACCCCGAGCCTCCTGTTCAGCACGGAGCTGCCCGCGGACGGTACCGTAACCGTCCACGCGCTGCAGGCTCCCGGCCGTGACGGCTGGCTCGCCGACCCCTCCGGCGAGAGCAAAGCCGACCTGGACACCGCCCCATCGGAGGAGAACCCCTTTCCGGGGATCCAGCCGCCCCATGTGGGAGGGGCGGCCCGCGAGCCGGTACCCGGCTGCCACCTGACCCCCGAGTACTTCAGGTGGTTCCAGCAGGTCCTAGGACATACGGCGGCGGCCGGACTCATGGCCTTCACCGGCTCCGGCCAGGGCACTGCCCGCTACCTCACGAAACGGCAGGGCAACGAACGGTTCGACGACTTCGAACACGCTGCCGCCGGCAGCGTCCAGGACATCAGCCACCGCCTCCTCGGGCGCACCTACGCAGGCACCGACCACGTGTTCCGCCTAAACGGGCCGCGCGTCGAAGCGTTCTCCGGCGTGGACAGGGAACTCTTCGACCTCCTCGCCGAAGGGGAGGTCGAGGAGTACCGCCTCCGCGTACACGCGGCCCGGCACACTCGCCCCCAGCTCGCCTGGGACAAGAAGTGGGGCGGCCCCGTGTCCGTCCACGCCGACGGATCCGTCCTCGCCATCCGTCTGCTGCCCGGTCAGCGCGTGAAGCGCAGCTAGCGGACCGGCCCGAAAACGCCGGAAGATCAAGCGCGTGACCTGCGAGCGCCGACAAAGACGCAGGTCACGCGCCCCAACACACGGATCACACCGAGTGCCTTCTAAACGCCTGCTCTCAGCGCTCGCCCACCCCGGCCATGATCATTAGCAGGTGGCCCGCAAGCCTGCCCAGCGTCAGCCGGGGGATTGAACCCGCCCCACACGCCGCTATCCGTGCTGTCTCCGGGCCTGACGGCGGTGCTGCCCCGGTACATCTACACGCGGGCTCAGCCAGAATGGCGCAGGAGTTGCTCCGCGGTGAGTTCGACACGGAGGGAGTCCTCGTCGAACCCGTACATGCGTGTGGGGAGGTTCAGGTACTCCGACTTCGAGGGGTAGTGGAAGTAGAGGATCTCTCCGCAGACCGGTGCGGCGTCCTTCAGGATGGTGTCCTGGCAGGTGCCGAGAACGGTGATGCCGTATTCGGTGGCGACGCTGCTGATGGCACTGAGCACCTCCCGGCGATGCTCCTTGCCGAGCGAGTCGCCAAGCTCGTCCAGGATGAGTACCCGTCCCTGCGGGTGAGGGGCTGCCAGCAGCGCCGCCAGTACGAGGTTGATGGAGAACAGCTTCTCCTGCGCGGTGTTGGTGACCGTGTCATAGGAGAGCAGCGGCCCGTTGGGATTGCGCCGCCACCGCGGGGTGACGGAGCAGCGCCAGTGGTGGTCGGCTCCTGTTGGCGGGTCAATGCGGTATTTGAGGTCGGCGCCGAACCCTTGAGAGCCGCGGTCGAGCCGGTTCAGCGCAGTGGCGATGCTGTCGAGCGCGCTGCTGACTCGCTGGATGATGACCGCCTGGGTGTGCTGCAGCTCCTCATCGAGCTTGTCGACGGACGAGGCGATGAAGTCCTGCTCCCGCTGGCGGGCTTGCCTCAGGGTAGCAATCTCTGAGTCCGCAGCGGCGTCGGCGTCCGCCTTGTCGTCGAGCCAGTCGGCGAGGGCGCGGAGGGTGGGCTGGGTACGCACGTCCGGGGCGGCCTCGTGCATCTCGGCAGCGCGGGCCAGGGCGTGGGTTGGGTAGCCCTTGGTGCGGGCCTCCACCCGCAGGACGGTACGGCAAACGTCGACCGTGCTGACGACAGCCTGGTGGAGATCGGCGGCACTGCGGCACTCAACGGGTTGCTCGGGAGAGGCAACAGTTGACGGGGGCGGAGCTTCGGTGAGGAGTTCGGCATGGTTCTCGGGGAGCCAGACGGCCGGCCATCCCAGCTCTGTCCGGGCGGTCTCCTCGTCGCCACCGAACAGACCGATGGCGCGTGCGATCTGCTCGGTGCCTGCAGAGCCGGCAAGGACCGTGAGACGCTCCTCCAACTCCTTGATCTCCTTGTCCGCGCCGGCGATGTCCCGGTCAAGCACGGCGATGCGCTGCTCGCGGCTGGCGACGGCTGCCTTCGCCGTGGTGACGACGTCCGCTGCGGTGTCGGTCTGTTTCTTGAGACCAGGCAGGGCGGCGCGGATCGCTGTGAGGGAACGTAGGGCCACATCGTGCTTCGCGATTGCCCCCGGCAGAGACTCGACGGCTGCAGCGCAGGCAAGTTGGGCCTCGGTGACACTGAACCTCGTAGCGAGACCGGAGAGGAGAGAACTCAGATCGGTCATCCTCGTGAGGGCGGCGTCCCGCAGATCGCGCAGGTGGGAGCAGATCGCTTCACGGCCCAGCACCGGTTCGGGAAACGCGCCGACCACATGGACGCCGAGCCCGTCCATGGAGGCGTGCGGGGGTGCGCCTGTCCAGTGGCCCTGACTCGACAGGGCGGTAAGGAAGCCGCGGGCGGAGTCGGGGGCCGAAAGAACGCCGACTGGCAGGGCCGGGCTGTCGGAGGAGTCTGCCCCAGCGATGCCGACCTCAGGAGAGGCCACCAGAACGGCTCCCGGATGATCCCGGAGGGCCTCGACCGCCGCGCTGAGCGCACTTCGGGGTACGCAGACGGCCTCCCGCCATGGATGCAGGACGGCCTCCCACAAGTCGCGTGCGGAGGGGTCGACCTCGGTCTGATCGTACAATCCGACCGCGTCGATGCCTGCGTGGCCCAGGGTGGCAACGAGCTCGCCGACTCTGCCGGCCTGCCCCTGCGTCGCTTTGGTGAGCTCCTGTTCGGCAAGGGCGGCGTCGCCTTCCGCGATGCGCTGGCCGACTTGTGCGTCCTCCTTCTCGTCACGCAGGGTCGCGAGGCGCGCTGTCAGGACGCTTGCGGATTCGCCTGCATGCCGTCCTGCCAATTCGCGCAACCTGACGAGGTCCGCTTCGGCGTCGGTGAGGTCCCGCTCAGCTGCGAGCTCGTCCTTCTGGCAGGCGAGCCATGCCTCCTGTGCCTGCCGGTGCTCCTTCCCGGCGGCACGTACTGCTGACTCCAGCGCCCGGACGTCCTCGTAGGCGACGCGTTCCCCTCGAAGCACTCCCAGGGTGTCGCGGGCTGACTCCAGGAGCGCGTGGGTGGCGGGGAGTAATGCTTCGGCGCTGCGCTGCCGTGCGACGGCGTCCAGCACGGACCGCGCCAGACACGACCGCTGGTCCGCCAGGGCACTGCCCAGCTTGGCGCGGAGGTCTTCGCGCAGCGCCACGGCTTCGAGGAGCTGATCCTCGCGGGCGAGATCGATGTCATGCTGGGTGAGCGCACGAGCGTAGTCCCCCCGGCGGTCCGCCAGCTCACGACGCTGCTGCCGGTCGCGCTCCAGGACGCTCGACCGGCCCGAGAGCGTCAGCAGGGCCTCTCCGATACGGTCCGGCGTGTACGTCGCTGCCTCCAGCTTGAGGAGCGAGGGCCGTGACCGCACCTGACCGCGCGAGGCAACGTAGGCGAGGACCTTCGGCGAGCGTCCGTACAGGTGCTGTGCGTACTCACTGGAGCCAAGCGGACGGCCGCCGAGCTGACGGAAGAACTCCGGTGCCGCACGATGGCGTTCGTCGTCGTCGCCCTCTGTCAGCAGGTGGACGCCTGGCTGGTGGCGGACCTGGAGGTGCGGCCTGTCGCTGCTGATCTGGAGCCAAACGGTGTGCGGTCGGGCTTTCCCTGCCTCGGCGAACAGGCCCACCACGTAACCGCGGTCCGCGGCCCCGACAAGCTGCGCAGACGCCCCGGCGACGATCGGTTCGAACAGTAGCGTGGCGGTGTTGGCGGTGCCGTTTCCAGTGGCCTGCCACTCCGGATCACCGAGCAGCAGGGACACCGCTGCCAAGAAGCTCGTCTTGCCCGATTCGTTGGAGTCTTTTGGTCCACGGCCGGTGACGGCAACGAAGGTTCCCGGGATGAGCGCGATCGGGTCGCTGGTCAGCCGTGCGATCCCGAACGTCTGGACGGCGACCAGCGGTCGGGCGCCGATGATCCCGGTGGGGGTGCCAGTTGCGGGGTCGGTCGTCACGGTGACTCCCGGTGTGCAGGGGCCGCCTCCTCGGCTGCCCGGCGTTCGAGAATGGCGCGGGCCAGGTGACCGTCTGGGCGTCCCGCGATGATCAAGTCCTCCCACAACGCACTGACTCGTGCGGGGCTCAAGCGCTGGAGGGCCGGACCGGGGACGAAGTTGCCGGGGCCCGCAGTGTCCACCATCCCGGCAGCGCTGAGGGTGCGCAGTGCTTGCCGGATGACGGTCTGGGCCAACGCACGGTTGCGGGCCAGTTCAGTCACGGTGACCGGGTGCCTGCGGCTGTCCCACTGGTCGTGGGTATGGCGCCCCAGAGCACGCGGCAGGGCGACGGTGTGCACTAGGACCAGCGCCAGAACGGCACGTTCGGCGCTGCTCAGGGCGCCGACCCCCGCTGCGCTCAGCTCTGCGGCGACGGCGTCAGGGTAGCCGGTGGTCCAGGTGCCGCTGGGAGTGCGAACCAAACAACGCCCCATGCCGGCGAGGATCTCCTCGACCTGCGCCCTGGTACCGGGATCTGCGAGTGCCCCGACCTCACGGACGGTGAGTGGGCCGTGTGCCGTCTCCAGAGCAGTCACCAGGGACCGTGCGACCTGGAGGTTGCTGGACGGGGGCGCCTGGTCTGGGGCGGTCAGGTCCGCCGGGGGAGATACCGGCGCCTCCGCGCGCGGTTGAGCGCTGTCGGAGGCAAGCCGCGGCAGCAGGTGGTGCCCCCTTCGTAGCGCGGCCTTCACGGGGCCGGGCAGCGCAGCCACTGCCGGGCCCAGGTACGACTGGGCGCCGGTGCCGACGATCAGGCCGTGGCCGGGGAGCACGCGATCAAGTGCGGCCGCGATCCTGTCGGTCCTGGCGCCCAGGTCAAGACAGGTCTGCGCGACCAGGTCGGCATCGAAGACGTGCCCCGGGTACGGCGGGAGCGACGGGTCAGGCCACGCCGCTCGCAGGCACACCGCGAACACCAGCCTGATGACGCGGGAGAGCGGAGAGGGTAGCTGACTGCCCAGATGGTCCTCGTTCGGGGCGTTCCCCGCCGGCCATCCCAGGCGCACCGCTTGTGCGTGGTCGGCATCGTGGACCTGTAGCACTGCCCTGCCCGCCAGTGCGGCGGCCTGTGCCGCCCGCGCTGTCACTGCAGCGTCGGTTGGATACTCGGCCTGGCCCTCGGCCCGGAGGGCTGCGAGCAGCAGGGCTGCCCGGTGCTCGATATCGTCCGTCATCCGCCGTCTCCGGATCCCGGGGAGAGGTGGAGGGTCACCCGGTGGAGGTAGGTGACAGTGGCAGTGCTGTCGACGCGCACCGGAACGGCCAGTTCCACGCGCACCGGAACCTCGGGGTCCTCGTCGCAGGCCAGCAGGTCCACCAGGATACGCGCGGCAGCGGGCCAGCCCTGGTCCTCCAGTACGGCAGTAACGTCAGTCTCGGTCAGTCCCGCCAGCAGGTCCTCCACCAGCACCTGGCGCCTAACGGCTTCGTGAGCTTCCGCCTCCTCCAGCGAGGCGAAGGGGTCCGACTGGCTCTCCCCCCGGACCTGCGGCGGCATCGGCCGGCCCTTGGGCGGTGATGACGGCGTGTACTCGGCAGCCGTGTCCACGATCGCCTGGCCGTCAACCCACGGCGGCGGAGCGTCCGAGACGAGCTGGCCGCCAAAGTGGCCCAGCTGCTCCAGGCCGGCTGTCCGGGTGAGCTGGTGGTACTCGGCGGGAGTAAGAACATCGAGGTTCAGGCTCCCGCCTCCGTTGTCCAGGATCTTTCCGACAGCGGCGAGCAACGCCTGGCGGTAGAACTGAGCAGCCTCGATCAGGGCGGTTGCCGCGTCTTCGAGCAGAAGGTGACCAGAGAACGCACGTGTGACCAGGCCGTTCAGTGCGACCACCTGCTTGGGAAAGTCGGTGCGGTCATGCCGCCGCTGAGTACGAATCAGCTCGTCCAGAGTGGCGTTCGCCACCTGTCGCTGTAGGTCGAGCGCGAACACCAGCAGACCGTGCCGGCAGTCCTGTAGTGCCTCCAATGCCTTCGCCGGGTCGGGATCAGCGAGCTCGAATAGTTCGCGGGTGCGGTCCAGCAATCCGACCAACTCGTCCACGCCGCCGTACAGCGACAGCCGTTCGGCCGCGAAGGCGCCTGCGAGACCGGCCGGGCGCACAACGTAGCGATCCTGGTGGGCCTTAAGCAGGTACGGTTCCAGGAAGCCCATGTCGATCAGCAGACTGAGGCGGGACTCAACCACGGGCACGGGCCAGCCTCGGCCCGCCGGGCCGAGGAGGTCCAGCAGCTGGGCACGGGTGAGCCCGCTGAGGGCGGAGTGCTCGGCAAAAACCGCCACCACATCTCTCGCCAGTCGCACCGCCTCCGGGTCCTTGACGACCACCTCACGGTGTGCTGCCAGTGGAGCCACAAACGCACGCCAGTTGGCGAACCGGTCGGCCGGCGCGAGCATCACCTCATCGTCTTCGGTGTCGTCCCAGGAGAGCTGGATCCCGCTCACCCCGCAGCCTCCTGGCTGAGCCGGAGCAGGGGCCGCTGAGCGAACTGTTCCAGGACCGAGGGAAGACCAGGAAGGACCGAGGTGTACTGGGTCTCCTGCTCCCGGGACTCTCCACTCGCGGCGATGGCGAGCGCGAGCTCGCGGAGGTCACCGTCCACCCGCTCGGCGAGCTCGGCGGCGAGAAGGCGGTCGCGTTCCCTGTCCTCCTTCGGCTTCTGGCGCTGCCGATAGGGGCCTGCCTCCCACTCGTCGACATGCATCCCCACGGCGTGCACTGGTCTACCCAGCCGCCGCGACAGGTTGTCGACGATCGCGATGCCGTCGGCGTCCAGGTCGCACCACGCAGCAACCGGAAGCGGCGAAAGCCAGTCGAGGACAGCCACTAGCTGGTCCGTGGCGTACCCGCTGCCCCACACACAGAGCCAACGCGACGTCAGTTCCGGCAGACGGCGGCAGACCACTCCGAAGGTGTCCGAGTTTTCCACCACCAGCACGCCCACGGCATCACAGACAGCATTCCCGAGCAGGCGCAGGCTGTTGGCGGGAAGGCCGACCCACGGCTGGGCCACCGCCGCGTCGGCGGCCACTGAACCGATGTGCCATGACAGCGGGCCTTTGACGCGGAGCGCGGTGTCCTCCTCGTGTACCGCCTCCTCGAACTCCGACCCCACCAGGTTCGCGAACGCTGCCTGCTGCTGTGCGGTCCACCGTTTGGAGCCACCCAGGGCGAGCGCCGCAAGCTGCTTGAGGGTCACCTCCTCCTCTCCCTGGGCCCGGAGAGACCACCAGGAGGCGCCCGCTCGGATCGCGGCCTCGTATACAGACCACGCCTTCGCCGCCGTCTGGCTGCCTGCAGGCACCACGAGTCCGGCGGCCGGGTCCACCGCTGCCAGCAGTTTGCGCTCCGCGGTCAACTGCTCCAGCGGCTCCATCACCTCCATGAGATCGGCTCGGGCACGTCGGGGTTCGCGGGCGCCGCGAAGCTCGGCGATGCGATCCTCTGCCTGGAGTGACCACGCCTGGGACAGCCGCCACTGGGTGGGGGCACCGAGCGCCACCCACTCGTCCACCTCACAGCGCAGCACCACACCGCCGCATCGCACCAGATCGGTCGCCACCTGCAGGGCGGCCTCTCCGAACCGACCCACCACCGTGCTCCACGCGCGGCGCTCCGCCGCGAGCACCCAAAGCAGGTCGGCAGAGGACAACACGGACGGGGGCTCGAACAGGTCGGCAGGACAGCCCGGGACGAGGTCGACGGCGTGCACCCGAAGGCGCCCGCGACGGTCACGAGGCAGCCGGTCCTCCCTGGACCGCCTGACCGGTACCGTGACTGCACTGACACCGGCTGGAAGGCCGCCGACTCCAATCGAAATACGGCCGTACGCCTCGCCGAACAGCATTCCCTGTCCCGTGTGCTGCCCCACAAGATCCCCCCGTAGCTGCAGTGATCGTCCACGGCACCCAGGAAGTCAGGGCGATCAGCGCACGATATGACACCAAGGGTAGACAGTCAGTGACTGAATTTCACACGATCTGCATCACTGGAACCCGCGAAGGGTTGCAGTCGTCTCACTCTGAGCAACATCTGACGTGGAGTCCGGAGCGGTGGTCGGTGCAGTGCACACGCCCCCAGGGCAGGTGCCGAGCGACTGAGCGCAGTCGTTCGCCCGCCCCGCCACGGACGACCCGAACCGACTGTGGAGCGACAACGGCGGCCCGCCGTCTATCCCCGGTCCAGAACCTGGTCCACGGCGAAAGGGATCCATAACCTGATAGAGGCTCTGATCGCGGGGACCGCCGCCCGAAGTCGGTGGGGCTGGAACTGGTCGGTGTGGACTCGGCTGGCCACGCGCGCACCACGGCTCTGCCGGGCCGGCGGTGGCCCGGCAGACTCTTGAGGCCCTCCAGCAGGCCCTGACCGAGGAAAAGCACTCCGCTTCCAGCGGCAGTTGCCCATGTGGAGCGTGGTCCAGCGCCAGACCGCGAGTACACCGCCACACCGCAGGGGCGGGCCGGGGCTCAACGTCGGAACGTTCTCAGTTCTTGTGTCCCGCCGCGAAGATCGACGGGACATCTGACCAGCCCCTCAGCTCAACTGACGAACCATCAAGACGAGCGTCAAATGAGCGTCGAGATACCTCCGCGAGCGTCATCTGAGCGTCAAGATATCGCCCGTAACGCTCACACGGCGCATACCGCGCACCCGCGAAACTGCAGGTCAGGCATCCTTCTTCACCGGCTCCAGGATCGCCACGCATTCCACATGGTGCGTCATCGGGAACAGGTCGAACGCCCGCAGCGTCCGCACCCGGTAGCCCGATTCGGCGAAGTAGCCGAGGTCGCGGGCGAGGGCGGCCGGGTCACAGGCCACGTAGGCGATGCGGCGGGCGCCGAGGCCGGCGAGGTGGCGGACGGTCTGCTTGCCGGCGCCGGCACGCGGGGGGTCCAGGACGATGAGGTCGACCTCGGTGATGCCGGTGCGCGGGAGGACCGACTCGACCTTGCCCTGCTCGATGCGGACGCGGGGGAAGTCGGCGAGGTTGTGGCGGGCGTCCTCGACGGCGCGCTTGCCGGACTCGATGCCGAGGACGGCGCCCTGCTCGCCGACCCGGTCCGCGAGGGCGCCCGCGAAGAGGCCGACGCCGCAGTAGAGGTCGAGGGCGGTGTCGCCCTTGCGCGGGAGGAGGCCCTGCATGACGGCCTTCATGAGGGTGTCGGCGGCCTTGGGGTGGACCTGCCAGAAGCCGCCGCTGCCGACCCGGTGGGTGCGCTCGTCGGCGCGCTCGCGGACGAAGGCGCGGCCGTGGACGCGGTGCACGCCGCCGTCCTTCTCGTCGACGCGCATCACGGAGACCGGCTTGTCGAGCTCGACGAGCGGGAGGCGGGCGCCGGGGCGGGGGGTGAGGATGACCTGGCGGTCGTTCGAGCCGGAGGCGGCGATCGCCTCGACCGTGGCCATGCCCTCCCAGGTACGGGCCTCGATGCCCAGCTCGGAGACGCCCTGGGCCGCGATCATGCAGTGGTCGACGACCTCGACGTCGTGCGAGCGGTGCTTGCGCAGTCCGGCGCGGCCCTCGGCGTCGACGGCGTACTGGACGCGGGTGCGCCACTGGGGGACCTCGCCCGCCGGGAGCTTGTCGCCCCCCGCGGGGACGACGGTGCCGTCCCAGCCGGCCTCCTCGGGGGTGAGGCCCGCGAGCCGCTTCAGCTGCTCGGCGATGACCTCGCCCTTGAGCCGGCGCTGGGCGCCCGGCTTGGCGTGCTGCCAGTCGCAGCCGCCGCACTTGCCGGGGCCCGCGAAGGGGCACGGGGCCTCGATGCGGTCCTTGGACGCGTCCAGGATCTCGACGGCGTCGGCGCGGAGGAAGCGGCTCGTCTCGTCACCCTCGGTGACGCGGGCCGTGACGCGCTCGCCCGGCAGGGCGTGCCGGACGAAGAGGACCCGGCCCTCCTCCGTACGCGCGATGCAGTGGCCGCCGTGGGCCACCGGGCCGACCTCGACCTCGTACTCCTCCCCGATCAGTGACGTCACAGGGGTGTTCTGCATGATCGGGGGCTCCGTAGCGAAGAAGAGAGATGGGCCGCTGTTCGCACAGCAGCCCACCAGTCTAGTTGCACTTCGCCGGACGCTCTCCGCTCGCTGCTCGTGGCTCGCCGCTCGTCGCCCGTCGCTCTCCGCGCGTCTCTCCCCGCGCGCCGCTCTTCGCTAGTCGCTCTTCGCGGACGGTTCCTTCTTGGCCTTCTCGACCGGGCCGCGGCGGACCGAGCCGGGCGCGTTCCAGTCCTGGCGCCTGCGGGCCCGCTTCTTCGCGGCCTCGGAGGACTGGAGCTGGTACGGGACGGAGGTCACCATGACGCCGGGGGTGAAGAGGAGCCGGCCCTTGAGGCGGAGCGCGGACTGGTTGTGGAGCAGGTGCTCGTACCAGTGGCCGACGACGTACTCGGGGATGTAGACCGAGACCGCGTCGCGGGGGCTCTCCTTGCGGAGGTTCTTCACGTACTCGATGACCGGGCGGGTGATCTCGCGGTACGGCGAGTCGAGGATCTTCAGCGGCACGTTGATGCCGCGCCGCTCCCACTCCTCCTTGAGCGCCTTGGTCTCCGCCGGGTCGACGTTGACGGTGAGCGCCTCCAGCTCGCTGGCGTGGAGGAGCTTGGCGTAGGCGAGGGCCCGGAGGGTGGGCTTGTGGAGCTTGGAGACGAGGACGATCGAGCGGACCCGGGAGGGGCGCACGTACTCGTCGGGGCGCTGCTCGGCGGCGGCGATCTCCTCGGAGACGGAGTCGTAGTGGCGGCGGATCGCGGTCATCGTCACGTAGAAGATCACCATGCCGAGGAGCGCGACCCAGGCGCCGTGGGTGAACTTGGTGGCCAGGACGACGACGAGGACGAGGCCGGTGAAGAAGGCGCCGAAGGCGTTGATCGCGCGGGAGCGGATCATGTGGCGGCGCTTGGCGGGGTCCTTCTGGGTCTTCAGGTGCCGGTTCCAGTGCCGGACCATGCCGATCTGGCTGAGCGTGAAGGAGACGAAGACTCCGACGATGTACAGCTGGATGAGGCGGGTGGAGTCCGCGCCGTAGACCACGACGAGCAGGGCGGCGGCGCCGGCGAGGAGCACGATGCCGTTGGAGAAGGCGAGGCGGTCACCGCGGGTGTGCAGCTGGCGCGGCAGGTAGCGGTCCTGGGCGAGGATCGAGCCGAGGAGCGGGAAGCCGTTGTACGCCGTGTTGGCGGCCAGGAAGAGGACGAGCGCGGTGGCGGCGGCGAGGAGGATGAAGAAGAACGTTCCGTCGCCGAAGACGGCGGCCGCGACCTGGGAGATGACCGGGTCCTGGACGTAGCCCTCGCCGACGGGGACGCCGTTGAGCAGCAGGTCCTGGGCGGGCTTCTCGGCCATCCGGACGTCGGTGGCCCCGGCGAGGAAGATGATGCCGCAGAACATGGTGACGGCGAGGCCGCCCATGAGCGCGAGGGTGGTGGCGGCGTTCTTCGACTTCGGCTTGCGGAAGGCGGGGACGCCGTTGGAGATGGCCTCGACGCCGGTGAGGGCGGCGCAGCCGGAGGAGAAGGCGCGCAGCAGCAGGAAGACCAGGGCGAAGCCGGCGAGTCCCGGGTGTTCGGGCTTGATCTCGAAGTCGGCCGTGGGGGCCTTCATGGTGTCGTCGAGGACGAGACCGCGCCAGGCGCCCCAGGCGATCATGCAGAAGACGCCGAAGACGAAGACGTACGTCGGGATGGCGAAGAGGCTGCCGGACTCCTTCACACCGCGGAGGTTCATCACGGTGAGGAGGACGATGACCGCGACGGCGCAGGCCACCTTGTGCTCGACGACGAAGGGGATCGCGGAGCCGAGGTTCTCGATGCCGGAGGAGATCGACACGGCGACGGTGAGGACGTAGTCGACGAGCAGGGCGCTCGCGACGGTGAGTCCGGCCTTCGGCCCGAGGTTGGTGGTCGCGACCTCGTAGTCGCCGCCGCCGCTCGGGTACGCGTGCACGTTCTGCCGGTACGAGGCGACGACGGTGAACATCAGGACGACGACGGCCAGCGCGATCCACGGGCTGAAGTGGTAGGCCGACAGACCGGCGACGGAGAGGACGAGGAGGACCTCGCCCGGTGCGTACGCCACCGAGGAGAGCGGGTCGGAGGCGAAGACGGGGAGGGCGACCCGCTTGGGGAGGAGGGTCTCCCCCAGCTTGTCGCTGCGCAGGGCCCGCCCGATCAGGATCCGTTTGGGCACGTCGGTCAGTTTGGACACGCAGAGGATCGTAAGCGTTCGAAAAGAGCCACGCGCACCGGCACCCCCGATCGGCACCGAATATCCCTGAGTATCACCTCGGATGCGGTCCCGGCCAGCGTTGCCGCTTAAGCTCGGACCGGGCAACCCGGCAGGGTGTTGTCCGCCACGGCCCGGGCCGATCGGGCGAGGAAAGTTGTGAGCAGGGTGTTTTCGCAGGTCAGCAAGGCGATCAGGAGTGCGGGGTAGCGGGGACGTGCACATCGTCATCATGGGCTGCGGGCGAGTGGGAGCCGCTCTCGCGCAGACCCTGGAGCAGCAGGGCCACACGGTCGCCGTCGTCGACCAGGACCCGACGGCTTTCCGCCGCCTGGGGTCCGGCTTCGGTGGTCGGCGTGTCACCGGTGTGGGCTTCGACCAGGACACGCTCCGTGAGGCGGGGATCGAGGAGGCCGGTGCCTTCGCCGCCGTGAGCAGCGGCGACAACTCGAACATCATCGCGGCCCGGGTGGCCCGCGAGATGTTCGGCATCGAGAACGTGGCGGCGCGGATCTACGACCCCCGGCGCGCCGAGGTCTACCAGCGTCTGGGCATCCCCACCGTGGCGACGGTCCGCTGGACCGCCGACCAGATGCTGCGCCGGCTGCTGCCCTCGGGCGCGGAGCCGCTGTGGAGCGATCCGAGCGGCGGCGTCCAGCTCGCCGAGGTGCACACCTCCCCGGCGTGGATCGGGCACAAGATCAGCCGGCTCCAGGACGAGACCGGCGTGCGGGTCGCGTTCCTCACCCGGCTCGGCGAGGCGGTCATCCCGTCCTCCCAGACGGTCCTCCAGGAGGGGGACCTGGTGCACGTGATGATGCGGACGGACGAGATCGCGAAGGTCGAGGCGGCCTTCGCCGAGGGTCCCGAGGAGGGCGGTCACTGATGCGTGTCGCGATTGCGGGCGCGGGTGCGGTGGGCCGTTCCATCGCGGGCGAGCTCCTGGAGAACGGCCACGAGGTCCTGCTGGTCGACAAGGCGCCGACGGCCATCTCGGTGGAGCGGGTGCCGCAGGCGGAGTGGCTGCTGGCCGACGCCTGCGAGATCACCTCGCTGGACGAGGCGGCGCTGCAGCGCTGCAACGTGGTCATCGCGGCCACCGGTGACGACAAGGTGAACCTGGTCGTCTCGCTGCTCGCGAAGACCGAGTACGGCGTGCCGCGGGTGGTCGCCCGGGTGAACAACCCGAAGAACGAGTGGCTGTTCAACGAGGCGTGGGGCGTGGACGTCGCCGTCTCGACGCCGCGTCTGATGTCGGCCCTGGTGGAGGAGGCGGTGAGCGTCGGCGATCTGGTCCGGCTGCTCCGCTTCAGCCACGGCGACGCCAACCTGGTGGAGCTGACGCTGCCGCCGGAGTCGGCGGTGGCCGGTACGCAGGTGGGCGACGTCGACTGGCCGCAGGACACCTCCCTGGTGACGATCATCCGCGGTTCGCGGGTGCTGACGCCGAGCCCGGAGGAGACCCTGGAGGCCGGCGACGAGCTGCTGTTCGTGGCGGCGCAGGCCCGCGAGGAGCAGCTGGAGGAGCTGCTCCAGGTCCGCCGGGAGCCGGCGGAGTAGAGCCGTACGGTACGCGGAAGGGCCCGGGACCTGTGAGGTCCCGGGCCCTTCTCCGTGCCGGCTGTTACGCCTCCGGTCCCGAGCGGGCGGCGCGGGCGGCGGCCTCGCGCTCCTTCTCGGCCTTCTCCTCCGCCTCCATCTCGGCGAAGACGTCGATCGGCGGCGGCGCCTTGGCGAGGAAGACCCAGGTCAGGTAGACGGCGAGCAGGAAGGGCGGGATCTTCAGCGCGACGAGGACCCAGCCGAGCTGGGTGGTGTCGGCCCACCAGTAGAGCGGGAAGAGGATCGCGCACTTGGCGAGCAGGATCAGGCCCCAGGCCCAGCTGGCCTTCGCGTACGCCTTCTTCCGTCCCGGGTTCCGGGTCCGCCAGGAGAGGTTCTCCTTGAAGACCGGGCCGAGGATGAGGCCGATCAGCGGGACGCCGGCGAGCGTGGTGATGATGTACGCGAGGCCGAGGCCGAGCGTGTAGATCATGCCGGGGAGGTAGAAGTCCTTGGCGTTGCCGGTCATCATCGCGAAGACGACGCCGAAGCCGACGCCGAAGACGCCGCTGAAGGCGTGCTTGACGGTGTCGCGGCGCAGCAGCCGGACGGCGACGAGCACGAGGGAGACGGCGAGCGCGGCGATGGCCGAGAGCTGCAGGTTCTTGTTGATCGTGTAGATCGTGACGAAGAGCAGTCCGGGCAGGACCGTCTCGACCATGCCCCGGATGCCGCCGAACGCCTCGAAGAGCGCGGCCTCGGTCACCGCCTTGTCGGTCCGGGCGTCCTGGTCCGGGGTCGGCGGTGCGGTGGTCGGCTTGTCGACGGACGTCACCGGCTACTCCTGTCCGAGCGGTCGGAGCTCGTATTTGGGGTTGAAGAGGACCCGCCGGCCGTGGCTCATGGAGATCCGGCCGGAGGCGATCAGCTTGCGGCCGGGTTCGATGCCCACGATGGAGCGCCGGCCCAGCCAGACCACGTCGAGCGGCGCGGTGCCGTCGAAGAGTTCGGCCTCCAGGGCGGGGACACCGGCCCGGGGGCGCAGGGTGACCGTGCGCAAGGTACCAGTCACCTTGACTATCTGGCGGTCGGAGCAGTCACAGATCCGCGTGCAGCCCGAGGCCGCCGAGTCCTCCTGGAGCTCCTCCGACTCCAGGTCCTCGGGCGAGGAGGAGAGCCGGTCGAGCATCCGGCGGAACCGGCCCGCCGGCTTGTCGGTACGGGGTGCAGCACTCATACCGAAAGCGTACCGGCCACGGCTCCGGCCGGAAGCTGCCCGGTTCAACGTTCGAAGCGGTACCCCATGCCGGGTTCGGTGACGAAGTGGCGCGGGTGCGAGGGGTCGGTCTCCAGCTTGCGGCGCAGCTGCGCCATGTAGACCCGGAGGTAGTTGGTCTCGGTGCCGTACGAGGGGCCCCAGACCTCCTGGAGGAGCTGCTTCTGGCTCACCAGGCGGCCGCCGTTGCGGACCAGCACCTCCAGGAGGTGCCACTCGGTGGGGGTGAGGCGGACGTCCTTGCCGTCGCGGTGCACCTTCTTGGCGGCGAGGTCGACGGTGAAGTCCTCGGTCTCGACCACGACGACGCCGTCCTCGGCGCCGCCGACGGGCTCGGCGCGGCGGACGGCGGCGCGCAGCCGGGCGAGGAGCTCGTCCATGCCGAAGGGCTTGGTGACGTAGTCGTCGGCCCCGGCGTCGAGCGCCTCGACCTTCTCGTCGGAGGTGTGCCGGGCGGAGAGGACGATGATCGGGACCCGGGTCCAGCCGCGCAGTCCCTTGATGACGTCGACGCCGTCGAGGTCGGGCAGGCCGAGGTCGAGGACGACGACGTCGGGGTGGCGTTCGGCGGCGAGCTTGAGGGCGGTGGCGCCGTCGGGGGCGGAGTCGACCTCGTACTTGCGCGCCTTGAGGTTGATCACCAGGGCGCGGACGATCTGTGGCTCGTCGTCGACCACGAGGACCCGGGTCATGTCGGGGGCCTTCCTTCTGCTGTACGTGAGCGGATGCGGGGTGCGGGTGCGGGGAGCCTGGGGCGGGGAGCCGGAGGACGGGGAGCGTGGGGCGGGGGTGCTGCGGTACGGCGCGTGTGTCGTCGCGGGGCGCGGGCGCGGCGCGCCGGTTCAGCTCACGGCGTGGGCCGGCTGGTCGGTGGCGGGCGGCGGGGCTCCTCCGCCGGCCGCCCGGAGGGTGAGGACCATGGTGAGACCGCCGCCGGGGGTGTCCTCGGCGCCGAGGGTGCCGCCCATGGCCTCCACGAAGCCTCGGGCGACGGCGAGGCCGAGGCCGACGCCGGAGCCGCGCGGAGCGTCGCCGAAGCGCTGGAAGGGCTCGAAGATGCCCTCCTTGGACTCGTCGGGGACGCCGGGGCCCCGGTCCACCACCCGGAGCTCGACGCGGTCGCCGAGGGTGCTGGCGGCGACGTGGACGGGAACGCCGTCGGGGCTGTACTTGACGGCGTTCTCGACGATGTTGGCGACGGCCCGTTCGAGGAGGCCCTTGTCGACCTCGACCATGGGCAGGGTCTCGGGGACGTCGGCCTCGGCACTGCCGTCCGGGACGCCGCCGAGGGCCATGGGGACGACCTCGTCGAGGTCGACGGGGCGGATGAGCGGGGTGACGGTGCCGGTCTGGAGGCGGGACATGTCGAGGAGGTTGCCGACGAGGTGGTCGAGGCGGTCGGCGCCGGCCTCGATGCCTTCGAGGAGTTCGGCCCGGTCCTCCTCGGACCACTCGACGTCGTCGGAGCGCAGCGAGGTGACGGACGCCTTGATGCCGGCGAGCGGGGTGCGCAGGTCGTGGCTGACGGCGGCGAGCAGGGAGGTGCGGATCTTGTTGCCCTCGGCGAGCTTGCGGGCCTCCTCGGCCTCCCCGACCAGCCGCTGCCGGTCCAGGACGACGGCCGCCTGCGCGGCGAAGGCGCCCAGCACCCGCCGGTCCTCCGCGGGCAGGACCCGGCCGGTGAGGGCGAGCGCCAGATGGTCGCCGACGGGCATGTCGACGTCCGCGTCCTCGGGCCGGGCGGCGGGGTGAGGGCCGACGGCGGCCGCCCGGTGCCAGGGTTCGGCTCCGTCGGCCCGTTCCAGCAGCGCGACGGACTCCATGGAGAAGGTCTCCCGGACCCGTTCGAGGAGGGCGTCGAGGCTGGTCTCGCCGCGCAGCACGCTGCCGGCCAGGTAGGAGAGCACCTCGGACTCGGCGCGCAGCCGCGCCGCCTGGTGGGTGCGGCGGGCGGCGAGGTCCACGACGGAGGCGACGGCCATGGCGACGCCGAAGAAGACCGCGATGGCGACGATGTTCAGCGGGTCGGCGATGGTGATGCGGTGGAGCGGCGGGGTGAAGAACCAGTTGAGCAGCAGCGAGCCGGCGGCGGCCGAGGCGAGCGCCGGCAGGAAGCCGCCGAGCAGCGCCGAGGCGACGGTGAGCGCCAGGAACAGCAGCATGTCGTTGGCGAGCCCGAGGTCCGCGTCGGTGTGGGTGAGGAGCAGGGCGAGCGCGACGGGTCCCGCGACGCCGACGAGCCAGCCGCCGATGATCCGGGAGCGGCCGAGGCGGGCGCCGCGGGCGACCGGGAGGCCGCGGCCCTTGGCGACCTCGCCGTGGGTGACGATGTGGACGTCGAGGTCGGGGCCGGACTCGCGGGCGACGGTCTGGCCGACGCCGGGGCCGAGGACGTACTGCCAGGTGCGGCGGCGGCTGGAGCCGAGGACGATCTGGGTGGCGTTCACCCCGCGGGCGAACTCCAGGAGCGCGTTCGGTATGTCGTCGCCGATGACGTGGTGGAAGGTGCCGCCCAGGTCCTCGACGAGGGTCCGCTGGACCGCCAGTTCCTTGGGCGAGGCGGCGGTGAGGCCGTCGCTGCGGGCTATGTAGACGGCCAGGACCTCACCGCCCGCGCCCTTCTCGGCGAGCCGGGAGGCGCGCCGTATCAGGGTGCGGCCCTCGGGCCCGCCGGTGAGGCCGACGACGATCCGCTCGCGCGCCTGCCAGGTGGAGCGGATGTTGTGCTCGCCGCGGTACTGGCGCAGGTACTCGTCGACCCGGTCGGCGGTCCACAGGAGGGCCAGTTCGCGCAGGGCGGTGAGGTTGCCGGGGCGGAAGTAGTTGGAGAGGGCCGCGTCGACCTTGTCGGGCTTGTAGATGTTGCCGTGCGCCATGCGCCGGCGCAGCGCCTGCGGCGACATGTCGACCAGCTCGATCTGGTCGGCCCTGCGGACGATCTCGTCGGGGACGGTCTCGCGCTGCCGGACGCCGGTGATCGCCTCGACGACGTCGCCGAGCGATTCGAGGTGCTGGATGTTGACGGTTGACACGACGTCGATGCCTGCGGCGAGGAGCTCGGCCACGTCCTGCCAGCGCTTGGGGTTGCGGGAGCCGGGGACGTTGGTGTGGGCGAGTTCGTCGACGAGGGCGACGGCGGGGCGGCGGGCGAGGACGGCGTCGACGTCCATCTCGGTGAAGGCGGCGCCCCGGTACTCCAGCTCGCGCCGGGGCACCTGCTCCAGGCCGTGCAGCAGCACCTCGGTGCGCGGCCGGTCGTGGTGCTCGACGAAGCCCACGACGCAGTCGGTGCCGCGCTCCACCCTGCGGTGGGCCTCGGCCAGCATCGCGTACGTCTTGCCGACGCCGGGCGCCGCGCCGAGGTAGATCCGAAGCTTGCCACGTGCCATGGACCGACCATACGTCCGGCTGATCGGACATTCCGCACGTGGGGGAACACCCCGATGCGGTATTGACGTGATTCTGATGCGTGCCGGGGCCGTGGCGGGGTGCCCGGGGGCTCAGGCTTCGGCTATCTCCCCGTCGCGGAGTTCGAGGACCCGGTCGGCGAGGCCGAGGAGCTGGTGGTCGTGGGTGGCGACGAGGGCGGTGCAGCCCTCGCTGCGGACGACGGCCCGGAGGAGTTCCATCACGGCGAGGCCGGTCTCGGCGTCGAGCTGGCCGGTCGGCTCGTCGGCGATGAGCAGGGCCGGCTTGTTGGCGAGGGCGCGGGCGATGGCGACGCGCTGCTGCTGGCCGCCGGAGAGCTCACCGGGGCGCTGGTTGGCGTGGTCGGCGAGGCCGACGAGGGCGAGCAGCAGGGCGACCCGCTCGTCCCGCTCGGCGGGGTCGGCCTTGCGCAGGCGGAGGGGGACGCCGACGTTCTCCGCGGCGGAGAGGATGGGCAGCAGGCCGAAGGACTGGAAGATGAAGCCGATCCGGTCCCGGCGGAGCTCCAGGAGGCCGTCCTCGCCGAGGGTGGAGAGGTCGGTGCCGTCGATGACGATCCGGCCGCCGTCGGCGCTGTCGAGGCCGCCGACGAGGTTCAGCAGGGTGGTCTTGCCGGAGCCGGAGCGGCCCTTGAGGGCGACCAGCTCGCCGCGGGGGATCTCGAAGGAGACGCCCTTGAGGGCGTGGACGGCGGCCTCTCCCTCGCCGAACGTCCGGCGCAGCTCCTCCACGCGGATCATCGGCCCCCCGGCCGGGTCCTCGGCGACGGCCGTCGCGGACTGCGTGCTGTTCTCGCTCACCCTGCGCTCCCCCTCCTCGCACACCTGCGCTGGCCAGTATGGTCGGCGCCCGCCCGCGAGACCAGAGCCCGGCACCCCGATCCGACCCCGATCTTCGGACGGAGGACCCCGGGCACCGGACACCGGGACCTCCCGGAGACCAGGTCAGGGCAGAGGAAAGGGCAGGGTGGGGTACGGGCCTGCGGCCGCCGGTCACCGTGCGCCCCGGGAAAGGCGAGTGGGCCGCCGTCCGTACGTCGTGCGTACGGACGGCGGCCCACGTGGCCGGTCTCCCGGGGCGTCCGGGATCGCGTCAGCGGATCTCGGTGATCTCCGGACCGCGCTGGAGCTGGCCCATGCCGCCGGAGAAGCGGGACCCGGCCTGCTCCTCCTGCTGGACTCCGTCCGGCACCATCTGCGCGTCGTTCGGCAGCTTCAGGACGATCGGGTCGCGCGGGGCCATCGGGCCCTCGCCGCGGTCGACCACGGTGTCCCGGACGATCTGCTCCAGGAGGCCGGCGGCCTCGGGCTGGACCGCGCCCTGGCCGGAGATGACACCGCGCAGGAACCAGCGCGGGCCGTCGACGCCGACGAAGCGCACGATCTGCACGCCGCGGTTGCCGTCGGGCAGCTGGACGGGGACCTGCGCGCGCAGCTCCCAGCCGAGGGGGCCCTCGACCTCGTCGATGGCGCCGCCCTGCTGGACGATGCCGGTGGCGATCTCCTCGCGGACCTCGCCCCAGATGCCTTCCTTCTTGGGCGCCGCGAACCCCTGGAGCTGCACGGCGCTGTCGCGCAGCACGATGGTCGCGGCGACGATCGCGTCGCCCGCCACCTCCACGCGAAGCTCCATGCCCTCGACTCCGGGCACGTAGAGGCCGCCGAGGTCGACGCGGCCCTCCTCGGGCTTGGCGACCTCGGAGATGTCCCAGGGACCGTCCGGCCGGGGTGCCGGCGGAAGGTTCACCCTGCGCGGCTGGTCGGCCGCGTCGGCGGCGTCCTCGCCGGTCACCTCGTCGACGACCTGCTCGGCCTCGCCCGCCTCGTCGGCGGCACCGCTCTTCTTGCGACGTCCGAACACGTCACTGTCCTTCCCGGTCGGATACGACCGAAGCGTATCGATTCCCACCCGTCGTGCCGTCCACGGCGGCATGACCGCCGGTGGACCCGAAGCCCCCCTCGGCCCGCGCCGAACCGGGAAGCTCCGCCACCTCGTGGAAGCGCACCTTCTCGACCTGCTGGACGACAAGTTGGGCAATCCGGTCGAACCGTTCGAACCTGACGCTCTCGCGCGGGTCGAGATTGACCACGATCACCTTGATCTCTCCACGGTACCCGGCATCCACCGTCCCCGGGGCATTCACGAGCGCGACTCCGCAGCGGGCCGCCAGGCCGGACCTGGGGTGGACGAAGGCGGCGTAGCCGTCGGGGAGGGCGATCGAGACGCCGGTGGGCAGCACGGCGCGCTCGCCGGGGGCGAGCACCGCGGCCTCGGTGGTGACGAGGTCGGCGCCGGCGTCGCCGGGGTGGCCGTAGGCCGGGATCGGCACGTCCGGGTCCACCCGGCGGATCAGTACGTCGACGGGAGTGCGCATCAGGGGTTCACCTCGAAGGCGCGGGCGCGCCGGACCTGGTCGGGGTCGGACATGGCGGCCTGGATCTCCTCCGGCCGCCCGTTGTCGATGAAGTGCTCGACCTTGACCTCGACGAACATGGCGTCGGCCCGGACGGCGACGGGGCCGTCGGGGCCGCCGATGCGGCCGGTGGCGGTCGAGTAGATCTTGCGGCCGTGGACGGCGGTGACCTCGGCCTGGAGGTGGAGCACGGTGCCGACCGGCACGGGCCGGCGGAAGTCGGTCTCCAGGCGGCCGGTCACGGCGATGACGCGGAGCAGCCAGTTCAGGGAGCCGAGGGTCTCGTCCAGCGCGGTGGCGAGCACGCCGCCGTGGGCGAGCCCGGGGGCGCCCTGGTGGTCGGCGGTGACGGTGAACTCGGCGGTGACGGTCACACCGTCGCCCGCGCGGGCCTCCAGGTGGAGGCCGTGGGGCTGTCCGTCGCCGCACCCGAAGCAGTGCCCGTAGTGCGAGCCGAGCGGCTCGCCGGGGGCGGGCGCGTCCGGGTGGCGGACCGGCGCCACGGCGTCGGGCGGCGGGGTGAGGGCGGCAGATGTTGCAGTCACAGGCGCAGACCTTACCCGCGCGGCCGGGCGTCGGTCGCGCCGTGCCAAGCTTGGACGCATGCAGCCTTCCGCGCCCTCCCCCGCCCCCTCCCCCGAGTCCCCCGCCGCCCCGGCCGCGCCGCGCTTCGACGAGCGGCTGACCGTGCCCGGTTCGTGGTGGGCGATCGTGGGCCTGCTGGCGCTCTCCGGTGGTCTGGTGATGTTCCCGCTGGGGACGGTGCCGACGCTGGGCGGCGTGATCGCGGCGGGCGTGGCGGCCGGTGTGGCGGCGTCCTCGTACGGCTCGGCCCGGATCCGGGTGGTGGCCGGTTCCCTGGTGGCCGGCGAGGCCCGGGTGCCGGTGTCGGCGCTGGGGGCGGTCGAGGTGCTGGACGAGGAGGAGGCGCGCGCCTGGCGCACGCACAAGGCCGATCCGCGCGCCTTCATGCTGATGCGCAGCTACGTGCCGCGCGCGGTGCGGGTCGTCGTCACGGACCCGGCGGACCCGACTCCGTACCTGTACCTGTCGACGCGCGACCCGGAGGGCCTGGCGGCGGCGGTGGAGGCGGTGCGGGAGGAGGGCTGAGGCCCCCCTCCGCGGTTTCCCGTCGGGGTGTCCGTCCCGAGGCCGCGCCCGGCGGCCCGGGGCGGCCAGAAGCCGGCCCGGGGCGGCTAGAAGCCCAGTTCCTTGGGGTTCTCGGGCTGCTCCAGGGGCGGGAGCGCCGCGAGCCTGTCCCAGGGGACCTGGCGGGCCCTGAGGTCCTTGCGGATGTGGCCGGCGAGCTTCTTGGTGTCGCGGCGGTTCATGACCGCGCCGACGGCCGCGCCGACCATGAACGGGGTGAGGTTCGGCAGGTTGCGGACCATGCGTTTCATGATCTGCTGGCGCAGTTCGCGCTTGAGCTGTCCGCCGAGGGCCGCGTTGATCGTCGTGGGCTTGGTGGGGTCGATGCCCCGCTCCTCGGCCCAGGAGGTCAGATAGGCGGCCGAGCGCTGGGGCAGGGTGCCGGGCGGCCGGAGGCCGTAGACCTCGTGGAGCTCGGCGATGAGCTTGAGCTCGATCGCGGCGACGCCGGTGATCTCCGCGGCCAGTTCGGCCGGCATGGCCGGCGGTACGGGCAGCATGGCGGCGGCGCCGATGCCCGCGCCGACGGTCGAGCTGGCGTTGGCCGCGCCGAAGACCAGTTTGTCCGCCAGCTCCTCGGGGCCGAGCCCGGGGAACTGCTTGCGCAGGGTCGCGAGGTCGCGGACGGGGACGCGCGGGGCCAGGTCGATGAGCCGGTCGGCCAGATAGCCGATGCCCGCCTTGGCTCCGTCGCCGCTCCGCTTCACGCCCTGCTTGACGCCTTCCACGCTGCGGCGGACGGCGTCGATGCGCGCGGCGTCGATCTTGATGCGGTCGATCTGCGCGCGTGCCGGGTTGGCCAGTCGCCTGACGGCGCCCAGCCTGTCGTGACGGCTTCCGTCACGGTCCTCGGGCACCTCGGGGACCGAGGGGCCTTCGGGGTCCCGCTCCGCGGGGAGCGGTGCCTCGCCCTGCCCGGGGACGACGGCGGCTTCGAGCGAGGCCGTGGGGCCTCGCTCGTCGTCCGCCACGCCGAGGGGGTGCAGGGGGGCGGCCTGCGCGGCGTCGGGAGCCTCCTGGGCGCCCTCCGTCGGGCCGGTGCCGCCCTTGTACGTCCAGGGCTTCGCGGGAAGCCTCAGACGCCGCTTCCGGGACGGTGTGTCGCCTGCCACGGCCGCGCCTGACTCAGTCGCAGTCGCGGCAGATCGGCTGGCCGTTCTTCTCGCGCGCCAGCTGGCTGCGGTGGTGCACGAGGAAGCAGCTCATGCAGGTGAACTCGTCGGCCTGCTTGGGCAGGACCCGGACGGCCAGCTCTTCGTTCGAGAGATCGGCGCCCGGGAGTTCCAGGCCCTCGGCGGCCTCGAACTCGTCTACGTCGACCGTGGAGGTCGACTTGTCGTTCCGACGAGCCTTGAGCTCTTCGAGGCTGTCCGAGTCGACGTCGTCGTCGGTCTTGCGTGGGGTGTCGTAATCCGTTGCCATGTCGCTCTCCCCCTCTGGGTGGTTGCGGGTGTCTCAGCGCACGTAACGCGTGAGAGGTCGGACTTGTGCCCGACCTGAGGCGCAGATTTTGCCTCACATCAAGGTCTGTTACTCAATCGACACCCGTCCCGCGCTCTCACGAGTGATCGGGTACGAGTGGCGATGCGGACCGTACACGGTCCTGGGGCAAACCGCGTGCGCCGCCACCCCGTGTACTTTCCGCCGCCCGGCGCCCGGGAAACCCGGACTTTTCCGGGTTTTCCCGGGGAATTCACGGTCACGGAGTGCGATGCCGCAGGCACTCGCGCTTGTGATCGATCACACACGCCCGTCTCAGGGCGGAGGTCCTGGAATTCCGCTCAAAGCGAACAGATCGGGCTCCGCCCCTGCAGTCTGTCAGATCGGCAGAGTGACACGCATCACCAGGCCACCGCCCTCGCGCGGCTCCGCGGAGATGCGTCCGCCGTGCGCCCTGGCCACCGAGCGCGCGATCGACAGTCCGAGACCGACGCCCTTGTCGCTGCCGGTCCGCTCCTGGCGCAGCCGGCGGAACGGCTCGAAGAGGTTGTCGACCTCGTACGCGGGGACCACGGGACCTGTGTTCGACACCACCAGCACCGCCTGGCCGTGCTGGGCCTCGGTGGAGACCTCGACCCAGCCCCCTTCGGGGACGTTGTAGCGCACGGCGTTCTGGAGCAGGTTGAGGGCGATCCGCTCCAGCAGGACGCCGTTGCCCTGGGCGACGGCCGGGGACCGCTCGCCGCGGATCTCCACGCCCTTCGCCCGGGCCTCCTCCAGCACCTGGTCCACGGCCCGATCGGCGACCTCGGCGAGGTCGACGGCCTTGCGCTCGACGATCTGGTTGTCGCTGCGGGCCAGCAGCAGCAGGCCCTCGACCAGCTGCTCGCTGCGCTCGTTGGTGGCGAGCAGGGTCTTGCCGAGCTGCTGGAGCTCCACCGGCGCCCCGGGGTCGGAGAGGTGGACCTCCAGGAGCGTGCGGTTGATCGCCAGCGGGGTGCGCAGCTCGTGCGAGGCGTTGGCGACGAAGCGCTGCTGGGCGCTGAAGGCCCGCTCCAAGCGCTCCAGCATCTCGTCGAAGGTGTCCGCGAGCTCCTTCAGCTCGTCGTCCGGCCCGTCCAGCTCGATCCGGCGGGCCAGGTCGGAGCCGGCCACCTGGCGGGCGGTGCGGGTGATCCGGCCGAGCGGCGAGAGCACCCGGCCGGCCATGGCGTAGCCGAAGGCGAAGGCGATGATGCTGAGCCCGAGCAGGGCGAAGAGCGAGCGGCGCAGGAGGTCTTCCAGGGCCCGGTCGGACTGCTGGCTCAGGCAGATGGAGACGGCGTGGTTGAACTGCTCGCCGGTGCCCTTGTCGGGCAGGTTGCACCAGGAGGTGGTGGGCTGGACCTCACCAGTGACGATCTTGAACGGCAGTTGGGCGGCGCTGTTGCTCAGCGCCTGCGCCGTGAAGAGGTAGATGATCGACAGCAGCAGGATGCCGGCGATCAGGAACATGCCGCCGTACAGCAGCGTGAGGCGTATCCGGATGGTCGGCCGGAGCAGCGGCCTGACCGGGTCCCGCGGGTCCCAGGTGGGCTTCGGTGGCGCCTGCGGGTGCGGCGCCGGAGTCGCGGCCATCGGATCAGATCCGGTAGCCGGAGCCGGGCACGGTGACGATGACGGGCGGCTCGCCCAGCTTGCGGCGGAGGGTCATGACGGTGACCCGGACGACGTTGGTGAACGGGTCGGTGTTCTCGTCCCAGGCCTTCTCCAGGAGCTGCTCCGCCGAGACGACGGCGCCCTCGGAGCGCATCAGCACCTCCAGGACGGCGAACTCCTTGGGGGCGAGCTGGACCTCCCGGCCGTCCCGGAGGACCTCACGGCGGTTGGGGTCGAGCTTGATGCCGGCGCGCTCCAGGACCGGCGGCAGCGGCACGGAGGTGCGCCGCCCGAGGGCGCGCACGCGCGCGGTGAGCTCGGTGAAGGCGAAGGGCTTGGGGAGGTAGTCGTCGGCGCCCAGCTCCAGGCCCTCGACCCGGTCGCTGACGTCGCCGGAGGCGGTGAGCATCAGGATGCGGGTGGGCATGCCCAGCTCGACGATCTTGCGGCAGACGTCGTCGCCGTGGACCAGCGGCAGGTCGCGGTCGAGGACGACGACGTCGTAGTCGTTGACCCCGACGCGCTCCAGGGCGGCGGCGCCGTCGTACACGACGTCGACGGCCATGGCCTCCCGGCGCAGTCCGGTGGCCACCGCATCGGCGAGCAGCTGCTCGTCCTCGACGACGAGTACGCGCACGTCGTTCTTCCTTCCTTCGGCGCTCCGGGTCCGGGCGGACCGGGGGGCGATTGTGAACACTGACTGTGCGTGTCCATCCTGCCCCGTACGCGCGTAAACCGGCTGTAAGACGGCGGTCCGCGGGGCCCCGGAAGGCGCGGGCGCACGCGGGGGCACGAAGAATTCACCTGAAGCGCGCGCCAGTTGAGGTTTCCGTGCGGGAAGGCGTGGGGAGGAGGTCTGCACACCCCGCGATCACGCCCTGTACGTGGCACGTCCACGGCGCTCTTCCGTCCCCCGGGAGCGGAACAGTGTGTGATCCACCCACCCCCCGGCACTCCCCAGTGCCGCAGGACCCACGAGGAGGGGCGCATGGACGCGTTCACCGCAGGGCTGCTGCACCGCATCAGGACCACGCAGTCGGACCTCACGCGGGCCCGCGAGACCGGCGACGAATACCTCGCGGAGGTCGAGCAGGCCGAGCTGGAGGACCTGCACCGCCTGGCCGCGGAGCACGGCGTGCAGGTCGGGCAGGTCTGCGCGCAGACCGCCTGAGCGAGGGCGCTCCCCCCGGGAGTGCCGCGACGGTGCCCCGGAGCCGGTCGGCTCCGGGGCACCGTCGTGTCCGGGGGGGCGGTCCCGGTCGTGGGCCGGTCTCAGCCAGGGAAGGAGCCGGTCCCGGTCATGTCGGGGCCGGTCCCGGTCGCGTCGGGGCCGGTCGCGTCGGAGCCGGTCTCAGCCGCGTCGGAGCCGGTCGCGTCGGGGCCGGTCTCAGTCGTGCCAGGCGCCGAGCCGGTCGAGCAGCTCCTGGAGGGGCTCGAAAAGGCCCTCGGGGGCCGCTACGGCCAGTTCGCCGGACTCGGGCTGTCCAGGGCGTCCGCCGGTGCGCGCGCCCGCCTCGCGGGCGATGAGGGCCCCTGCGGCGTGGTCCCAGGGGTTGAGGCCGCGCTCGTAGTACGCGTCGAGCCGGCCGGCCGCGACGTCGCACAGGTCGATGGCGGCCGAGCCGCCGCGCCGGATGTCCCGGACGAGCGGCAGGATCTCCCGTACGACCTCGGCCTGGTGGGCACGGCGGGCCTGCACGTAGCCGAAGCCGGTGCCCAGCAGGGCCTGGTCGAAGGGGGGCGCGGTACGGACCGCGAGCCGGCGCTCGCCCAGGTGGGCGCCGCCGCCCAGGACGGCCCGGAAGGTCTCGCCGCGCAGCGGCGCCTCGACGACGCCGACGACGGTCTCGCCGTCGAGCTCCGCGGCGATGGAGACCGCCCACGACGGCAGGCCGTAGAGGTAGTTCACGGTGCCGTCGAGGGGGTCGATGATCCAGCGGACGCCGCTGGTGCCGGGGGTGGCGGCGCCCTCCTCGCCGAGCAGGCCGTCCTGGGGGCGGTGCTCGGCGAGGAAGCCGGTGATCAGCTTCTCGGCGGCGATGTCCATCTCGGTGACGACGTCGATGGCGCTGGTCTTGGTGGCGGCGACGGCCAGGTCCTCGGGCCGGCCGTCGCGCAGCAGGGCGCCGGCCCGCCGCGCGGCCTCCAGGGCCAGGTCGAGCAGCTCGGCGAGCAGGGGTGCGGGTGCGGGGGTCACGGCGTGGCTCCTCAGGCGTAGGGGCTGTCGGCGCCGGCGGCGGCGGAGCGCTCGGCGCGGGCCGGGCAGCAGCCGATCGGGCAGAGGTCGTGGGAGGGGCCGAGGGCGCCCAGGGCGCACCGCTCCGCGCGCGTGCCGCGCTCCGCGGCGGCGCGCTCCAGGACCAGCTCGCGGACGGCGGCGGCGAACCGGGGGTCGGCGCCGACGGTGGCGGAGCGGCGGACCGGAAGGCCCAGCTCGGCGGCCTTGGCGGTGGCCTCGGTGTCGAGGTCGTACAGGACCTCCATGTGGTCCGAGACGAAGCCGATCGGCACCATGACGGCGGCGGGGGCGCCGGCCGCGTGCAGCTCCTCCAGGTGGTCGCAGATGTCGGGCTCCAGCCACGGGATGTGGGGGGCGCCGCTGCGGGACTGGTAGACGAGCTTCCAGGGGTGGTCGACGCCGGTCCGCTCGCGCACCGCGTCGACGATGACCCGGGCCACGTCGAGGTGCTGCTTCACGTAGGCGCCGCCGGGGGCGTGGTCGGCGACGGGGCCGGAGGAGTCGGCGGCGGAGTCCGGGATGGAGTGGGTGGTGAAGGCCAGGTGGGCGCCGGCCCGGTCCTCGTCGTCGAGCTCGGCGAGGGAGGCGAGGACGCCCTCGACCATGGGCTCCACGAAGCCGGGGTGGTTGAAGTAGTGGCGGAGCTTGTCGACCCGGGGCAGCGGCAGGCCCTCGGCCTCCAGGACGGCGAGCGCGTCGGCGAGGTTCTCGCGGTACTGGCGGCAGCCCGAGTAGGAGGCGTACGCGCTGGTGGTGAGGACGGCGATGTGGCGGCGCCCGTCGTGGACCATCTCGCGGAGGGTGTCGGTGAGGTACGGGGCCCAGTTCCGGTTGCCCCAGTAGACCGGCAGGCGCAGGCCGGCCCCGGCGAAGTCGTCCCGCAGCGCGTCGAGCAGCGCGCGGTTCTGGCCGTTGATCGGGCTGACGCCGCCGAAGAGGAAGTAGTGCTGCCCCACCTCCTTGAGCCGCTCCTTGGGGATGCCGCGGCCGCGCGTCACGTTCTCCAGGAACGGGACGACGTCGTCCGGGCCCTCGGGGCCGCCGAAGGAGAGCAGCAGCAGGGCGTCGTACGGGGCGGGATCGTGCTGATCGGACATGGCACCGATCTTCCCACCCGCCACTGGCGGCCCGGGGCGCGGCCCGTCCGGAATTCAGGGGTGACCGGACGGCTTCGAACCCTTAGGCTTTAGCTGTTAATTACACGTGTTGACCGCCGTGCGCGGGAGGCACGCCGCGTCGCACAGCCGGAGAACCCCTTGGCCAGTCCCTACCGCGCGATCTTCTCGGCGCCCGGTACCACCTCGTTCTCCGTGGCCGGATTCCTGGGCCGGATGCCTCTCTCCATGATGGGCATCGGCATCGTCACCATGATCTCCCAGGTCACCGGCCGGTACGGCCTGGCCGGAGCGCTCTCGGCGACGCTGGCGATGTCCGCCGCGGTGCTCGGCCCGCAGGTCTCCCGCCTCGTCGACCGGTACGGGCAGCGCCGGGTGCTCCGCCCGGTCACCCTGATCTCCCTCGTCGCCGCCGCCGGCCTGCTGCTCTGCGTGCAGCAGAAGGCGCCGGACTGGACGCTCTTCGCCTTCACCGCCGTGATCGGCGTCGTGCCGAGCGTCGGGGCCATGACCCGGGCCCGCTGGGCGGGCATCTACCGGGGCGACGCGCGGTCGCTGCACACCGCGTACTCGTGGGAGTCGATCGTCGACGAGGTGTGCTTCATCTTCGGGCCGATCATCTCCATCGGCCTGTCGACCACCTGGTTCCCCGAGGCCGGCCCGCTGCTGGCCGGTGTCTTCCTCGCCATCGGCGTCTTCTGGCTGACCGCCCAGCGGGACACCGAGCCGGCGCCGCACCCGCGGACCTCCGTGAAGACCCCGTCGGCGCTGCGCTCCCCCGGCCTCCAGGTCCTCGCCCTGGCCTTCGTCGCCACCGGCGCGATCTTCGGCTCGGTGGACGTGGTGACCGTCGCCTTCGCCGAGGAGAGCGGCCAGAAGGCCGCCGCCAGCCTGGTCCTCGCCGTCTACGCGCTGGGCTCCTGCCTGGCCGGCGCGGTCTTCGGGCTGCTGCACCTCAAGGGCGAGCCGTCCCGCCGCTGGCTGCTGGGCGTCTGTGCGATGGCCGTGAGTATGATCCCCCTCCTACTGGCCGGGAACCTGCCGTTGCTGGCCGTGGCGCTCTTTGTCGCGGGCCTCTCCATCGCGCCGACGATGGTGACCACGATGGCCCTCGTCGAGAAGCACGTACCGCACACCCAGCTCACCGAGGGCATGACCTGGACCGGCACCGGACTCGCGGTCGGTGTCGCGCTCGGCTCCTCGGCCGCCGGCTGGGTGGTCGACGCCTCGGGGGCGGAGTCGGCGTACGTGGTGCCCGTCGTCTCGGGCGCGCTCGCGGTCGTGGTGGCCGTGCTCGGCCACCGCCGGCTGCGTACGCCGGCGACGGACCGGGAGGGGCGAGATGAGCACGTGGACAGCGGGACCGGGGAGCGCCAGGACGGCGGGCAGCCCGTGGCGTAACTGGGCGGGGAACGTCACCTCCCGCCCGGTCCGGGAGGTGAGTCCGGCCTCGGCCGAGGAGCTGGCCGCCGAGATCCGCCGGGCCGCCCGTGACGGGCTGCGGGTGAAGACCGTCGGCACCGGTCACTCCTTCACCTCGATCGCGGCCACCGACGGCGTCCTGGTCCGCCCCGACCTGCTCACAGGGATCCGGCGGATCGACCGCGCCGCGATGACCGTGACGGTGGAGTCCGGCACTCCGCTGAAGCGGCTCAACGTGGCGCTGGCCCGGGAGGGCCTGTCGCTCACGAACATGGGCGACATCATGGAGCAGACGGTCGCCGGGGCCACCTCCACCGGCACCCACGGCACCGGCCGCGACTCCGCCTCGATCGCGGCCCAGATCCGCGCCCTGGAGCTGGTGACGGCCGACGGGACCCTGATGACCTGCTCCGAGAAGGAGAACCCGGAGGTCTTCGCCGCCGCCAGGATCGGCCTGGGCGCGCTCGGCGTGGTCACGGCGATCACCTTCGCCGTCGAGCCGGTCTTCCTGCTCACCGCGCGTGAGGAGCCGATGCGCTTCGACCGGGTGATCGCCGACTTCGACGAGCTGCACGCGGAGAACGAGCACTTCGAGTTCTACTGGTTCCCCCACACGGACAACTGCAACACCAAGCGCAACAACCGCAGCGCCGGCCCCGCCGCCCCGCTGCCCCGCCTCGGCGGCTGGTTCGAGGACGAGTTCCTCTCCAACGGCGTCTTCCAGGCGGCCTGCTCGCTCGGCCGCGCGGTGCCGCCCGCCATCCCGGCGATCGCCCGGATCTCCAGCCGCGCCCTGTCGGCCCGTACGTACACCGACATCCCGTACAAGGTCTTCACCTCCCCGCGCCGGGTCCGCTTCCTGGAGATGGAGTACGCCCTGCCGAGGGAGGCCGCGACGACGGCGCTGCGCGAGCTGAAGGCGATGGTGGAGCGCTCGCCGCTGAAGGTGAGCTTCCCGGTGGAGGTGCGCACCGCGCCCGCCGACGACATCGCGCTCTCCACGGCCTCCGGCCGGGAGACGGCCTACATCGCCGTGCACCTCTACAGGGGAACGCCCCACCGCGGGTACTTCACCGCGGTGGAGCGCATCATGACCGCCCACGGGGGCCGGCCGCACTGGGGGAAGGTCCACACCCGGGACGCCGCCTATCTGGCGGAGGTCTATCCGCGCTTCGCCGAGTTCACGGCCCTGCGCGACCGGCTCGACCCGGACCGCCGCTTCGCCAACGACTACCTGCGGCGGGTCCTGGGCGACTGACGGACGGTCACCCGGCGCCGGCGCCGGACGGGGTGGCGGGGGCCTCCTGGGGGGCCTGGCCGGTGCCGGTGGGGGCGGGTGGCGTCTCCGGAGCCGTCGGCGCCGTCGTCGGCTCCGTGGGTTCCACCGGCTCCCGCGTCGGGGTCGTGCCGCCGTCGGCGGAGCCGGTCGGGTCCGGGGCGGGACCGGTCGAGGGATCGGTCGTGGGGTCAGTCGCGGGGGCGCCGCTCGGCGTGCCCGCCCCGGAGTCGGGGGTGGTGCCGGCGGACGGGGTGCCCGCGTCCGGCCCGGTGTCCTCCCCGGCGTCCCGGCCGCCTTCCTGGCCGGCGGAGCCGGTCGGCGCGGGCGTCCGCGGCTCCTGACCGCGCTCCTGGTCCTGGTCCCGCTCCTGCCGCTCGTCGGGGGCGTCCTGCCGGCCGCCGTCCCCGCTGCCGCGGACCACGGAGCCGAAGGTGGTGGTGCCCTTGGTGCCGCTGAAGTCCTCGCCGGAGACCAGCTCGTAGGTGGTGATGCCGCCCATGGTGACGCCGAAGACGAGCGCGGCGGCCAGCATCGGGCGCTTCCAGCCGCGCAGCCGGGTGCCGTGGGTGGTGGCCGTGCCGAAGTCCTCGTCGTACGGCAAGGGCGCCGCGGGTCCGGGGACGGTGCCCAGCATCAGGGTGTGCCGGTCGTCGGCCGGGGAGGCCTGTCGGGCGGGCGACGCGATTGAGGGCGACGGGACCTGACGCGCCTTCGGCTTGGCCGCGGCGGTCGCGTCCCGCACCTGCTCGCCCGTGCGGGAGAAGAGGAGCTGGAAGAGCGGGCCTCCGCAGGTGGCGATGACGCTGATCACGCCCGCGCCCAGGATCGTCCCGTAGACGCCGAGGGTGGAGGCGAGTTTGGCGGCGATCACCGCGGCGAGGGCGCTGCCGGCCACCTGAGGCACGCTCAGGTCGACCTTCCGCCTGCTCTCGGGGCCGGGTTCCGGGGCCTCGCCACCGGCCTCCGGCGTCCGTATCTCCGGTTCGTCCGTGTCGGTCGGCTGCCTCTGACGCATCTCCACCCTCTGCCTGGTCATCTGTTCCACCGTGCACCCAGAAGGGACAAATGAGCGAAGCGAATAGTTCCGGTTCAGGGGGCTCTGTGAAGAGTGCCACGCGGGAGGAATGAGGACGGGGGCCCAACTCCCCCGCACCCCGAGAAGTTGGGCGGCGCGCCGGTCCACCCGAGTGGCCCGAATGGAGTACATTGACGAACCCTGGGCCCGGACGCCTTCCGGGGCGCCCGGGAACGGAACCGCTACCCAGTGTGACCTCCAGTCACTCCGGGTAGTGAACAGGTAACCGTGCCATAACGGCGGACCAGGGTCCACGCCCGACACGCCGGGCAACTCGGCAAGGTAGTGGCAGGCTGCACCCGGGCAGGCCACACTCGACTAGCGGAAGCAGCGACGCACGTGACGTCGGCAGGCACCACCCGGGAGGTCCCCATGCCCGAACTGCGTGTCGTGGCCGTCTCCAACGACGGCACACGACTGGTGCTCAAGGCTGCCGACAGCACGGAGTACACGCTTCCGATCGACGAGCGGCTCCGGGCCGCCGTGCGCAACGACCGCGCGCGCCTCGGACAGATCGAGATCGAGGTCGAGAGCCACCTCCGCCCCCGCGACATCCAGGCCCGGATACGAGCCGGTGCCTCCGCCGAGGAGGTCGCCCAGCTCGCCGGCATCCCCGTCGACCGCGTCCGCCGCTTCGAGGGCCCCGTGCTCGCCGAGCGCGCCTTCATGGCCGAGCGCGCCCGGAAGACCCCGGTGCGCAGGCCCGGAGAGAACAGCGGACCCCAGCTCGGCGAGGCCGTGCAGGAGCGGCTGCTGCTGCGCGGCGCCGACAAGGACACCGTGCAGTGGGACTCCTGGCGGCGCGACGACGGCACCTGGGAGGTGCTGCTCGTGTACCGGGTCGCCGGCGAGGTGCACACCGCCAGCTGGACGTACGACCCGCCCCGCCGGCTCGTCCAGGCCGTGGACGACGAGGCGCGGGCGCTGATCGGCGAGACCGACGACACCCTCGCCGCCGCGCCGGAGCCGAGCTTCCCCTTCGTGCCGAGGATCGCCCGGCTGCCCCGGGACCGGCCGCTGGACCGCGCCCTGGACCGGCAGCTCGACCGGATCGCCCCGGCCCCGCCGCCGGAGCCGGAGGAGGAGCGGGACTCGCTCACCAGCCTCCTGGAGGCGGTGCCGAGCTTCCGCGGCGACCTGGTGGTCCCGGAGCAGCCCGACGGCGAGCCCTCCGACGAGGTCGAGGCGGAGGAGCCCCCGGCTCCCGCCGCCTCCGCCGGGGCGGGCACGGCCTACGCCGACGTCCTCATGCCCCGCTCCGTCTCCGGCCACCGCGACCGGCTGCACGGCGCCACCGACCGCCAGGCGGAGGCCGACGGCGTCCGCCCGGGCCGCCGCGCGGCGGTCCCCAGCTGGGACGAGATCGTCTTCGGGACCCGCAGGAAGAAGCAGGACTGACGCCACCGGCGTACGGAGGGGCCCGCACCGGGCGAACCGGTGCGGGCCCCTCCGCGTCCCCCTACCGGGGGTCGGGTCCGGTGGCCACCGGACGGGACGGGTCCGAGGACCACTCCGACCAGGAGCCGGCGTAGAGGGCCGCCGGGATGCCGGCAAGCTCCAGCGCCAGCACCTCGTGGGCACCGGAGACGCCGGAACCGCAGTAGACGCCGACCTCCGCCGCCTCCGTCGCGCCCAGCGCGGCGAACCGGTCGCGGAGCGCGCCGGCCGCCAGGAAGAGGCCGTCCCCGGCCACGTTCTCCGTCGTCGGGGCCGAGTGGGCGCCCGGGATGTGGCCGCCGACCCGGTCGATGGGCTCCACGTCGCCCCGGTACCGCTCGGCGGCCCGGGCGTCCAGGAGCAGCCCCGAGCGGGCCAGAGCCGCCGCCTCGTCCGCGTCGAGCAGCCGCAGCGCGCCCGGCTTCGGCGTGAAGTCGCCCGGCTCCGGCTCCGGCACCTCCACCGACAGCTCCCCCGGCCAGCCGGCCAGACCGCCGTCGAGCACCCGCACGTCCGGGTGTCCCGTCCAGCGCAGCAGCCACCAGGCGCGGGCGGCGCCCCAGCCGAGCCCGCCGTCGTACACCACCACCGGGCGATCGGCGCGGACCCCCGCCCGTCGCATGACCGACCCGAAGACCTCCGGGTCGGGCAGCGGGTGCCGGCCGCCCTCCCCGGGCGGCCCGGCCAGTTCGCTGTCGAGGTCCACGTAGACGGCGCCGGGCAGGTGACCGGCCTCGTAGTCCGGGCGGCCGGGCGGGCCCCCGAGCGTCCAGCGCACGTCCAGGAGGACCGGCGGCCGGGCTCCCGCCGACTCGCTCACGAGTTCCCTTGCGGAGATGATGGGCTTCATGGGGCCATCCTCGCGCAGCCATGCCCGCGCGGAGGACGGACCCGGCGTCCTCCCGCAGGATCGCGCCAGGAAGGGTGCGACCGGGGCGCGCCGTGCGCGATCCGGCACCACCACCGGCGGCGGGGCACGGCGACCATCAGGGCCGAGGAGAGAGTGACCATGACCGAGGCGGCTCGGCGCAGCCCGGGTACACCCTGCTGGGTGAGTCTGATGGTGCACGGGATCGAGGCGACGCAGCAGTTCTACCAGGAACTCTTCGGCTGGGAGTTCGTCCCGGGACCGCAGCAGCTCGGCCCGTACGTCCGGGCGCTGCTGGGCGGGAAGGAGGTCGCCGGCATCGGGCAGCTGCCCCCGGACCGGCATCTGAACATCGCCTGGACCACCTACCTGGCCACGCCGGACGCCGACGAGACCGCCGAGGCCATCCGCTGCTGCGGCGGGACGGTCGCGGTGGGCCCGCTGGACGCGGGCGAGGCGGGGCGCATGGTCGTCTGCGCCGACCCGGCGGGTGCGGTCTTCGGCGTCTGGCAGGCGGAGGCCCACCACGGCACCGCGCTCGCGGGACCGCCCGGGACCCCGGTGTGGAACGAGCTGCTCACGTACGAGACGGCCACGGTCGGCAAGTTCTACCGGACGGTCTTCGGGTACGAGGTCGAGCCGGTGGGCTCGGCCGACCTCGACTACGCGACCCTGCACGTGCAGGGGCGCCCGGTCGCCTCGCTCCACGGCGTGGGTGAGGACCTGCCCCGGGACCGGGGCCCGCACTGGATGACGTACTTCGAGGTGGAGGACGTGGACGCGGCGGCGAAGCTGGTCACGGAGCTGGGCGGCAGGGTGCTGCGCCCGCCCCGGGAGGCCACGGCCGGACGGCTCGCCCTGGTCGCGGACCCGGAGGGCGCGGTGTTCACCCTCGTGAGGTCCCGCGACCGTTGACGCCGCCGCGTCCCGGAGGCGTCAGCGGCGGCCCCGGACCAGGCCGCGGCGGCGCGGCGCGGCCGCGGCCGCGGCGGGCGCGGCGCCCGGGAGGCCCAGCTGGGTGAGGCGTACGGTGCCGAAGTGGTGGGCCACCGCCGGGTCGGCGTGGTGGGCCGCCAGGTACAGCTCGGTCTCGGCCCGCAGGCCGGGGTGGGCCTTGTGGCGCATGCAGTAGCCGACCGCCCGGACGAGCGGAGCGAGCGAGTCGGGGGCGGGGCCGGGCACGGCCGGCTCCTCGTCGCCCTCCAGCGCGGGGACGAGGTGGTCGACCACGGTGAGCGGGATCCGGTTGCTGTTCTCGAAGGGGGTCAGCCGTTCGAGGAGCTCCTCGGTGCCGACCCGGGCGACGGGCACCCCGTAGTAGACGGCGGCGGTGAGCATCGCCGTGGAGAAGCAGCCGACGACGAGCCGCAGCTCGCAGCGCTCGTAGAAGGTCTCGGCGAGCAGCGGCACGTCGAGGACCGTGAGCCGGACGCCGGCCTCGTCGGCGGCCTCCTGGAGGACGGTCGAGTAGGCGGCGGGGGCGGTGGGGTGCGGTTTGAAGACGATCGAGGTGTGTCCGAGGGCGGCGGCGCCGCGGAGCATCCGTACGTGCGTCTCCTCCTCCTCCTCGAAGGTGAGGAGGCCGAGCGCGGCGAGGTACTGGCCGAGGAGGAGCGCGGTGGGCTCCGCGGCCACGGCGGCGGCGACCGCCGGGTCGTCCCCGGCGTCGGCGGCGATCTCGGCGAGGACCGCGCGGAACGCGGAGTCGGGCACCAGTTCGGAGCGGATGCCGTACTCGGTGAGGAGCATCGGGGTCAGGCCGGGCACCAGATCGAGGTGGAGGAGCCGGCGGATGCGGCAGGCGAGGGACTGGGCGACGTCCGTGCGGGTGGGGCCGTAGCTCATCAGCCCGTCGGCGTACACCTCGACGGAGCTCTCCGGGAAGCAGGCGCCGAGTGCCTTGGCCGGGTTGACCTGGATGGACTCCACGATCAGGTCGACGCGGGCGGTGCCGAGGTTCCAGGCGGTGCGCAGCACCCGCTGCCAGAGAGGGGTCTCCTCGGGACGGGGGGCCCAGGCGGCCGGGTGGTACGGGTGGATCGTCCGGTTCCAGTCGAGGACGCCGTCGAAGCGGGCGGCGATCCGCGCGTAGCCGGTCATGGTCTCCAGGCGGAGCGCGGTCTCGGGGATCTCGGCGTTGTGCGAGAGCAGCAGGAGGCGGCGGGCGTCGCCGGGGGCGCCGTAGAGACCGGCGTCGACGGCCGCGGCGACGGTGGCGGCGCCGTAGAGGGTGGAGACCTGGAAGATCTGGACCGGGAGCGGTCCCGTGGCCGTGTCGGTGGTCATGGTCAGAGGGTCCTTCCGGTCTCGCGCAGGTTCCGCAGAAGGGTGGCGCGGGGGGTGTCCATGGTGGCGAGGGTCTCTTCGAGGACGTCCTGGTCCATCCGGAGCAGGGCGTCGGCGACGTCGGTGCGCAGCCGTGCGGCGACCTCGGGCTCGTACTTGCCCGCCTTGTTGACGTGGAAGGCGATCATGGCGCAGTAGGTGCGGACGGCCTTCGGGAGGAAGCGGTCGGCGTCGCGGTCCCGGGAGACCTCCTCCAGGAGGAGGTCGTAGGAGGGGATGAAGTCCAGCTGGCGGTTGTCGCTGATCTGGGTGAGCGAGGTGGTGACACCCCGGCGGTAGAAGACGCCGTGCAGGGAGAGGGCGGCGTAGGTGCGGGCCTTGAGGTGGAGGCGCCAGACCCAGAGCCGGTCCTCCGCGGTGCGCAGCTTGGTCTCGAAGCGGGACTCGCCGTTCTCGAAGAGCGTGCGGCCGTAGACGCCGAAGGGGACGAAGGGGTAGTCCACCATCGTGATCATGCTGGCCGGGGCGATGCCGTCGCGGGGGTCCATGACGGCGTCGCGGACCTTGGCGGGGGCGTACTTGACGTGCCGCTTGCGTCCTTCGGCGAGGACGTGGTCGGTGCGGGCGAAGTCGACGCCGAGGCGCTCGATGCCGTCGACGGCGGCGCGGAGGTGGCCGGGGGCGTACCAGTCGTCGCCGTCGAGGAAGGTGAGGTAGTCGCCGGTGGCGGCGTCGATGCCGGTGTTGCGGGCCTGGGCGACGCCGAGGTTGGTCTCGTGGCGGATGACCCGGGCGTTCGGGATCCGGTCCTGCCAGCGGTCGAGGACGTCCGGGGTCTCGTCGGTCGAGCAGTCGTCGATCAGCAGGAACTCGAAGTCCGGGTCCGCGTTGCGGGCGAGGCTGCGCACGGTGTCGGGGGCGTACGGCCCGACGTTGTGGAAGGGGACGACGACGGAGAGTTTGGGCACGCGGAGAATCCCCACACTGGATCGGAGGCGGACACGGATGGAATCGGGGGTGTCTTCGGGCTGTCAGGCGCCGGTACGGCGGGCAGCGTAATCGGCGTCCTGGCCGCTCGAACGAGCCTCGCGTGGACGGCCGGTGAACTCTTGCCGTCCCTCGTGCGAACCGTCCTCGGCCCGCCGTGCGCGGCGCCGGGCGAGGAGTGCGGTGGCGAGGAGGGCGAGGAGCGCGGTGGCGCCGACGGCGGCGCCGAGCCGGACGCCGGGGGGCCGGAAGGAGCAGCTCACGCGGGTCGCGCGGCCGTCGAGGGGGACGGCGAGCAGGCCCCGGTGGGAGCGGGCGGAGACGGGTTCGGCGTCACCGGCGGCACACCGCCAGCCGGTGGCGCGGGGGACGGCGACGACGGCGACCCCGGTGCTTCCGAGCGGCACTTCGGCGGTGAGGGAGTGGCCGGTGGTGGTGACGCGGGTCGCGCCGCCGGCGGTGAGCCGGGTGACGGCGGCGGCGAGCCGGGCGCGGTCGAGGCAGCCGACGGGCTGCCGGGGCAGGGTGATCTCCCCGTCGCCGGCCAGGTCGACGCGGATGTCGCCGCCGGGCGGGACGGTGCCGAGGGCCCGCATGGCGGCGCGGACGGCCGGCGGCCGGCCGTCGAAGTTGGCGGGGGCGGCGCCCGCGAGGGCGGCGGTGCCCTTGAACTCGGGCGCCCAGAACCAGAGCTCGGCGCCGGCCGGGCAGCGGGCGGTGAGCGTGCTGCCGGCGCGGTCGACGGCGGGCAGGGTGTAGACGGAGGAGCCGAGGAGGAGTTCCTGGTTGCGGAAGGCGGACTCCTCGGGGTCGACTCGGGCGTCTCCTGCCGGACGGACGGTGACGAGCGGCGGTACGGGGGTGGTGGTGGCGGTCGCGGTGCCGTCGGGCGCGGCGTCCTGGCGTACCGGCCCGGTGGCCTCGGAGCGGATCCGGGTGCCGATCGAGAAGATCGCGTCGGTGACGGGGTTGTCGAGGGTCTCGGGGTGCCGGCCCTTGGCGTAGTGGCCGAAGCCGAGGGAGTCCAGGGTCCGTGAGGTGTTCTCGGTGGTGAGGCTGGAGTAGGCGTCGGCGCCCTCGCCGCCGAGCAGCAGCGGTTCGTTGCCGCCGGGCAGCGGGCCCGGGTCGGTGCGGTACGCCGGCCAGGCGTCGGAGCGGGCCACCTCGGCGGCCACCGCCCGCTGCCAGGGGCCGATCCGGGGCGCCCAGGCGACATCGGCGCGCTGCTGCCGCTCGACGCGCATCCCGCTGACGGCCGTCTCGCCGGCCTGCGCGGCGAGCAGCAGGACGGCGGCGGCGACGGGCAGCGCGCGGGAGGCCGGCGGGCGGGCGGCCGGTGCGCCGTCGGTCGGTGCGCTGCCCGCTCGTGTGCTGCCGGCTGGTTCGCCGTCGGCCGGTGCGGTGCCGGCCGGTGCGTGGCCGGCTTCCGGGCGGGCGGCGCGGAGGGCGAGGAGCGCGGCGGCGAGGGCGAGCAGGACGGCGGCGCCGGTGGCCGGGTACGTCCAGGCGTCGATGTCGGAGCTGCCGCGGGCGCCGAGGGCGAAGGCCCCGACGAGGGCGGCGGCGCCGAGCAGCGCGGCCGGGCGGGGCGGTCCGGGGACGGTGGAGAGCCAGGCCGCGACGAGGAGCAGGCCGCACAGGACGAAGGTCTGGCGGTAGGGGTTGCCGTTGGGCGAGGCGCCCGCGTGCCAGAGCAGGTGGGTGGGCCCCCACTGGAGGGAGAGCGTCACCAGGACGATCAGCGCCGACCAGCAGAGCCGGACGCGGGGGGCGACGGCCCGGTTGAAGGGCAGGGTGAGGGCGAGGAGGAGGGCGGGGGTGCCGATGAAGAGGGCCGGCGTGTCCACGTTGGCGGTGGCGGGCAGGAAGCGGCCGAGCAGTTCGCCCCAGGAGGCGGGCGCGAAGACGGTCTCGGGGGTCGGGTCGGCGTACTTGGTGCCCCGGAAGACGACGAGGACGAGTGGGGCGGCGAGCCCGACGCCGACGCCCACGGTCCACGCGGCGCGGAGCAGGACGGCGGGCCACCGGCGCGTGGTGCTGCCCTCCGGGTCGGCGGTGAGGAGCCGGACGGCGAGGAAGAGCGCCGCGCCGAGGGTCGCCATGTAGGCGGTGTAGAAGTTGGCGGTCCAGGCGACGGCGACGACCAGCGGGCCGAGGACGGGGCGGCGCCCGGTCCTCGCCCACTCCGCCACCAGGCAGAGCAGCGGGAAGGCGATGAGCCCGTCCAGCCACATGGGCACGGAGGCGCCGTGGTTGAAGGTCCAGCCGGAGAGCGCGTACGCGGCCCCCAGGAGGGCGGCGAGCGGCCAGGGGCCGGGGCGGCCGGCCGGACGGAGCCGGATCAGCAGGGCGGCCATCGCGGCCCCCGCCGCGGCGATCTTGAGCACGGTGATGACGTACAGCGCCAGTTCCGGCCGGTCGGCCGGGAAGAGGACGACGAGCAGCGAGAAGGGGCTGCTCAGGTAGGTGCCGATGTCGCCGAGGAAGTTCGCGCCGAAGCCGGAGTTCCAGTTGAGGAAGGCGTCGCCGTGGGTGTCGCCGAGCAGGAAGGCGCGCCAGTAGGCGTGGTACGGCAGGTACTGCTGGCCCAGGTCGACGACGTTCCGGGTGTACGGGCCGAGGGGGTGGCTGCGGGCGAGCGCGGTGGCCAGGACGAAGACGGCGGCGGTGAGCAGTCCGGCGCCGGCCGGGGCGAGCAGCAGCGGGTTCCGCGTCGGGCGGGGGCCGCCCCGCGCGCCGTCCCGGTCGGGTGCGGGCACGGGCGTGACGGCGGGTGGCACGGGTCCTCCAGGGAGCACGGGGCTCTCGTCGATCACCCGCGGCGATCGCACGGCGGGACGAACCCATTACTCCTGGTTCGGGCGACCCGAAGTGGATCACTCGGCGATCCCCCGGCAGCCCGGAGGTGAACACCCGGTGTCACCACCCGGACGAACCGCTCCGGAAGGACCGGTCCGGAGGAGCCGCTCCGGCCGGGAACGCCCCGGAAGGACCGCTCCGGAAAGGACCGCCTCAGGCGGGCGTGACCGGCAGCACGTCCGGCGACAGGGAGGCGGCCCGGCTGCTGGCGCTCGTCATCCGGCGGCGGTGATGGCGGCGGCACAGCACCTCGTACCCGACGACCTCCGCCGCGGTGTTCACGTCGCCGACGACGACCTGCTCGCCCTCGACGACCATGTGGCCGCCGACGGTCCTGGCGTTGTGGGTGGCGCGGGCACCGCACCAGCACAGCGCCTCGACCTGGAGCTGCTCGATCCGGTCGGCGAGCTCGATCAGGCGCTGCGAGCCGGGGAAGAGCTTGGTGCGGAAATCGGTCGTGATCCCGAAGGCGTACACGTCGAGCCCGAGGTCGTCGACGATCCGGGCGAGCTGGTCGATCTGGGCCGGGGCGAGGAACTGCGCCTCGTCGACGATCACGTAGTCGGCCTTGCCGCCCTGGGAGAGCTGGTCGACCAGGTACGCGTACACGTCCATGCCCTCCGGCGCCTCGACGGCCTCGGTCACCAGGCCGAGCCGCGAGGAGAGCTTGCCGGTGCCCGCCCGGTCGTCCCGGGTGAAGATCACGCCCTGGAGGCCGCGCGCGTCACGGTTGTGCGCGATCTGGAGAGCCAGCGTGCTCTTTCCGCAGTCCATCGTTCCGGAGAAGAACACCAGCTCGGGCATGACGGGTCGGGGACCTTTCGGGTCGGGGGGCGGGACGGTGGTGGCGGGGAGGGTCAGGAACGGACTTCGAGGAGCGGCACGTACTGCTCGGCGGGGGTCATCGACCCGTGCATGCCGGCCATCTGGGTCTCCAGCGGCTCGCCGACGGAGGCGACGAGGGCGACGTCCTCGTGGGCGGCGGCGACGACGTCGCCGATCCGGCCGTACACCCGCTCGTCCACCGTGTCGCCGAACCAGCCGAGGGCGATGGCCTCGTCCCGGCCGGCCACCCAGAACTGCTCGCCGAGGACCTCGCGCCAGCAGGTGAGGACGTCGGCCTCGGCACCGGGGACGGCGTAGACGTGCCGGGCGCGCCCCTCGCCGCCGAGGAGGGCGACGCCGGCGCGCAGCTCCCAGTCCTCGTCGACGTCGATGCGGTGCTCCTCGTCGAAGGGGACGTCGACCATGCCGTGGTCGGCGGTGACGTAGAGCGCCGAGCGGGCGGGCAGCTGCTCGGCGAGCCTCTGGACCAGCCGGTCGACCAGCATCAGCTGGCCGCGCCAGGCGTCGGAGTCGAGGCCGAAGCGGTGCCCGGCGCCGTCGAGCTCGCTGTAGTACGTGTAGACCAGCGAGCGGTCGCCGGCGGCCAGCTGCTCGGCGGCGAGGTCCATGCGCTCCTCGCCGGAGAGGCGGCCGTGGAAGGTCCCGCCGCTGAGCGCGATCTGGGTGAGCGGGGTCTGCGCGAAGATCGGCGAGGACACCTGCGCGGTGTGGATCCCGGCGTCGTGGGCGAGCTGGAAGACCGTGGGGTACGGCTGCCAGACCTTCGGCGGGGTCCACGGGCGCCACTTGAGCTGGTTCATCAGCTCGCCGGTCTCCGGGTTGCGGATCGTGTAGCCGCCGAGGCCGTGGGTGCCGGGGGCGCGGCCGGTGCCGACGGAGGCGAGCGAGGTCGCGGTGGTGGCGGGGAAGCCGGCCGTGATCGGCCGACCGGTGCCGCCGCGCGAGGAGCCGAGCAGCGAGGTCAGGTAGGGCGCTTCGTCCGGATGGGCCTTGATCTGCTCCCAGCCGAGCCCGTCCACGAGGAAGACGCAGACGCGGTCGGCGGGGGCCAGCTCGGTGATCCGCGCGTCGAAGCCGGGCACGCCCTGGCCCGCGACGAGGGTGGGCAGCAGGTCGGCGAGGGAGCCGGAGCCGTACTCGGGGACCGGAGCGGTCTCCGGGGCGAGCGGCACCGGCTCGTCGGGCCAGCCGTGGGCGACGGAGGTCGGCTGCGCCATCAGCGGCCGGCCGTCGGGGCGGTCGCGGCGGTGGCCTCGGAGAGCGCCTGGGCGAAGGTGAGGGTCTGCCGGACGGTGTCCGGGCCGTCGCCGGCCTCGCTGACCCGCAGGCTGAGGTCGTCGGCGGTGGCGTTGCCGGTGTAGCCGTGGTCGGCGTCGCAGTTCGGGTCGCCGCAGGCGGCGGGCTCCAGGTCGATCCGGGAGACGGCGCCCCAGCCGATGGTGAGGACGACCTCGCGGGGCACGGTGCCCGGGGTGTACGACTCCGGATTGGCGACGACCCGGCTGACCACGACCGACGAGATCCGGTCGAGCTTCACGGACTCGGTGGACGTGGTGGCGTACGGGCTCGGGGAGCTGTTGTCGGCGGCCTGCTCGTCGGTGTGGCTGACGATGAAGCGGCTCGGGGTCAGCACGAGGACGGTGACGTGGCGCCGGACCTCGTTGGCGTCGAAGGTGGTCTCCTGGTGGACCACGTACGACGCGACGTCCTCGCCGCCGACGGCGGCCTCCACCGCCTCGGCCACGAGTGCCGGGTAGTAGCCGCTGCGCTCGATCGCCGCGCGCAGCCCCTGGGTCGTCGTACCGGTCTTCGCCATGGACTCCATCCTACGGGGCTGTGGACCCCCTCCGGCCCTTCAGTAGCTGGGCAGGCGGCGTGGGCCCAGGTCCGTGGTGGGTGCGGCCGGGGCGAGCCGGACCACGGCGCCGAGGACGGAGACGCCGGTCGGGGCGACCACGGCCGGTTCGAGGGCGACGGAGACGATCTCCGGGTGGTCGTCGACCAGCCGGGAGACCCTGAGCAGCAGTTCCTCCAGAGCGGGGGTGTCGACGGGGGCCGAGCCGCGCCAGCCGAAGAGGAGCGGGGCGGTGCGGATGGAGCGGACCAGCTCGGCGGCGTCCCGGTCGGTGGCCGGAACCAGCCGGTGGGCGGTGTCGCCCAGGAGTTCGGAGGCGGCCCCGGCGAGCCCGAAGGAGAGGACCGCGCCGGCGGCCGGGTCGATCGCGGCGCGCACCACGGTGTCCACGCCCCGGGGCGCCATCGCCTGGACGACCGGCTGGAGCTCCTCGGGCTTGCCGAGGGCGTCGGTCAGCTCGGCGTAGGCGGTGCGCAGCTGCTCCTCGCTCGCCAGGTCGAGGCGGACGCCGCCGAGGTCGGGGCGGTGGCGCAGATGGGGGGCGGTGGTCTTGAGCGCCACCGGGTAGCCGAGCCGGGCGGCGGCCGCGACGGCGGCGTCGGGTCCGGGGGCGGGGAGGGCGGGGCGGAGGACGATGCCGTACCGGCCGAGCAGTGCGCCGGCCTCGTCGGTGGTGAGGGTCACGCCCCGGGACTCCTGGCCGGCGCCCCGCTCGCCGAGCACCCGGTCGATGAGGGCGGCGGCGCCGGCCTCGTCGATGGAGTCGTACTCCGGTACGCGTCCCGGCTCGGCGGCCTGCCGCCGCCACTGGCCGTACCGCACGGCCTCGGCGAGCGCGCGGACGGCCCGTTCGGCGGCGGGGTAGGCGGGGATGTTCCGCACGGGAGTGTGAGCAGGGGCGGGGGCTGGGGCGGAAGCGGGGTCGGGGCCGGTGGGGGGACCGTCGGTGGGGGTGCCGGGACGGGGGTCCTGCGTGCCCTGCGTGTGCTGTGCGTCCTGCGCGCCTTGTGTGTTCTGTGCGTCCTGCGTGTGCTGTAGGTCCTGCCGGGGTTGCGCGTCCTGCGCGGTCCGGGCGTCCCCCGTGCCCCCGGGCTCGGGGGCGGCGGCCGGGCGGCGGGGGCGCGCGGGCGCGGGGCGGGTGCTGGTGGCGGCCGAGAGGGCCTCGGCGAGGCCGCCCATCTCGACGTGCACGACGACGACCGGCTTGGCGGCACCGGTGGCCCCGCCGCCGGCGACGGCCTCGCGGAGGGATGCGGCCAGCACCTCGGTGGTGCCCTCGATGCCCACCCAGGGGATCGCGGTGACGACGACCGCGTCGCAGGTGTCGTCGGCGAGGGCCGCGCCGAGCGCGTCCCGGAAGTCGGCGGCGGTGGCGGCGGTCGTGAGGTCCACGGGCCGCTGCGGCCGCAGCCCCTCGGTGAGGCAGGCGTCGTACGTGAGGAGGCCGAGGGACTCGGAGTTGCCGAGGATCGCGACGCGCGGTCCGGCGGGCAGCGGCTGTCCGGCGAGGAGGAGGCCGGCGTCGACCAGCTCGGTGACGGTGTCGACGCGGATGACGCCGGCCTGGCGGAGCAGCGCGGAGACGGTGGCGTGCGGGATACGGGTGACGGGGACGCGGTGGCCGGGCGGGGCGCTGCCGCTGTGGCGGGCGCCCTTGACGACGACGACCGGCTTGACGGCGGCGGTGCGGCGGGCGAGCCGGGTGAACTTGCGCGGGTTGCCGATCGACTCCAGGTAGAGCAGGACGACGTCGGTCGCCGGGTCGTCGTACCAGTGCTGGAGGAAGTCGTTGCCGGAGACGTCCGCGCGGTTGCCGGCGGAGATGAAGGAGGAGAGGCCGGCGCCACGACGGTGCAGTCCGGCGAGGAGGGCGATGCCGATGGCCCCGGACTGGGTGAAGAGGCCGATGCGGCCGGTGGCGGGCATCTCGGGGGCGAGGGAGGCGTTGAGCCGGACCTCGTCGGCGGTGTTGATGATTCCGAAGGCGTTGGGCCCGATGATCCGCATGCCGTACGAGCGGGCCTGCCGGACCAGTGCCCGCTGCCGCTCCCGGCCCTCGGTGCCGCTCTCGGCGTAGCCGGCGGAGAGGACGACGAGGCCGCGCACGCCGTGCTCGCCGCAGTCGGCGACGGCCTCGGGGACCCGCTCGGCGGGGACGGCGACGATCGCGAGGTCCACGGGAGCGCCGATGGCGGCGACGGAGGGGAAGGCGGGCACGCCGTCGAGTTCGGCCGCGGGGGCGTCGAGCGCGGGGTTGACCGCGTACACCCGGCCGGTGAAGCCGGCGCCCAGCAGGTTCCGCAGCACGGTCCTGCCCACTCCGCCGGGGGTGCGTCCGGCGCCGAGGACGGCGACCGATCCGGGGGCGAGGAGCCGCTGGACGGAGTGGGCCTCGGCGCGCTGCTCGCGGGCGCGCTGGACGGCGAGGGAGCGGTCGGTGGGCTCCAGGTCGAGGTGGAGCCGGACGGAGCCGTCCTCGAAGCTGCGCTTCTGGGTGTAGCCGGCGTCCGTGAACACCTTGATCATCTTGGTGTTGGCGGGGAGCACCTCGGCGGCGAAGCGGCGGATGCCGCGCTCACGGGCCACGGCCGCGATGTGTTCGAGGAGGGCGGAGGCGACACCGCGGCCCTGGTGGGCGTCCTGGACGAGGAAGGCGACCTCGGCCTCGTCGGCGGGCGACGAGGCGGGCAGGCCCCGGGCGTCGATCCGGTCGTAGCGGACGGTGGCGATGAACTCGCCGCCGACGGTGGCGGCGAGGCCCACCCGGTCGACGAAGTCGTGGTGGGTGAAGCGGTGGACGTCCTTGGCGGAGAGCCGGGGGTAGGGGGCGAAGAAGCGGTAGTACTTCGACTCGTCCGAGACCTGCTCGTAGAAGCTGACGAGCCGGTCGGCGTCGTCGGCGGTGATGGGCCGGACGCGCGCGGTGCCGCCGTCGCGGAGCACGACGTCGGCCTCCCAGTGGTCGGGGTAGGCGTGCTCCTCCGGAGCCGGGGGCTTCTCCGGGGCCGTGGGCTTCCCCGGGGCCGTGGGCTCCTCCGGGCTCGGGTGCTCCCCCGCTCCCGCCCCCGCCGCCCCGCCCGTCCCGTCCGCCTGCTCCGACGCGCTCCGCATGGGGCAAAGCCTACGGCCGGGGTGCGACACCGGCACCGTTCGCGCGCCCACTCCCCGGGCGTGTACGGCTCGCGCACCCCTGCCGCCCCGTGCAAGGTAGGAGGGCCGAACGTCGCACGGATGCGGGACCTCGGTCGGCCGGACCACGCCGCTTCCCGTGAGAGACTGGTCTAGACAACCGCTGAAGACCTGAAGGGCAACACCATGGCTGAGCGCCGCGTCAACGTCGGCTGGGCCGAGGGCCTGCACGCCCGCCCCGCCTCCATCTTCGTCCGTGCCGCCACGGCCTCCGGTGTCCCGGTGACCATCGCCAAGGCCGACGGCAACCCGGTGAACGCCGCCTCCATGCTCGCGGTGCTCGGCCTGGGCGCGCAGGGCGGCGAGGAGATCGTGCTCGCTTCGGACGCCGAGGGCGCCGAGGCCGCGCTGGAGCGCCTCGCCAAGCTCGTCGCCGAGGGTCTCGAGGAGCTTCCCGAGACGGTCTGACCCAGCGGGTCGATTCCTTCTCCTCCCGGACGGCCGTGTCCCCGGAATTCCCGGGCGACACGGCCGTTCGGCATTTACGGGAAGGATGAATCCCGGCATCCCGGGTCTCGGCAATTCGGTTTCCGGGCAGCACGAAATGCACTCCGGGATTGCTATTCTTTGTATACGGCGCCCGTGTTAATTCCGGACGCTCGCCGTGTTGACGGCATGTTGCGAAACCCTCACGTGGCCCCGCTCGGGCCTTTTCAGCCGGTGCAGCGGGAGCGTGTGCTCGGCGTGCAGGGCGGTCAGCGCGCGGGCCCGTTCGGCGTCCCCGCGCGCGACGGCGTCGACGATCGCCCCGTGCTCGGCCCACGCCTCCACCGGCCGGTCCGGCTGGTCCACCACGTACATCCAGGCGATCTTGTGGCGCAGCTGGGTGAGGAGGGCGGAGAGCGCGGGGCTCCCCGACGCCTGCGCGAGCGTCTCGTGGAACCAGGCGCCAAGCGCCCGCAGGTCCTCGCCCTGCCCCCGGCGGGCCCTCTCCTGCCCCAGCCTGACCAGGCCGCGCAGCACCTTGAGGTGGGCGTCGGTGCGCCGCTGGGCGGCCCGGGCGGCGCCGAGCGGTTCGAGCAGCGCCCGTACGTCGAGGAGGTCGGCGGCCTCCTGCTCGGTGGGCTCGGCGACCTGGGCGCCCGCATGGCGCCGGCTGACCACGAAGCCCTCGGACTCCAGGGTGCGCAGCGCCTCGCGGACCGGGACGCGGGAGACTCCGTAGCGGCGGGCCAGCTGCTCCTCGGTGAGCCGGCTGCCGCGCCCGAAGACCCCCGAGACGATGTCGTCCCGGATCGCCGTGCATACCGATTGCGCGGGAACCCGCATGTCCGACCTCCGCTTTCGCTCCGCGCGCACCGAATTCGAGCGGCGCTTCTCACGCGACTCTATTGCAGTGCGCCGGAAATTCCGATGCCCCCTCGGAATTCGCCCGCTCCGCGGCAGCGCCCGTATCGGGCGAGGAGACACGAAAAGGCCCCGGCTCGTGTGAGCCGGGGCCGTTTCGACGCGGGGTGACGGGTCAGAGGCTGACGCCGCGGGCGCGGAGGTACGCGACGGGGTTGAGGTCGGAGCCGTACTCGGCGGTGGCACGGGCCTCGAAGTGGAGGTGCGGGCCGGTCGAGTTGCCGGTCGAGCCCGAGATGCCTATCTGCTGGCCGGGCTCGACGGACTGGCCGACGTAGACACCGATGGACGACAGGTGGCCGTACTGGGTGTAGGTGCCGTCGTTCATCCGGATCACGATGTTGTTGCCGTACGCGCCGCCCCAGCCGGCCTCGACGACGGTGCCGGAGCCGACGGAGACGACCGAGCTGCCGTAGGCGGCGTGGAAGTCGACGCCGGAGTGGCTGCCGGAGGACCAGAGGGAGCCGCCGGTCTTGTAACCGGTGGAGACGTACGAGCCGGCGACCGGGAGGTTGAAGGAGGCGAGCCGACGGCGCTCGGCCTCACGGGCGGCGCGCTCCTTGGCCTCGCGGATCTCCTGGGCGCGGGCCTCGGCCTGGCGCTTCGCCTCGGCGCGCGCCTTGGCGCGGGCATCGGCCTCGGCGACCTCCAGCTCCTGGGCGGCGGCCTGGGCGCTGAGCTGGTCGGCGATGGACTCGTCGGCGATCACCCGGGTGAGGCCGGTGTCCTCGGGGGAACGGTCGTCCGTGTCGGCGGCGAGCGCCGGAGAGGCGAGGGTGCCGACGACACCGGTGGTGGCGAGGGCGGCCACGCCGGCGATGCCGGCGCTGCGGCGAGCCAGTCGGCTCGCACCACGATGTTTCCCGGTGGCACGGGTGAACGCCAAGACGGTTCCTTTCCTTCCTTCTCGCCTACCGGGTTAGCTGACGGGTTCGGAGCAGGAAGGTCTCCTACGGGCCCCTCCGCGCGGCGAAGGCGTCCGATTCACCCCAGGGACTGTGTGGGTCCCCGGCTCCCCAGGCTCGCGCCTGACGGGGACTCGGCGATGGCTGCCCGGTGCCGCGGGTGCGGCGCGTGCGTCGGTCGGACAGCCGGGACGACGCTAGGCCGGAGGGATGTCAATCACCAAACGGTCTCGCTGATTTGTAAGACACGCCACAGGGCAAACGATCACCCTTGGCGCCATAACGGACAAAGCGGAGGTCTCCGACGCTTCATCACATCGGAGACCTCCGCCGGGCCGACGAGGCGTCAGCTCACCACGGACACCTCACCGATGCCGAGGGCCCGCACGGGCTCCTCGATCTCGGAGGCGTCGCCCACCAGGACCGTCACCAGGCGGTCCACAGGGAAGGCGCTGCCGGCGGCGGCAGTGGCCTCGACCGTGCCCGTCTCGGCGAGCCGCGCGTACAACCGGGCCTGGTAGTCGTCCGGCAGGTGCTGCTCGACCTGGTCGGAGAGGGTCGCCGCGACCGAGGCGGCCGTCTCGTACTTGAGCGGCGCCACGCCCACCAGGTTCTGCACGGCGACGTCGCGCTCGGCGTCGGTCAGACCGCCCTCGGCCAGCGTGCGGAGCACCTTCCACAGGTCGTCGAGGGCCGGGCCGGTGTTGGGGGTGTCGATCGAGCCGCTGATGGCCAGCAGCGAGGCACCGTGGCCCTCGCCGTCCGAGCGGAGCACCTGCCCGAAGGCGCGCACGCCGTACGTGTATCCCTTCTCCTCGCGCAGCACCGCGTCCAGACGGGAGGTCAGGGTGCCGCCCAGGCAGTAGACACCGAGGACCTGCGCGGCCCAGACGGCGTCGTGGCGGTCCGGGCCGATCCGGCCGATGAGCAGCTGCGTCTGGACCGCACCGGGGCGGTCGACGATGACGACCCGTCCGGTGTCGTCGGCGGTGATCGGCGGCATCGGGCGCGGCGCGGCCGGCTTGCCGGTCCAGCCGCCGAGGGTCTCTGCGAGGACCTTGTCCAGGTCCACGCCGGTCAGGTCGCCGACGACGACCGCGGTGGCGGCGGCGGGCCGCACGTGCCCGTCGTAGAAGGCGCGGACGGCGGCGGCGTCGATGGCCTCCACCGTCTCCTTGGTGCCCTGGCGCGGCCGGGACATCCGCGCGGTGGCCGGGAAGAGCTCCTTGTAGAGCTGCTTGGCCGCGCGGCGGCTCGGGTTGGCCGCCTCGTGCGGGATCTCGTCGAGCCGGTTGGCCACCAGGCGCTTGACCTCGTCGGGGTCGAAGGCCGGGGAGGTCAGCGCCTCGGAGACGAGCCCGAGGGCCTTCGGGAGCCGGGAGACCGGGACTTCCAGGGAGACCCGGACGCCGGGGTGGTCCGCGTGCGCGTCCAGGGTGGCGCCGCAGCGCTCCAGTTCGGCCGCGAACTCCTCGGCGCCGCGCTCGGTGGTCCCCTCGGAGAGGGCGCGGGCCATGATGGTGGCGACGCCGTCCAGACCCTCCGGCTCGGCGTCCAGCGGGGCGTCGACGAAGATCTCGACGGCGACGACCTGCTGGCCGGGGCGGTGGCAGCGGAGCACGGTGAGACCGTTGTCGAGCGCGCCGCGCTCGGGGGCGGGGAAGGCCCACGGCCTGGCCGCGCCGGCCTGCGGCTGCGGGTGGAAATCCATGCTGGTCAGGGGCTCGGCGGTGTCCGTCACTGGTCCGCTCCCTCTTCCTCGTCGCTGTCTGCGGCCTCGGCGGCCTCGTTCGCCTCGTGCTCGACGGGCTCGTAGACCAGAACCGCGCGGTTGTCGGGCCGGAGCCGGGCCGCGGCCACCTCGCGCACCTCGTCGGCGGTGACGGCGAGGACGCGGTCGACGGCGGTCAGGGCGAGCTGCGGGTCGCCGAACAGCACCGCGAAGCGGCACAGTTCGTCGGCGCGGCCGGCGACCGTGCCGAGCCGGTCGAGCCACTCGCGCTCCAGCTGGGCCTGAGCGCGCTCCATCTCCTCGGCGGTGGGCCCCTCGGCGGCGAAGCGGGCCAGCTCCTCGTCGACGGCCGCCTCGATGTCGGGGACCTCGACGCCGCCGGAGGTCTTGACGTCCAGCCAGCCGAGCGAGGGCGCGCCGGCGAGCCGGAGCAGGCCGAAGCCGGCGGCGACGGCCGTGCGGTCCCGGCGGACCAGCCGGTTGTGCAGACGGGAGGACTCGCCGCCGCCCAGCACGGTGAGGGCGAGGTCGGCGGCGTCGCACGCGCGCGTGCCGTCCTCGGGCAGCCGGTAGGCGGCCATCAGGGCCCGGGCCGGGACGTCCTCGACGACGACCTCGCGCAGCTGCTCGCCGATGACCTCCGGCAGGCCGCCGTCACGCGGGGCGGGCTTGCCGTCGTGGCCGGGGATGGAGCCGAAGTACTTCTCGACCCAGGCGAGCGTCTGCTCCGGGTCGATGTCGCCGACCACCGACAGGACCGCGTTGTTGGGCGCGTAGTAGGTGCGGAAGAAGTTCCGCGCGTCCTCCAGCGTGGCCGCGTCCAGGTCCGCCATCGAGCCGATGGGGGTGTGGTGGTAGGGGTGGCCCTCGGGGTACGCGAGCGCGGTGAGCTTCTCGAAGGCGGTGCCGTACGGCACGTTGTCGTACCGCTGGCGGCGCTCGTTCTTCACGACGTCCCGCTGGTTCTCCATCGACTCGTCGTCGAGGGCGGCGAGCAGCGAGCCCATCCGGTCCGCCTCCAGCCAGAGCGCGAGCTCCAGCTGGTGGGTGGGCATGGTCTCGAAGTAGTTGGTGCGCTCGAAGCTGGTCGTGCCGTTGAGCGAGCCGCCCGCGCCCTGCACGAGCTCGAAGTGCCCGTTGCCGTGCACCTGCTGCGAGCCCTGGAACATCAGGTGCTCGAAGAGGTGGGCGAGGCCCGTGCGGCCCTCGACCTCGTGGCGCGAGCCGACGTCGTACCAGAGGCAGACCGCGGCGACCGGGGTCAGGTGGTCCTCGGAGAGCACCACCCGCAGGCCGTTCGCCAGCCGGTGCTCGGTCGCTGTCAGGCCGCCGGAGCCGGCCTCGGCCGTGGCCGTGTGACCCATGGGCATGTACGTCCCTTCGATCGCGATCTGGAAAAGTGCTGCCACTGTATGCAAGCGCGCCGACACCTGGCGAAGTTCCCGGACCCCTGAGATGTCCCTCGTCCGGGTCGCGGTCCGCGTTGTCGGTGGCACGGTCCACAATGGTCCGCGTCAGATCAAGCTTTGTCGGAGAAGGAGCCGCAGCCGCGATGGCCCGCCGCAGCACGAAGACACCGCCGCCGGACGACGCGTACGAGGAGAGGATCCTCGACATCGACGTCGTCGACGAGATGCAGGGCTCCTTCCTCGAGTACGCCTACTCGGTCATCTACTCGCGTGCGCTGCCCGACGCCCGCGACGGCATGAAGCCGGTCCAGCGGCGCATCGTCTACCAGATGAACGAGATGGGCCTGCGCCCCGACCGCGGGTTCGTCAAGTGCGCCCGCGTGGTCGGCGAGGTGATGGGCAAGCTGCACCCGCACGGCGACGCCTCCATCTACGACGCCATGGTGCGCATGGCGCAGCCCTTCTCCATGCGCGTGCCGCTGGTCGACGGCCACGGCAACTTCGGCTCGCTGGGCAATGACGACCCGCCCGCCGCGATGCGGTACACCGAGTCGCGGATGGCCCCCGCCGCCCTGCTGATGACCGAGTCCATCGACGAGGACACGGTCGACTTCGCGCCCAACTACGACGGCCAGGAGCGGGAGCCGGTCGCGCTCCCCGCCGCGTACCCGAACCTGCTGGTGAACGGCGCCTCGGGCATCGCGGTCGGCATGGCGACCAACATGCCCCCGCACAACCTCGGCGAGGTCGTCGCGGCCGCCCGCCACCTGATCCGCTACCCGCACGCGGACCTGGACGCGCTGATGCGCTTCGTCCCCGGCCCCGACCTGCCGACCGGCGGCCGCATCGTCGGCCTGAACGGCATCCGGGACGCGTACGAGACGGGCCGCGGCACCTTCAAGATCCGCGCCACCACCTCGGTGGAGACGGTGACCGCCCGCCGCAAGGGCATCGTCGTCACCGAACTGCCCTTCACGGTCGGCCCCGAGAAGGTCATCTCCAAGATCAAGGACCTGGTCGGCTCCAAGAAGCTCCAGGGCATCGCCGACGTCAAGGACCTCACCGACCGGGCCCACGGGCTCCGTCTGGTCATCGAGATCAAGAACGGCTTCGTGCCCGAGGCCGTCCTGGAGCAGCTCTACAAGCTGACGCCGATGGAGGAGTCCTTCGGCATCAACAACGTGGCCCTGGTGGACGGCCAGCCGCTCACCCTCGGCCTCAAGGAGCTCCTGGAGGTCTACCTCGACCACCGCTTCGAGGTCGTCCGCCGCCGCTCGGAGTACCGCCGCGGCAAGAAGAGCGACCGGCTGCACCTGGTCGAGGGCCTGCTCGTCGCGCTCCTCGACATCGACGAGGTCATCCGGCTCATCCGGGAGAGCGAGAACTCGGCGCAGGCGAAGGAGCGCCTGATGGAGCGCTTCTCGCTGAGCGAGGTCCAGACCCAGTACATCCTGGACACCCCGCTGCGCCGGCTCACCAGGTTCGACCGCCTGGAGCTGGAGACCGAGCGCGACCGGCTGACCGGCGAGATCGACGAGCTGACCGGGATCCTCGACTCCGACTCCGAGCTGCGCAAGCTGGTCTCCGCCGAGCTGGCCGCGGTCGCGAAGAAGTTCGCCACCGACCGGCGCACGGTCCTCCTGGAGTCGGCGGGCGCGCCCGTCTCCGCCGTCCCGCTGGAGGTCGCCGACGACCCCTGCCGGGTGCTGCTCTCCACGACCGGTCTGCTGGCCAGGACGGTCTCGGCGGAGCTGCCGCCGGTCGAGGCGGACGCCAAGCGGACCAAGCACGACGCGATCGTCTCCTCGGTGGCCGCCACCCAGCGCGGCGACGTGGGCGCGGTGACCTCCACGGGCCGGCTGCTCCGGATCGCCGTCATCGACCTGCCCCAGCTCCCCGACACGGCCGCCTCGCCGAACCTGGCGGGCGGGGCGCCGCTGAGCGAGTTCCTCTCCCTGGAGGCGGACGAGACGGTGGTCTGCCTGACCACCCTGGACGAGTCCTCCCCCGGCCTGGCGCTCGGCACCCTCCAGGGCGTCGTCAAGCGCGTGGTGCCGGACTATCCGGCGAACAAGGACGAGCTGGAGGTCATCACCCTCAAGGACGGCGACCGGATCGTCGGCGCGACCGAACTGCGGACGGGCGAGGAGGACCTGGTCTTCATCACCTCCGACGCGCAGCTGCTGCGCTACCCCGCCTCCCAGGTGCGGCCGCAGGGCCGGCCCGCCGGCGGCATGGCGGGCATCAAGCTGGCGGCCGGGGCCGAGGTGCTGTCCTTCGCCGCGGTGGACCCGGCGGCCGACGCGGCCGTGTTCACGGTGGCGGGCTCGACCGGCACCCTGGACGGTTCGGCGGCGACCTCTGCGAAGCTGACCCCGTTCGACCAGTACCCGCGCAAGGGCCGGGCCACCGGCGGTGTGCGCTGCCAGCGCTTCCTGAAGGGCGAGGACGTGCTGATCCTGGCCTGGGCGGGCGCCCTCCCGGCCCGTGCCGCGCAGAAGAACGGCACCCCGGTCGAGCTGCCGGAGCCGGACCCGCGCCGCGACGGCTCGGGCACCCCGCTGCCGAAGCCGGTGGACGTGGTGGCCGGCCCGGCGAGCTAGCCGCCGGTACCCGCTGGCCCTGTACGCGTCGAGGCCCCCCGCTCCCACCCGGAGCGGGGGGCTTCGTCGTGCGTGGGGTTGGGGGGCTTCGTCGTACCCGGAGCGGGGGCTTCGTCGTGCGCGGAGCGGTTCCTCAGGGCCGTGCGCCGGGGGCGTACACCGTCTCGATCCCGGCGACGATCAGCCGCAGCCCCTCCTCGAAGCGCTCGTCGTAGCCGGCGAAGAGCTCCGCGCCCGCCTGCGCCGCGAGGGGGTACGCGGCGAGGCGCCGGGCGCGCTCGTCGATGTCGAAGCCCTCGCGTGGCTCGCCGGGGAGCGGCTCGGTGCCCTGCTCCTCGGTGACGAAGCCGAGCGTGTACATGTACGCCGTGGTGCTGGCCCGCACCGCCTCGCGCAGGGTGAACCCCGCGTCGACGAGGGCGCCGAGCTGACGCTCCATGTCCTGGGCGTGGTCGGTGCCGGTGAACCGGGCGCCGCTGTAGACCTTGGCTCCGTCGCGGTAGCGGAGCAGCCCGGCCCGCAGGCCCCGGTTGGCGGTGAGCATCAGTTCCTGCCAGCCGCTCCCGACGGCCGCGCGGGCCTCCGGTTCGGCGACCATCCGCCGGTACATCACCGTCGCCATCTCGTCGAGCAGGGCCTGCTTGTTCTTGAAGTGCCAGTACAGGGCGGGTGCCTGGACGTGCAGTTCCTGGGCGATGGCGCGGAGCGTGAGCCCTTCCAGGCCGCGCTCGTTCAGCAGCCGCAGGGCGGTCTCCGCCACCTGGCCGGGGTCCAGCTTCGCCGTCTTCTTGGTCGCCACCCCGTCACGGTATCCCCTTGACTCCTTAACACCGTTAAGGCGATGCTTGGGGAGCCGTCATTTAACACCGTTAAGGAATGGAGGCGGTCACCCATGTCCGAGCCCACGCCTGCAACTGCCGCGCACCGCGACACCGACGTCGTCATCTGCGGGGCGGGCCCGACGGGGCTCGTGCTCGCCCTCGACCTCGTCCGCCGGGGCGTCCGCGCGCTCCTCCTGGAGCGGGCCGACGGGCTCTTCCCCGGCTCGCGCGGCAAGGGGCTCCAGCCGCGGAGCCAGGAGGTCCTGGACGACCTCGGAATCCTCCCCGGCGTCCTCGCGGCGGGCGGGCCGTACCCGCGGATGCTGGCCTGGGAGGGCACCGAGCGGCGCGGCGAGTGGGACATGATCGAGCGCTCCGAGCCCACCGAGCAGGTGCCGTACGCCGACACCCTGCTGATCCCGCAGTCCCGCACCCAGGAGCTCCTGTACGAGCGCCTGACGGCCCTGGGAGGCGGCGTCCGGTTCGGAGCCGCCCTCACCGGATTCCGTCAGGACGCCGAGCGCGTCGAGGTGCGGCTGAGTACCGGCGAGACGGTCCGGGCCGGCTGTCTGGTCGGCGCCGACGGGGGCCGCTCCACCGTCCGCCGGGCGCTCGGCATCGGCATGACCGGCGAGACCGTGGACCCGCGCCCGATGCTCGTCGCCGACGTGCGGATCGCCCCCGGAACGCTCGCCGACCGCGACCACTGGCACGTCTGGCGCGCGGCGGACGGCGGGGTGGCGCTCTGCCCGCTGCCGGGCGACGACGGACTGTTCCAGCTGGCCGCCACCTTCGAGGACGAGTCGGCCGCCGTGGACACGACCCCGGACGGCGTCCGGGCCCTGCTCGCCGCCCGGACCCCGCTGGCCGAAGAGGCGATCACCGACGTGCCCTGGGCCTCGGACTACCGCGTCCGGGCGGCGCTGGCGGACCGCTTCCGGGAGGGCCGGGTCTTCCTCGCGGGCGACGCGGCCCACGTCCACTCCCCCGCCGGCGGCCAGGGCCTCAACACCGGCGTCCAGGACGCGTACAACCTCGGCTGGAAGCTCGCCCAGGTCCTGCTCCACGGCGCCCCGGCCGCGCTCCTCGACAGCTACGAGGCCGAGCGCCGCCCGGTGGCGGCGGACGTCCTGGGCCTCAGCACCCGTCTCCACCGCGCGAGCGCGGGCGGCGCGGCCGTCCAGCGGGGCAGGGACGTGCAGCAGCTCGGCCTCGGCTACCGGGACTCGGACCTCGCGGTGGACACCCGCCCGGAGACCCCCGAGGAGGCCGTGCGCGCCGGCGACCGCGCCCCGGACGGCCGGTACGGCGAGGACCGGCTCTTCGACCTCTTCCGCGGCCCGCACTTCACCCTGCTCACGGCCGGACCCGCCGAACCGCCGGCGGACCTGCCCGAGCGGGTCCGCCGCGCCCGGATCCCGGCCGGCGGCCCCTACGGCACCGGCGTCTTCCTGATCCGCCCGGACGGGTACGTGGGCTGGGCCGGCCACCACGCCGACGCCTCCTTCGACGCGTACCTGACGGCCGTCGGCCTGGCACCGGCGGGCGTACCGGCCTGAGCGACCGGCCCTACGCCTCGGCCTCGGGCTCGTCCGCCCGCGGCACGTACCGGAGCAGGCCCCACATGCTGTGCTCGTCCGGAGCGTCCTCAGGACCGCCGACCTCGCAGGCGGCGAGTTCCTTGCGCAGGCCGCCCGCGTCGACGCCGGAGCCGATCAGGACGAGCTGGGTGAGGCGCTCCTCCCCGGCCGGCCAGGGCTCCGGGTAGAAGCGCAGGAAGCGGCCGACCGCGTGCACCGCGTACCGGTGGTCGGGGTCGGCGGCGCCGAGGTCCACGAAGCCCTTGAGCCGGTACAGGCCCTCGGGGCGGGAGTCGAGGAAGGCCATCAGCCGGCGCGGGTGCAGCGGCACCGCCGTCGTCAGCGAGACGGTGTCGTAGGCGGCGTGCACGTGCGCGTGCCCGTCCTCGTCGGCGTAGAGGATGTCCTCGATCGACATCTGGCCGGCGATCTCCCCCTCCGGGACGACCCGGTCGAAGAGCAGCTCGGGATCGATCCTGCCGTGGTCCGCCTCGACCACCACGGCCCGCTCCGCGAGCCCGGTGACGGTCTCCCGGACGGCCCGCAGCTCCTCCTCGGGCACCCGGTCGGCCTTGTTGACGACGACCAGGTCGGCGAGGGCGAGGTGCCGGTCGGTCTCGGGGTGCCGCTGACGGGTGGCGCCGAACTCGGCGGCGTCGACCACCTCGACGAGACCGCCGTAGACGATCCGCCGGTTCCCGCTGGCGAGCACCATACGGACCAGCTCCTGCGGCTCGGCGAGACCGCTGGCCTCGATCACGATCACGTCGAGGCACAGCTCGGGCCGGGTCAGGACGTCCAGGTACTCGTCCAGCTCGCTCACGTCCACGGCGCAGCACAGGCACCCGTTGCCGAGGGAGACCGTCGAACCGACCTGGCCGGCGACGGTCATCGCGTCGATCCCGATGTCCCCGAAGTCGTTGACCATGACCCCGATCCGGGTACCCCGGGCACTGCGCAGCAGGTGGTTGAGGAGCGTCGTCTTCCCCGCCCCGAGAAACCCGGCGAGGACGACGACGGGGATCTGCTGCGCGCTCAAGAAGCAGGCCTTTCGCTGGTACGACCACGGATCGCCGGTCCGGCGACGGACGGCGGGCCCGGAAGCGGACCCGGCCTCCCGCACCGCGACCCGTCCGACGGTCCGCCCGGACCGCCCACCAGGATAGGCAGCCCGCGCCACCACACCTGCCCCACGCGCGCGCGTGCAGTCGCCGCGTTTCCGGTCGCACGCGCCGTCCCCGTACCGTTTCGGGCATGAGCAGCCCCGGATCGACACCCTCCGCGCGGCCGGACGGGCGCCGGCGGCGTCGGCTGGGGTGGCCTCGGCGGGTGTTCTCGCAGGTCCTGCTGATGCAGCTGGCCGTCGCCACGGGGGTCACCGTGCTGGCCACCGGGTTCTTCCTGGCCCCGCTGAGCTCCCAGCTCGACGACCAGGCCATGCGGCGGGCGCTGGCCATCGCGGAGACCATGGCCTCCACGCGTACGGCCGCGGACCTGGCCGGAGGGCCGCCGTCGGCGACGGGACCGGTGCAGCGCGAGGCGGAACGGGTCCGGACGGCGACCGGCGCCGAGTACGTGGTCGTCATGGACACGCGCGGAGTGCGCTGGTCGCACCCCGACCCCGTCCAGATCGGCCGGACCGTCTCCACCGACCCGAGCGAGGCCTTGGCGGGCCGCGAGGTGATGGAGATCGACAGCGGCACCCTCGGCCGCTCGGCGCGCGGCAAGGCGCCGCTGCGGAACGCCGACGGCGGGATCGTCGGCGCGGTCTCCGTCGGCATCGAGTACGACAGCGTCCGCGACCGCCTCCTCTCCGCGATCCCCGGTCTCCTGGCCTACGCGGGCGGCGCGCTCGCGGCCGGCGCCCTCGCGGCGTACCTGATCTCCCGGCGGATCCAGCGGCAGACCCGCGACCTGGCCTTCTCCGACATCTCTGCGCTGCTGGCCGAGCGCGAGGCGATGCTGCACGGCATCCGCGAGGGCGTGGTGGCCCTGGACCGCAAGGGTTCCGTACGGCTCCTCAACGACGAGGCGCAGCGCCTGCTCGGCCTCGGCCCCGAGGCCGCCGGACGCCCGCTCGACGCGCTCCTCGGCCCCGGGCGCACCGCCGACGTGCTGACCGGCCGGGTGAGCGGAGCCGATCTGGTGACCGTCCAGGGACACCGGGTGCTGATCGCCAACCGGATGCCGACGGACGACGGGGGCGCCGTGGCGACCCTGCGGGACCGGACCGAGCTGGAGCGGCTCGGCCGCGAGCTGGACTCCACCCGGGGCCTGATCGACGCCCTGCGCGCCCAGGACCACGAGCACGCCAACCGCCTCCACACCCTGCTCGGCCTCCTGGAGCTGGAGCTGTACGACGAGGCGGCCGACTTCGTCACCGAGGTCGTCGGGGTGCACCGGGCCACCGCCGAGCAGGTGACCGAGAAGGTCCACGACCCGCTGCTCGCCGCCCTCCTGGTCGGCAAGGCGACCGTCGCCGCCGAGCGCGGCGTCTCGCTGCGCCTCTCCCCCGACTCGCTGCTCCCGGACCGGCTGGTGGACCCGCGCGAACTGGTCACCGTCGTCGGCAATCTCGTCGACAACGCCCTCGACGCCGCCGCGGGCACCCCGGACGCCCGGGTCGAGGTCGCGCTGCGCGCCGAGGGCCGGACGGTGGTCCTGGGGGTCGCCGACAGCGGTCCCGGCGTCCCCGAGGAGCGCCGGGAGCTGATCTTCACCGAGGGGTGGACGACGAAGGAAGCGCCCTCCCACGGCAAGCGGGGCCTCGGGCTGGCGCTGGTCCGGCGTCTCGCCGAGCGGCGCGGCGGCACCGCGCGCGTGACGACGGGACCGGCCGGCGGCGCGGAGTTCACGGTCGTCCTCCCGGACGTCCTGGCGGAAGCGCCCCCGCCCGCCGCACCGGCCGCCCTGCCCGCGCCCGCCACCCCGCGCGACCCGGCGGACCCGACCACGGCCGAGGAGCGGTCCCGATGATCGACGTGCTCGTCGTCGACGACGACATCCGCGTGGCGCGGGTGAACGCCGCCTACGTGACCAAGCTGCCCGGCTTCCGGGTCGCGGCCACCGCCCACTCGACCGCGGAGGCCCTGGCCGTCCTCGACGGCCGGCCGGTGGACCTCGTCCTCCTCGACCACTACCTCCCCGACGAGAACGGTCTCGCCGCCATCCGCGAGCTGCGCGCCCGCGGCCACCAGTGCGACGTGATCATGGTGACCGCGGCCCGGGACGTGGCGACCGTCCAGGCGGCCATGCGGCACGGCGCCCTCCAGTACCTGGTGAAGCCGTTCAACTTCGCCGGGCTGCGCTCGAAACTGGAGGCGTACGCGACGCTCCGCCGCGCCCTGGAGAGCGGCGGCGAGGCGGAACAGGCCGAGGTCGACCGGATCTTCGGAACCCTGGCGGCCGGCGCCGTCGCCCCCGATCTGCCCAAGGGGCACTCCCCGACGACGGCCGAACTGGTGCGCCAGGCGCTGCTGGCCGCCGGCGGGCCGCTCTCCACCCAGGAGCTGGCCGAGCGGACCGGTGTCAGCCGCCAGACCGCCCAGCGCTACCTCAAGCTCCTCGAACGCACCGGGCGGGTACGGCTCTCCCTCCGGTACGGCGAGACCGGCCGCCCCGAGCACCGCTACACCTGGGTCTCCTCGCCCTGAGGCCCCGTCGCGGTGACGCTCGCGTCAGGCGGCCCCCGCGCCCGTGAGCGACCGCACCTCGGTCTCCGCGTGCCGCGCCTCGTCGGGCGGCTCGGGCGAGGTCACCGTCCCCAGCCAGCCGGCCAGGAAGCCGAGCGGGATGGAGACCACCCCCGGGTTCTGGAGCGGGAAGACGTGGAAGTCGACGCCGGGGAAGAGCGCGTCCGGGCTGCCGGAGACGACCGGCGAGAACAGCACCAGCAGCACCGCGGGGACGAGCCCGCCGTACACGGACCAGACCGCGCCCCGGGTGGTGAAGCGGCGCCAGAAGAGCGAGTAGAGCAGCACCGGCAGGTTGGCCGAGGCGGCGACGGCGAAGGCGAGGCCGACGAGGAAGGCCACGTTGAGGTCGCGGGCGAGCAGTCCGAGCCCGATCGCGGCGGCGCCGATCACGGCGGCGGCCGTCCGCGCCACCGCCACCTCGCTGTACGGCTTCCCGCCGGGCCGGCGCAGCGAGGCGTAGAGGTCGTGGGCGACGGAGGCGGAGGAGGCCAGGGTGATCCCCGCGACGACGGCGAGGATGGTCGCGAAGGCGACGGCCGCGACGATCGCGAAGAGCACCGTGCCGCCGGTGGAGCCCGCTCCCCCGCCGAGGTCGAGGGCCAGCAGCGGGACGGCGGTGTTCCCGGAGGCGTTGGAGGCGCGGACCTCGGAGGAGCCGATGATCGCGGCGGCGCCGAAGCCGAGGACGATCGTCATCAGGTAGAAGCCGCCGATCAGGCCGATCGCCCAGACGACCGAGCGGCGGGCGGCCCGTGCGGTGGGCACCGTGTAGAACCGGGACAGGATGTGGGGCAGTCCCGCGGTGCCGAGGACGAGCGCGAGGCCGAGGCTGATGAAGTCCAGCCGGGCGGTCCAGTCGCCGCCGTAGCGCAGTCCGGGGCCGAGGAAGGCGGTGCCGTGGCCGCTGCGCTCGGCGGCGGTGGCGAGCAGACCGTTCACATCGCCGTGGAAGCGGACCAGGACGAGCACGGTGAGCGTGACCGTGCCCGCCATCAGCAGCACGGCCTTGACGATCTGGATCCAGGTGGTGGCCCGCATCCCGCCGAGCGACACGTAGACCACCATCAGCGCGCCGACGCCGACGACCGTCCAGGTGCGTGCCGCCTCGCCGGTGCCGCCGAGCAGGAGGGCCACCAGGCTGCCGGCGCCCACCATCTGGGCAATCAGGTACAGGACGGAGACGGCGACCGAGGAGGTGCCGGCGGCGATGCGCACGGGCCGTTCCGCCATCCGCGCGGCGATGACGTCGGCGAGGGTGAACCGGCCGCAGTTGCGGACGAGTTCGGCGACCAGGAAGAGCACCACGAGCCAGGCGACCAGGAAGCCGACCGAGTAGAGCATGCCGTCGTAGCCGTAGAGCGCGATCAGGCCCGAGATGCCGAGGAAGGAGGCGGCGGACATGTAGTCGCCGGCGATGGCGAATCCGTTCTCCATCGGCGAGAAGAGTCTGCCGCCGGCGTAGAACTCCTCGGCCGAACCGCGCCGGTTGCGGCTCACCCACGTGGTGATGCCCAGGGTCACGGCGACAAAGGCGCTGAAGAGCAGCAGGGCGAGGGTCTGGTGGTCTCCGGTCACCGTTCGGCTCCCCTCGTCATCTCCTGGGTGTCCCAGCGCAGTTCGAGCGCGGCCCGGTCGCGGCGCAGCCGCGCGTGCCGGGCGTAGGCCCAGGTGAGCAGGAAGGTGGTGAGGAACTGGCCGAGGCCGGCGAGCATCGCGACGTTGACCGAACCGGCCACCGGGCGGGCCATCAGCCCGGGGGCGGCGGTGGCGGCGACGACGTAGGCGAGGTACCAGGCGAGGAAGGCGAGGGTCGCGGGGAGGACGAAACGGCGGTACCGGCGCCGTACCTCCTGGAAGGCGGGGCTGCGCTGGACCTCCAGGTAGACCGCGGCCGCCCCGGGCAGCGGGTTCGCGGCCTCGTCGTACCGCTGCCGCGGTAGCCCCGACGGGTTCCCGCCCGGCCCGTCGTCCCACGCCCGCGCGCGCTCCTGCTCGTCCAGCTGATCCACCGGTCAACTCTCCTTGTCAGCGAACCGTTTCGGCCGCGTGCCCAAGGATGGACAGAGCGGGCAGTTCCCGGACTCTTCTCCCTCCGGTCTTCACCCCATCAGGTGACTCCCCGGCCGGGCGACCGACCGGGCCGGGCCGATATGCGTAGGGACGCCGGCGGCCGCGGGAACGCCGGACGGCCCGGCCCCCGCGGTGCGGGGACCGGGCCGTCCGGAACGGAGCGGTGCCGGGGCTCAGGCGTCGATGCGCGAGCGGTCGAGCGTCGCCGCCGAGCTGGTGATGAACTCCTTGCGCGGCGCCACGTCGTTGCCCATCAGCAGGTCGAAGACCTGCTCGGCCGCGTCCAGGTCGCCGATGTTGATCCGGCGCAGGGTGCGGTGGCGCGGGTCCATCGTGGTCTCCGCGAGCTGGTCGGCGTCCATCTCGCCGAGGCCCTTGTAGCGCTGGATGGCGTCCTTGTGGCGGACGCCCTTGCGCTGGAACTCCAGGAGCGTCTGCCGCAGCTCGTTGTCGGAGTACGTGTACACGTACTTGTCCTGGCCCTTCTTGGGCTGGACCAGCTCGATCCGGTGCAGCGGGGGCACCGCGGCGAAGACCCGGCCGGCCTCGACCATCGGGCGCATGTACCGCTGGAAGAGGGTCAGCAGCAGCGTCCGGATGTGGGAGCCGTCGACATCGGCGTCGGTCATCATGATGACCTTGCCGTAGCGGGCCGCGTCGATGTCGAAGGTGCGGCCCGAGCCCGCTCCTATGACCTGGATGATCGCGCCGCACTCGGCGTTCTTGAGCATGTCCGAGACGGACGACTTCTGGACGTTGAGGATCTTGCCGCGGATCGGCAGCAGCGCCTGGAACTCGCTGTTCCGCGCGAGCTTGGCGGTGCCGAGCGCGGAGTCTCCCTCGACGATGAAGAGCTCGCTGCGCTCGACGTCGTCGCTGCGGCAGTCGGCCAGCTTGGCCGGCAGCGAGGAGGACTCCAGCGCGGTCTTCCGGCGCTGCGCGTCCTTGTGCTGGCGGGCGGCGATCCGGGTACGGGCCGCGGCGACGGCCTTCTCCAGAACGGCGCGGGCCTGGGCCTTGGCGTCCCGCTTGGTGGAGGTCAGGAACGCCTTGAGCTCGCGGGCGACCACGGTGGCCACGATGCGGCGCGCGGCCGAGGTGCCCAGGACCTCCTTGGTCTGGCCCTCGAACTGCGGCTCGGCGAGGCGGACCGTGACGACGGCCGTCAGGCCCTCCAGGGCGTCGTCCTTGACGATGTCGTCCTCGGCGACGCGCAGCATCTTGGCCGAGCGCAGCACCTCGTTCACGGTCTTCGTGATGGCCTGCTCGAAGCCGGAGACGTGGGTGCCGCCCTTGGGGGTGGCGATGATGTTCACGAAGGACCGGACGGTGGCGTCGTACCCGGTGCCCCAGCGCAGGGCGACGTCCACGCCGAGCTCGCGGGTGACCTCGGTGGGGGTCATGTGGCCGCGGTCGTCGAGGACCGGCACGGTCTCCTTGAAGGTGCCCTGCCCGGTGAGGCGCAGCACGTCGCAGACGGCCTTGTCCTGCGCGAGGTACTCGCAGAACTCGCTGATGCCGCCGTCGAAGCGGAAGACCTCCTCGCTCTTGCCGATCCCCTCCAGGTCCCGCTGGTCGCGGACGACGATGGTGAGGCCGGGCACGAGGAAGGCGGTCTGGCGGGCGCGCTGGTGCAGCGTCTCCAGGGCGAGCTTGGCGTCCTTGAGGAAGATCTGGCGGTCGGCCCAGTAGCGCACACGGGTGCCGGTGCGGGTCTTGGGCACCCGCTTGGCCTTGACCAGCCCGCTCGACGGGTCGAAGGGGCTGTCCGGTCCCTGCTCGGTGAAGATCCCGGGGACACCGCGCCGGAAGCTGATGGCGTGCGTGGCGCCGTTCCGGTCGACCTCGACGTCGAGACGGGCCGAGAGCGCGTTGACCACGGAGGCGCCGACGCCGTGCAGACCGCCGGAGGCGGCGTACGAGCCGCCGCCGAACTTTCCGCCGGCGTGCAGCTTGGTCATGACGACCTCGACGCCGGACAGACCGGTCTTGGGCTCGACGTCGACCGGGATGCCGCGGCCGTTGTCCCGCACCTCGACGGAGCCGTCGTCGTGCAGGATGACGTCGATGTGGTCGCAGTAGCCCCCCAGGGCCTCGTCGACCGAGTTGTCGATGATCTCCCAGAGGCAGTGCATCAGGCCACGGCTGTCCGTGGACCCGATGTACATTCCGGGGCGCTTGCGGACCGCTTCGAGCCCTTCGAGGACGAGCAGGTGCCGCGCGGTGTAGTTGGAACCGTCACGGTCTGCGGTCAGCAGCGCACTGGACGGCACGGACGTTTCGGCGGTCACGCGGTTCGCTCCTCGCTGAATTTGAAATCTTGCCCGATGGGGTGAGTACCGGCGTCGCTCACCGCTCAGAGGGTACCGATGCCTGGTAGGGCCGCTGAAACGCCACCCTCCCGGTTTCCTCATGCTAGTCCAGAGTCGTATGGATGTTCGATCCCTCGAAGGGGTGACGCGAACATCACGTTCCCTTCCAGGCATGAACCATCTAGGCTCCGGGCACGTCCTCATGAACAACCGGCAACCCCGCCGGGAGGACGACCGACACACACCACAGCAATGCGAAACCCGTAGAGCGACGCAATACGGCTCATTCGCCGCCAACCGGCAGCAGACAGCCACCTTGGGAAAAAGTTTCAAGGAAAAGCCACGAGCGGGAACGTTTCCGGCCTGGTTGGATGTTGACCCTGGTACGACAGCTCGTCGAGCTAGAGAAGAGGCGACGTGACTACTGTTCTGACCCCCGCGAGCCCCCTGACGGCCGCTGACCGCTGCGACCGCTGCGGCGCCCAGGCTTACCTGCGTGTCGTCCTGGCCAGCGGAGGTGACTTGCTCTTCTGCGCCCACCACGGTCGCAAGTTCGAGCCGGAACTCAAGAAGATCGCCGTTGAGATACAGGATGAGACGGACCGGCTGACCGATGTGCCGGCCCGCACGGTGGGCGACGAGCACTGACGCCGCGCAACCACGACGAGCTCAGGGCCGGTCGCTGACGGCCGGACGACGGGCGGTCATCCCCTCGACCAGGGGATGACCGCCCGTTCTCGTGCCCGCGGGGCCCGGGACGACCGGACCCCGCGGCCCTTCAGAGCCGCTCGGGCAGCACCTCGGACACCCGTGTGTAGACCCCGGGGTTCTCGGCCTGCCCGCAGCCGCTGCCCCAGGACACCAGGCCCACCAGCACCCCCCGCGCCACCAGCGGGCCGCCGCTGTCGCCCTGGCAGGCGTCCCGGCCGCCCGCGGGGTCGCCGGCGCACAGCATGGTCGTCCGGCGGTACGAGACGCCGCCCCCGAAGCCGACCGGGTACGCCCGCTCGCAGGCCGCGTCCGGCAGGACCTGCACGGGCGCCGAGCGGAGCGAGGAGGCGTAGCCGCCGTTCCCCGTGGTGTCGCCCCAGCCGTACACGCGGGCCGGCGTCCCCGGGGCCTCCGCCGCGTCCCCCGGCACCGCCGTCCTGATCACGTAGGACTGGGGCAGGGGCTCGGCGAGGGTGAGCACCGCGAGGTCGCCCGAGTTGCTCGTCGGGTCGTAGTCGGGGTTCACCCAGGTGCCCGCGATCCGCACCTCCTGCCCGCCCTGCCCGAGCAGCTCGGCCCGCCCCGCGATCACCGAGAAGTCCCGCAGCTGCCAGGGCGCCCCGCCGAGGACCTCGCGGCCCAGGCAGTGCGCCGCGGTGAGCACCTTGGTGGGCGCCACGACGACCCCGCCGCAGAACTGGCCCGCACGCGTACCTCCGAACCGGTCACGGCTGGACAGCGCGACCACCCACGGCGCGTCGGCGGTCGCGGCCGGGCTGCCGCCCACCACGACCCTGTCCGCGGCGGCCGGGGCGGCACCGGCCACCTGTCCGGCCACCGCCGTGATCAGACCCAGGGCACCCGTCAACACTCGGGTGAAGGGACCACGCATGGAGCCTCCTGACTCTCCGCTGATATCCGTTCACCCAGCGTCCGTCAAGGACGGCTCGCCTGCACCCGCGAAAAGCCGAAGGGCCCGGCCCCCGAGCGGGGAACCGGGCCCTTCGTCCACTGCCGTGTACGTCGTGCGGAGCAGACGGACCGGACGGATCCGAGGATCAGTCGAGGTAGTCGCGCAGGACCTGCGAGCGCGACGGGTGGCGCAGCTTCGACATCGTCTTCGACTCGATCTGGCGGATCCGCTCACGGGTCACGCCGTAGACCTTGCCGATCTCGTCGAGCGTCTTCGGCTGGCCGTCGGTGAGGCCGAAGCGCATGGAGACCACGCCCGCCTCACGCTCGGAGAGCGTGTCGAGGACCGAGTGCAGCTGCTCCTGGAGGAGCGTGAAGCTGACCGCGTCGGCCGGCACGACCGCCTCGGAGTCCTCGATGAGGTCACCGAACTCGCTGTCGCCGTCCTCACCCAGGGGGGTGTGGAGGGAGATCGGCTCACGGCCGTACTTCTGGACCTCGATGACCTTCTCGGGGGTCATGTCGAGCTCCTTGGCCAGCTCCTCCGGGGTGGGCTCACGGCCCAGGTCCTGGAGCATCTGGCGCTGGACGCGCGCGAGCTTGTTGATGACCTCGACCATGTGCACCGGGATACGGATGGTGCGGGCCTGGTCGGCCATGGCGCGGGTGATCGCCTGACGGATCCACCAGGTGGCGTACGTGGAGAACTTGTAGCCCTTGGTGTAGTCGAACTTCTCGACCGCGCGGATCAGACCCAGGTTGCCCTCCTGGATCAGGTCCAGGAAGAGCATGCCGCGGCCGGTGTAGCGCTTGGCCAGCGAGACCACCAGACGGAGGTTGGCCTCCAGGAGGTGGTTCTTGGCCCGGCGGCCGTCCTCGGCGATGATCTCCAGCTCACGCTTGAGCTTGGGCGCGATCTTGTCCGAGTTGGCGAGCTTGTCCTCGGCGAAGAGACCGGCCTCGATGCGCTTGGCGAGCTCGACCTCCTGCTCGGCGTTGAGCAGGGGGACCTTGCCGATCTGCTTCAGGTAGTCCTTGACCGGGTCGGCGGTGGCACCGGCGACGGCGACCTGCTGGGCGGGAGCGTCGTCCTCGTCCTCGTCGGACAGCACGAAGCCCTTGGTCTCGCCCTCGGTCTCCTCCTCCTCCTTGCCCGGCGCGACGTCCTCGAGCAGCTCCTCGCCCTCGATCATCTCGTCGTCGGACTTCTTGGACGCGGTCTTCTTGGCCGCCGTCTTCTTGGCGACCGTCTTCTTGGCGGCGGTCTTCTTGACGGCGGTCTTCTTCGCGGCCGCCTTCTTCGCGGGCGACGCGGCCTCGTCCGCCGGGTCCGCGCTCTCGGCCGCGGGGGCCGTGGAGCCGGTCGCGACGGTGGTCCTCGTCACCGTCGCCGCCCTGGCGGTGACGGTGGTCTTGGCGGCGGTGCGCTTGACGGGGCTCTTCGCTGCTGCGCTCTTGCGGGCGCGCTTCGGCGACTCCGCTGCACTGACCATCAGCGTCACACCCTCTTCCTCGAGGATCTGATTGAGGCTGCGCAGAACATTCTTCCACTGGGTTGGCGGAATCTGGTCAGCCTCGAAGGCCCGACGCACGTCATCGCCGGCGATCTGCCCATCAGCCTTTCCCCGCTCGATGAGCGCCATCACAGACTCGGACTCGGCGATCTCCGGCGGGAGCGTACGGGATGTGCTGGCCGACACGAACAACCTCTCGGAACGATGGAAACGGCTTCCGGCCCCGCCCGGGATCGGGCCGGAGCCGACGACCGTCGACGGGGAATGTGCCGACGGCGCGGGCTGGACCGGGGAACTGCACAGCGCCTGCACCGGCTGCTGTATTCCTTCCTCGGCTGTCACCTCTTAGGTCATCGCACGGCTCGGAGGAGTGTTACGCCCAATCTTCGTGTCCCGAGTCACACCGCATCCGCGACGAACCAGACGTAGTGGTGTCAAGCGTACATTCGGCGCCGCCGACACCCTGGCGCGTCCGGGGAACCCTGCCGGGCTCCCCGGACCGCGCTCGGATCCGGCGGCCCTCCCCGTGTACGCGCCCATGCGCTGCCGGCCACGGCCCGCGGATCAGTGCTCTCGGGGGGCGGGGACCACGCGGGGCTCCACCTCGGGGTGGACCGTGAGCAGTTGGCGCATGGCGGTCTCGGCCCCGAGGGCGTCCCCCGCGGCGAGGGCGTCGACGATCCGGGCGTGGTGGGTCAAGCAGCTCTCCCCGGGCCGGTCACAGCCGGTGACGGGGCCTCCGGAGACCTGGAGGGCGGAGGCGACGATGCCGGAGAGGTGCTCCAGCATGCGGTTGCCGGCGAGCTGGATGAGCAGGGAGTGGAACTCGGTGTCGGCTCGGGAGAAGGTGATGCCGTCACCCTGCGCGTACGCGTGCCCCATGATCTCGACCATGTCGGAGAGGCGCTGCTGCACGTCCTCGCGACCGTGACCGGCGGCGAGCCGGGCCGCCAGCGGCTCGATGGTCCAGCGCAGCTCGTTGAGCTCGCGCCGCTGGTCGTCGCGCTGCGGGCCGAAGGCGCGCCACTCGATGATGTCGGGGTCGAGCAGGTTCCAGTCGCTGACCGGGCGGACCCTGGTGCCGACGTTGGGCCGGGCACTCACGAGGCCCTTGGCCTCCAGGACGCGGAGCGACTCGCGCACCACGGTGCGCGAGACCTCGAAGCGCTGGCCGATCTCCTCGGGGACGAGGGGGCGGTCCGCGCCGAGGTCGCCGGAGACGATCATCTGGCCGAGCTGCTGGACGAGCTGGCCGTGCAGGCCGCGGCCCCGGCTGCCGGCGGTGCGGCGGCCGACCCGGCCGAGGTCCGTCTCCACGCCCTCCCAGGCGGGCGGGCTCACGCGGTCGGCGGCAGGGGCCTCCGCGTAGGGGTAGCGGTCGAGATCGCCCGGGGCGCCGAGGCCGGAGTCGACGGAACGGGCGGCGGTCATCATCGTGTGCGCAAGGGTACTCACGCATCCTTTGTCGGCGTGGCCTCCGCGACCCTTGAGGTCTTTGGTGAAAAGCACACGAAAGGGTGATCGGCACCCCCTACACAATTGACGATTATTCGGACATAACCGGCATTCCTTAAGGGAGTTGCGAGCTAACCGGAAGAGACCGATCCGGAAGTGATCACCAACGGGCCTGCCGGCGAACGCCGGTGAGCAGATAGGCGCAGAGCAGAACCGTCAACGTGAGCGCGAGGGCCACACCGGCGGGCTGCGCCACGACCTCCAGCGCCACCTCGAACCAGCGGTCGAGCGAGGGCGCCCACCGTGGCCCGGCGAACTCGCCGAGTCGCGCCGGGAGTCCGGCCACGGACCGGACGGCGGGACCGGTCATCACCTCCCCCAGCAGCGGGACGAGGGCGACCGGGACGAAGAGGACCGCGGCCACCCCCGCCGCCGCGGCGCGGAACACCCCGGCCCCCAGCACTCCCGCCCACGCGCAGCCGACCGTCAGTGCCAGCCAACTCACGCCCATGGCACCCCAGTTCTCCGGCACGGAGATCAACTCGGCGCCGTAGAGGAGGCGGAGGGCGGCCAGGTCGACCGCCGCCACCAGCGCGCCGAGGAGCAGCGCGAGGACCGCGGCGACGGCGAGCTTGGCGAGCAGCAGCGCGAGTCGGCGGGGGACGGCCCCGCGTCCCGCGGCGAGCGCGGGGTAGCGGTACTCCTCGCCGAAGGAGAGGGCGCCGAGCAGGCCGGCGCCGAGCGCGGCGGGCGGCAGCGGCAGAAGATCGGGCCAGGCGGCCAGCACCGCCGGGAGCGGGGTGCCCCCGCCCCGCCCGAGCAGCACGGCGAGCACGGCCGACACCGCCACGACGCCCGCCGCCACCAGCCCGGTGGACGGTACGCCGGCGATCCGGCGCAGCTCGTACCGGAGCGGCCGCAGCGGCGAGCGGATCGGCCGGCGCGCCCTCACGGTCGGGCCGGGGGCCCCGGCCGGTCCCCCCGGGCCGTGCGCCCTCCCCTCCTCCGCACGCGCGGGGCCGGGGCGCGTGTCGCCGACCTCCTCCGCGAGCCGGTGGACGGGGACGCCGTGCCGGAAGGCGGTGTCCCCCACCTGGGCGCAGTCGCCGCCGTACACCAGGAGGAGGGTGCCGTCCTCCGTGACGACCTCGACCGGGCGGCGTTCCGCCCTGGCCTCCTGGGCCACGGCGGCGGCGAGCCGGGCGGCGTGCGGGGTGCGGACGGCGACCCTCGGCCGCAGCCGGGTGCGTGCGAAGTCACCGACGCCCTGGGCTGCGACCAGGCGGCCGGCGTCGAGGGTGACGACGTGGTCCGCGTTGCGGGCCGCGTCCTTGGGGTCTCTGGTGGTGTACAGGACGGTGCCGCCGGCCTCCGCGTGCGCGCGCAGCAGCTCGTGCAGCCGGCCCCGCTCCGCCGGGGACAGCCCCGCGCCCGGGTCGTCCAGGAGCAGCGCGTGCGGGGCGCCCAACAGGGCGGCGGCCAGGGCGAGTCGGCGGTCGGCTCCGCGCGGCAGGGTGCCGATCCGCCGGCCCTCCAGGCCGGTGAGCCCCACGGCACGGATCACCTCGTCGGCCCGGCCGACCGGGACTCCCGCACCCGCGGCGAGCATCCGCAGCTGTCCCCGCACGGTGCGGGAGGGATGCCCGGGCACGTCGCCGAGGACCACGCCGACCTCGCGCGCGGGCTGCGCGATCCGGCGCAGCACCCGTCCCCTGAAGTAGGCGAGTCCCCGCCCCGGGTCGAGTTCGAGCAGGAGGCGCAGGGCGGCGGTCTTGCCGGAGCCCGCAGGGCCGACGAGGGCGGTCACGGCCCCCGGCGGGGCTTCGAAGGTCAGATCGTCCACGGCGGGCGGGCGATCACGGAGGGGGGTGCTGGTCAGTCCGATGGCCTGGAGCATCGCTTCTCTCGCGGTAGATGTCACCGCTCCGCGGGCAGGGCGGCGCTATCGCAGCAAGATAACGCCAGATTTCGGACTTTCAGTGCAGGGCTGCCGCCCCGGGGCGGCGGATCGAGGCGCCCGTCAGACCTCGGGGCGGAGCATCGGCGGGTTGAGCAGGGTGGCGCCTCCGGCCCTGAACAACTGGGCGGGGCGGCCTCCCTGACGGGTGGTGGTCCCGCCGGTCGGCACGAGGAAGCCGGGCGTGCCGGTGACCTTGCGGTGGAAGTTGCGTGGATCGAGGGAGACGCCCCAGACGGCTTCGTAGACCCTGCGCAGCTCGCCGACGGTGAACTCGGGGGGACAGAACGCGGTGGCGAGCGAGGAGTACTCGATCTTGGAGCGGGCCCGCTCCACCCCGTCGGAGAGGATCTGGGCGTGGTCGAAGGCGAGGGCGTCCGGGGAGTCGTTCCCGGCAGCCCTGGCCTGGTCGAGGAGTTCCTCCACGGGTGCCCAGCGCGCGCTGTTGGCGTCGCCGCCCGGCCGGGGCGCGGGCAGGTCGGGGGCGAGCGCGAGGTGCGCGACGCTCACCACCCGCATCCGCGGGTCGCGCTCGGGCGCTCCGTACGTGGCGAGCTGCTCCAGATGCGCGCCGTTGTCCGGCACCGGCGGGGGCTCCGAGGGGTCGTGGGCGCGCAGCCCCGTCTCCTCGGCCAGCTCGCGCGCGGCGGCGGCGCCGAGGTCCTCGTCGGCGCGGACGAAGCCTCCGGGCAGCGCCCACCGGCCCTGGAAGGGTGCTTCCCCCCTGCGGACGACCAGGGTGCACAGCGCGTGACTCCGCACGGTGAGGACGACCAGGTCGACGGTGACAGCGAAGGGCGGGAAGGCCGACGGGTCGTAGCGAGGCATGGGGCGATCATAGTCGTCTCCCTGACGATAAACACGACCCGCGTGCTCGCCGTCCTCCGCCTCCTCCCCCGGTCGCGAGGGCTTCGTCGTCTCCGTGCCCGGCATCCGTCATACCCCCAGCTGCAGACCCTCGGCGGCCTCCTCGACCATACCGAGTCCGAGACGGCTCACCCGTACGGCGAAGGGTTCGCCGGCGACCACGAGTCCCGAGAACCGGATCGCCCCCAGCGGCGCGGAGGGCATCGGGTGGACGGCCACGCTCCGGCCCGGGGCGTCGGGGCGGATCCCGGCCAGGGCGGCGAGCGCGTGGACCGCTCCGGCGGCCGCGACGGCGGCGGGCCGGCAGGCGGCCGGGTGGGGCACGGGGCGCGCGCCCGCGGTGCGCTGCTCGCCCGCGTACATCTCGGGGAGCCGGTGGTCGAAGTGATCGGCGGCGTCCAGGAGGCCCCGCAGCAGGGCCGCCGCCGCCTTCTCGTATCCGGCGGCCGCCAGTCCTGCGACGGCGACGGCCGTCTCGTGGACGCGGACGGCACCGGCCCGGTGTCCGAACGGATTGTGTCCGGGTTCCTTGGCGCCGAGGCCGCGCAGTCCCCAGCCGGAGTCGAGCGCCGGGGTGCCGAGCAGGCGCGCGACCTGTTCGGTCTCCGCTCGGTCGAGCAGCCCGGGGGCGTACCCGCCGCCGAGGAGCCCGGTGTCAAGAAGGTGGGCGGCCCACCCTCCGAGCTGGGACCAGGAGCGGCCTTCCGGCGCCCGGGCGGCGGCGGGTCGGCCGCCGGACGGGTCGTCGAGCCAGAAGGTGCTCCGGAACCGCTCGCGCAGCGTGCGGGCCGCGGCCCTGAGGTCCGCGCCGCCGGGCCGCCCGCAGGCGTCGAGGAGGTCTGCCCCGAGGAGTGCGGCCCGGTGGGCGTGGGCCTGGGTCTCGGCCCGCCAGGGGCCGCCGGGAGCCGGGTCCGGCAGGAGGCCGCCCTGGTCGAGGACGCGGCGCAGCCAGCCGAGGCAGCGCTCCGCCACCGGAAGGAGCTCGTCGAGGTCGGCCGCGGGGAGACCCCACCGCCGGGCCTCGGCGAGGACGACGGGGTAGGCGAGGGTGGCCTCGACGCCGGTGCAGCGGGGTGGGAGGTGCGAGCCGGCGTCCCGCAGCGGGCCGGGAAGCCGTCCGGCCTCGGCTCCGCCGGTGAGCTGGGTGTGACCGAGGGCGCGGAGCGTGGTGACGGCGAGCCGGGTGCCGAGCGGCAGGGCCATGCGGGCCGCCCAGAGGGCCTCCGCGGTGGCGGGGCCGCAGCGCCACGGGACGCCGGCCGCGAGATGGACGGCGGCGGGGTGCGCGGGATCGCGCTGGAGGAGGGCTCGGAGGTCGTCGACGGAGGCGCGGAGCAGGGCGCCCGGCCGGGGGTCGTCGCCCTCCGCCTCGGCGTCGGGGAGCAGGTGGCCGCCGGGACGGCCGGTCCCGCCGGGCGGGGTGGCGCCGGGAGCGCCCCCGGCGTGGACGCGGAGGTGGAAGGTGAGGGCGGCGCCGGGGGCGAGGTCGACCTCCCAGCGGAGGACCCCGGCCGCCGCCAGGGCGTCCATGGGCGCCGGGTCGGCCGTGACGGCGACGGACCGTCCGTCGGGGGCGGTCCAGCGGAGGCCGGTGCCGTGGACGCTGGCCCTGAGGTCGGAGCGGGCGCGGCCGGACGCGATCGCGCCCAGCTCCGCGAGATCCGTGCCCAGCACGACCTCCACCGGGAGGCGGAGGGGACGGGGGGCGGCGCTGCGGAGGGTGATCCGCTCGGTGCCGTCGGCGCCGCGGGAGCGCTCGACGGTGACGCCCGGGTCGGGTCCGGTGTCCCCGGGGGCGCGGAGGGCGCCGACGAACACGGCACGGTCGGCGGCGGCGAGCCGTCCCTGGAGGGGGACGGGCTCGCGCCCGGCCACCCGCAGGACGCAGCGGGAGAGGAGGCGGCGTCCCGACGCGTACACGCCTTCGGGTCCGTGCCCGGTGAGCTGGCCGTGCCGGGGAGAGACGGCGAAGGCGGGCAGGGCCACGCACAGGAGGGCGTCGTGGACCGGGGGGAGTTCCCCGGGGCGGGTCCCGGGGGCGGTGGGGGCGGTGGGGGCGCCGCCGCCCGGGAGCGGTTGCCTGGTGGGCTGTTCCGTCGGGTGTCCGGGGGCCGGGACAGGGCTGAGGACCATGAGGGGTGCGGCGTGCTCTCTGTGCGATCCGGACGGCCGGCAGGACGTCGGCGGCACGGCTCGCCCGGCTCCGCCACAGAGGTGAACGGTCGTGCGGTGTGCGGGGTCACGGTCGTCATCGCCCGCTCCTCGTGCCGCGCCCGCCGGCGTGCCGCGGGGCGGAGCCGCCGGGCCGGGTGGAGGCCCGTCCGGCGGGCCGTGCGCCCGGAGCCCCCCGACCCAGCCGGGCGGCGGGTCCCGTCCTCGGGAGAGCCGGTCGCGGTCCGCCGTGACGGGCGACCCGGGTCCGGTTCCGTGTCCGGGTGCGGGTGCGGCGGGTGTGCGGGGCGGTGGCGCGCTCGGCCGCCTCCCTGTTCTCGCGCTCCCCGCGCAGGCAGGAGCGCAGTGCTTCGGGGTCCAGACCCTCGTTGCACGCCTGGTGGAGCAGCCGGGCGAAGACGTACTCGGGATCCGCCTGGAGGGCGAGGTTGAGGGCGACGCGGGCGGTCGGTTCGTCGCCGGTGGACCAGGCGGCCCAGCCGGCCAGGGACAGCGGGGCGGCGGCGTACTCCTGGTAGGGGGCGACGCAGCGCCGGGCGAGGACCCGCCAGAGCCGTAGGGCGGCGGCGCCTTCGCTTCCCTCCATCCATTCGGCGAGGCGGTCTCGGGTGAGGCGGTCCTGGAGGCCCAGGATCACGGCCGCCGCCTCGACGGATTCGACCCGGGCGTCGTCGTCGGCGTCGACCGCGGCCTGCCCCCGGCGGGCTCCGTCCGCCCCGGTCCGGCGCGGTGGCTCGGCGAACCTGCGCAGGAGTCGGCCCGCGAGGGCCAGGGTGGTCTCGCGCACCCGCGCCCGGCCCTGCTCCTCCGCTCCTTCCACGACGCGGGGAACGATCTCGGCCGCGGCGGCGTCGAGGGCGGAGCGCTGCACCGCCTCGCCCGGTGCTCCGGTGGGCTTGAATCCGGCTTCGAGGTCTCGGAGCGATCCCCGGACCTGGATTCCGGCGTAGGCCGCGGCCGCGGCCATCACCGAGGTGCCGCTGAGGGCGAGGGGGGTGCCGTCGGGCGGGCAGCAGCGCTCGTCGGGGCAGCAGTACGAGAAGTGGCGGCCGTCGGAGATGCACAGCACCTCGTAGACGGGGATGTCGAGGGCGCCGCAGGCGGTCCTGAGCCGCTGGGCGAAAGGCCGCAGCCGCTCGTAGACCTGGCCCGCGGTCTCGCCCGGGCGGGGGTCCTGGCAGAGGAAGCCGACGATGCCGTCGGGTGGCGAGCTGTGCCGGGCGGACGTCTCGACGAGGCATTCGGCGAGGTGGTCCGCGGTGGAGTCCCACTCTCCGGGCGCGCGGGGAATCCCGACCCTGATCCGGCCCCCGAAGCGTCCGTTGGCCCCGTGCAGGGCGACGAGCACGACCGAGTCGGTCGGGTGGAAGCCGAGCACGAACGGCAGGGCGTCGGCGAGCTCGGCCGGGCTGCGCAGGGTGATCTGCCGGCCGTGGGTGGATGCGCTGGTCTCGTGGTGATTCGCGTTCATGACGAGGACGTTCCCGTGATCTCCGATTTCCTACAACCCCTGTGGATAACTTGAGAGATGTGGTGTGATGATCTGATTTGCACTGTCCACAGATCTCCGTCCGGTTCGCCGAATGTCCGAGGCATCGGGTTGCATGGACGCATGACCCACGCAGACCGTCCGGAAGACCGGGCCGCGCTCCGCACCACCGCCGACGCCGTACTCGCCCGACTCGTCGGAGATCCGACCGGTACGGCGAGACTGCGCGAGGACCAGTGGCGCGCCATCGAGGCCCTGGTCGCCGACCACCGCCGGGCACTCGTGGTCCAGCGGACCGGCTGGGGCAAGTCCGCCGTGTACTTCGTGGCGACCTCCCTGCTCCGCGAGCGCGGCAGCGGGCCGACGGTGATCGTGTCGCCGCTGCTCGCGCTCATGCGCAACCAGGTCGACGCGGCGGCGCGGGCGGGCATCCGGGCGCGCACGATCAACTCGTCGAACTCGGAGGAGTGGGAGAGCGTTCACGAGGAGGTCGCCGCCGGCGAGGTCGACGTCCTGCTCGTCTCCCCGGAGCGGCTGAACAATCCGGACTTCCGCGATCAGGTCCTGCCGCGGCTCGCGGCCGCCACGGGGCTGCTCGTGGTCGACGAAGCGCACTGCATCTCCGACTGGGGACACGACTTCCGGCCGGACTACCGACGGCTGCGGACCATGCTGGCCGACCTGCCGGCCGGAGTCCCGGTGCTCGCCACCACCGCGACGGCCAACGCCCGGGTGACCGCGGACGTCGCCGAGCAGCTCGGCACCGGCGCGGGCACCGACGCCCTGGTCCTGCGCGGCCCGCTGGACCGCGAGTCCCTCAGCCTCGGTGTGGTCACGCTGCCCGACGCCGCCCACCGCCTGGCGTGGCTCGCCGACCACCTCCACGAGCTGCCCGGCTCCGGCATCGTCTACACGCTGACCGTCGCGGCCGCCGAGGAGGTCACCGCCTACCTCCGCCAGTGCGGTCACGCGGTCGCCTCGTACACGGGACGCACGGAGAACGCGGACCGACAGCAGGCCGAGGACGACCTGCTCGCGAACCGGGTGAAGGCGCTGGTGGCGACCTCGGCGCTCGGCATGGGCTTCGACAAGCCGGATCTCGGCTTCGTCGTGCACCTCGGCTCGCCGTCCTCCCCCATCGCCTACTACCAGCAGGTCGGCCGCGCCGGGCGCGGGGTGGAGCACGCCGAGGTGCTGCTGCTGCCGGGCAAGGAGGACGAGGCGATCTGGCGCTACTTCGCCTCCGTCGCCTTCCCTCCGGAGGAGCAGGTGCGCCGGACACTCGACGTGCTCGCCGGTGCGGGCAGGCCGATGTCGCTGCCCGCGCTGGAGCCGCTGGTCGAGCTCCGCCGGACCCGGCTGGAGACGATGCTCAAGGTTCTCGACGTGGACGGGGCCGTGCGACGGGTCAAGGGCGGCTGGGAGAGCACCGGACAGGCGTGGGTGTACGACACCGAGCGGTACGCCTGGGTGGCCCGGCAGCGGTCGGCCGAGCAGCAGGCGATGCGCGAGTACGCCACCACGACCGGATGCCGGATGGAGTTCCTGCGGCGCCGGCTGGACGACGAGGAGGCCGCTCCCTGCGGTCGCTGCGACAACTGCGCGGGCCCTCGCTTCGACCCGAAGGTGACGGAGGCGGCCCTGGACGCGGCCCGTGGCGAGCTGGGTCGTCCGGGTGTAGAGGTGGAGCCCCGCCGGATGTGGCCGACCGGTCTCGCCGCCGCCGGCGTCGACCTGAAGGGCCGGATCCCTGCCGGTGAGCAGGCCTTCGCCGGCCGCGCCCTAGGACGGCTCTCGGACATCGGCTGGGGCAACCGGCTCCGCCCCCTGCTGGCCGACGCGGCGCCGGACGGACCGGTGCCGGACGACGTGGTGCAGGCGGTGGTCCAGGTCCTCGCCGACTGGGCGAAGGGGCCCGGTGGTTGGGCGTCCGGCGCTCCCGACGCCCCACCCCGTCCGGCCGGCGTGGTCACCGTGGCCTCGCGGCGACGGCCGGCCCTGGTCGGCTCGCTCGGCGCGCGGATCGCCGAGATCGGCCGGATGCCGCTCCTCGGATCGGTGGAGTACGTGCCCGAGGCCGAGGAGGTGCACCTGTCCCGTACCAACAGCGCGCAGCGCGTGATCGGGCTGCACCGGGCCCTGGAGGTTCCGCCCGGGCTCGCGGAGCGGGTGGCCTCGGCGGGCGGTCCGGTGCTCCTGGTGGACGACCTGTCCGACACGGGCTGGACCCTGTCCGTGGCCGCGCGGCTGCTGCGCCGCTCCGGGGCGGAAGGAGTCTTTCCGCTGGTGCTCGCCGTCCAAGGTTGAGACTGGCTGGGAAACGGCGAGTGAATACTGGGTAACTGGGCAGGGATATCAGTGGCATAACGGTTCATTACCGTCAGCCGCCTCAATTGCTCGTTGCCGCCCCCGCTCGGGCCACGCCAGAATTGGGGAACCGCCCCACACGGCTCGAAGCGGTCCGGAAGGACTGTGCCGTGCTGCGCCCTCACCCGACCTTGCCCGCCTTGCGGGCGCGTATCCGAAGGGAGGACCGTGACCCTCGGATTCGCTCCGTCCACCGCCTCGCTCGGCTCGAACACCGCCTCAGCGAGCCGGCTCGCCCGGATGCTGGAGCCCGCCGACTGGGCCGCGGCCGGAATTCCCTTGCTGCGCAGTCCGCGTGAGGTCGTGAGCGGGCTGCACTCCCGCCATCGTCCGCTGCCCACGACCGCGGTCGTGGCGGTGCTCGACCACGAGGAACGGCTCACCGCGAGCGCCTCGTTCGTGCGCCGCCCGGGCCCCGCCGATGGATGGGAGTTCCGGAACGCGCTCCTCGCCCATCTGCGGCGTGTGGTTCCGCACGACCTGCGGCGCCGCGCCCCCGTCCGGACCGCGGTACTCGTGTACTGCCGCGACGGCGACGAGCGCTGGACCGAGGACGACGGGGCCTGGATGTGGGGACTCCGCGACGCCTGCACGCTGCACGGCCTGCGATGCGGCGCCTACATCACCCTGACCAAGGCCGGCTGGCAGGTCTTCGGCGAGGGCCGGGGCGGCCGCCGGCCGAGCTCGGACTCCACGCCGCTGGCGCTCGGCGAGCCGACCGGCGAGATCGGCCACCTCGCCCCGAGGACGGCGGGCGGGGCGGCCGAGCCCCTGCGCAGGGCCGCGGCACGCTGAACCGTCCGGCCGCTCCGTCGGGCCGTGGCCGGTCCGACGGAGACACGACCGGTCAGACCCCGGCGCCGAGCAGCGCGCCGGCGCGCTGCGGGTCGCCACAGACCACGAGCAGGGTGCCCGCGCGGGACAGCGCGACCGGGAGGGCGCGCGCGGCGACCTCGTCGTCCCCGCCGTTGACGGCGACGATCACCACGGGTCGGTCGGCGACGCGGTCCACCGAGGAGGCGTCCGCGAAGAACACGTCCTCGGCGGTGTCCTGCTGGGCCCAGTAGGCGGCTTCGCCGAAGGACAGCTCGTGCGTGGCCCACGGGTGGCGGTCGCCGGTGGTGAGCACCAGGACCTCACCGGGAGCACGACCGCTGTCCAGGAGCAGGTCGAGGGCCTCCTCGGCGGCGTCGAGCGCGCCGTCGGCGGGGGCCGGGATGAACTGGAGCTGGGGGTTGCCGTCGCCGGAACGATTCTCCGGACGGCTCTCGGGCGCGGGCGGACCGGGAACGGGCCGCTGGGCCGACGGGCCGGGGCGGGCCGGACCGGGACCCGGACGTCCGGGTCGCGGGGAGGCCGCCGAACGCGGACCGGGTACGGGACGAGGGGTCGACGCGGGGCGGCCGGCGGCCGCGGTCGCGCTGGGACCCTGGGCGCTCTCGTGAATCTGAGGCTCCTCGGGAGGGAGAGGCATGGGTGGATGTCTATCAAATGCCGTTTCGGACGGCACCGTCGGGTGGGCACACGGGTGTGCCCCCGGTCCGGCGGGGCCTCGTCGGTGAGGTCCCGCGGCCGGAAGATCAGAAGTCGAAGCCGAGTTGGCCCCCGCTCTCCAGAGCGGCCGCCTCGGCGGAGAGGCGGACCTTCTTGAGATGACGCCATCGGGGCATGGCGTCCAGGTAGGACCAGGAGAGCCGGTGGTACGGGGTGGGCCCCAGCTCTTCGAGGGCGGCCTTGTGGACGGGCGAAGGGTAGCCCGCGTTGGCCGCGAAGCCGAAGCCGGAGCAGTCGGGTCCGGTCTCCAGCTCGGCCATCATCGCGTCCCGCCGCACTTTCGCGATCACGGAGGCCGCGGCGACGGCGATGCAGGACTGGTCGCCCTTGATCACCGTGCGCACCCGCCAGGGGCTGCCCAGGTAGTCGTGCTTGCCGTCGAGGATCACCGCGTCCGGGCGGACCGGGAGCCCGTCGAGAGCCCGGACGGCCGCGAGGCGCAGGGCCGCGGTCATCCCGAGCTCGTCGATCTCCTGCGGGGACGACTCGCCGAGCGCGTAGGCGGTGACCCAGCGCTCCAGCTCGGCGGCGAGCGCGGTGCGCCGCTTCGGGGTGATCAGCTTGGAGTCGGTCAGTCCCTCGGGGGGACGGCGCAGGCCGGTGACGGCCGCACACACGGTGACGGGCCCGGCCCATGCCCCGCGTCCGACCTCGTCGACCCCGGCAACGATCTTGGCGCCGGTGGTGGCTCGGAGTGACCGCTCGACGGTGTGAGTAGGGGGTTCGTACGGCATGGCGCCTGACAGGTTACGCCGCCGGGTACCGCGTGCGGTACCCGGATTCCCGTCAGGCGCTTCACTCCCGCGCCGCGAGCCGGTCCGGACCGTTCCCGGGCATGCCGGCGGCATCGTGATCCGGCCGGTGTCATCGGCCGGATCGGGTTCGTCCCCTTCGCTCTCGCACACTCCGTGGCGGTAGGTCGTGACCGCCGGAAGGAAGTCGAGGACGAGGTCGTCGAGGGGGCTCAGGGGCGCGACTCTCCCCCGCTTCTCCTCGCGCCTACCAGGGCCCCGAAGAGCCCCTCCGGAGTACCGGGCGGCACTCGCATCGATCAGGGCGGGGACAGCCTCCGGGGGCTTCTCCGTCGCACTCGTGAAGCAGCGGAACTCTGCGCTGGGCCGAAGGGTGAGGACATCAGGTCGCGGACGCGGACGCGGAGCCCGCACAGCTCGTCACGATTGCCGCCGGGTTCGAGATGCCTCGCCGGAACGTTGATTTCCGGCCCGGGCGTCGGCGGCACAGTGTGGTTGCCCGGCTCCGGCGGGGCCGGGCAACCGCCTGTTCAGCCGGTGGGCGAGTCCTGCGCCACCCAGGCGGGCAGGGTCTCGGTCCGGTCCAGCCAGTCGGCCGGGGGCGTGCCCGCGGCCGAGGAGGCCACGACGCCGCCGGCGATGGCGCAGGTCGTGTCGACGTCCCCGCCGACCTGGGCGGTTGTCCAGAACGTCGTCTCGAAGTCGCCCAGGCCGCGGGCCGCCGACCAGAGGGCGAACGGGACCGTGTCGTGGGCGCTGGTCCGCCGGCCGCTGCCGAGCACCGCCGCGACGGTGCCGGCGTCGCCGTAGTCCAGCATGTCGCGGGCCCGGCGCAGCCCCGCGCCGACCGCGCTGCGCGGGACCAGCGCGATGACCCCGTCGAGGAGCGCCTCGGGGGTGGGCGGGCCCGCCGGGGCGGCGGCGAGGGCGGCGGCCGCGGCGACGGCCATGGCCCCGACGACGGCCTCGCGGTGCTGGTGGGTGGGGTAGGCGGAGATCTCGGCCTGGTGGGTGGCCTGCTCAGGGTCGTCGGCGTACCAGGCGCCGAGCGGGGCGATGCGCATGGCGGCGCCGTTGCCCCAGGAGCCCTGGCCGTTGAAGAGCGCGGCGGACAGCTCGCGCCAGTCGCCGCCCTCCCGGATCAGCCGGAGCATCCGGTTGACGGCGGGGCCGTAGCCCCGGTCGAAGTCGTGGTGTTCGGCGAAGGACGTGGCCAGGGCGTCCTGGTCGATGCGGTCGTGTCGGGCGAGGACGGCGAGAACGGAGCACGCCATCTCCGTGTCGTCGGTCCACTGCCAGGAGCCGGGCGGCAGTTCGCGCCGCTTCAGGAGGGGGTAGTGCGCGGGGACGAAGAACTGGGATCCCAGTGCGTCCCCCACGGCCAGTCCGCGCAGACTGGCGAGGGCGCGGTCGAAGCGCCGGTCGAATGAGGAGTCAGCGGTCATCGGTGCGCCACTCTATCCGGTGGGACCGTACGGTTCCGGGGTACACCAGCGTTCGAACGGGCGGTCCAGGCGATAGCGTCCGTCGTCGGCGAGCAGCAGGACCCGGGTCTCGGCGTTGCCCGGGTTCGACAGCGATTCGAATTCGGCCACGCTCCAGTGGAACCACCTCATGCAGAAGAGCCGCATCGTCAGACCGTGCGTGACCAGCAGGACGTTCGGTGGGTGGTCGGGGGCTTCGAAGCTGCGGTGGAGACTCTCCAGGAACGCTCCGACGCGGTCGTACACGTCGGCTCCCGACTCCCCCTGCGCGAAGCGGTAGAAGAAGTGTCCGTACGCGTCGCGGTAGACCTTCTGGAGGCGGACGTCCTCTCGGTCCTGCCAGTTGCCCCAGTCCTGCTCTCGCAGTCGGGGCTCCTCCCGGATCCTGAGCTGTCCGGGCGGCAGCCGGAAGGCCTGCAGGGTCTCGTGGGTGCGGCGGTAGGGGGAGACGTACACGCTGACGGACTCGTCCCCGAAGAGTTCCCTGAGCCGCTCCCCCGTCTCCTCCGCCTGGCGCCGGCCGGCGCCGGTGAGCCGGAGGGCGTGGTCGGGCTCCCGTTCGTAGACGGTGTCGTCGACATTGCCTTCGGACTCTCCGTGCCGTACGAGAACGATGCGCCGCGGTCGTGCCATGCTCCGACCTTAGAGGGAGCCGCCCCGTTCGGCTCAGTCGAGAAGGCGGCCGGAGTCCATCCGGCGTATTCGTCCGGTGAACCTGCGCCTCAGCGCACGGTCGTGCGAGACGATCACCAGCGCGCCCGGCCAGTCCTCCAGGGCCTGTTCCAGCTCCTCGACGAGGCCGAGGGCGAGGTGGTTGGCGGGTTCATCGAGAAGCAGCAGGTCGGCGGGGCGGGCGAGCATCCGGGCGAGCGCGAGCCGGCGGAGCTGTCCGGCCGAGAGGCCACCGACGGGCACGGTGAGGTCGGCCGGCCGGAACAGGCCGTACGACAGGAGCCGTTCAGCCAGCCCGTCCTCGTCGAGCCCGAGCCCCAGTCCGTGGCCGAAGGCCGCGAGCAGCGGCTCGGCCGGCCTGCGCACGGTGACCTCCTGGGCCAGGAAACCGGTCCGGCCCCGCCGCCTCACCTCGCCTCGGTCGGGTTCCAGGTCGCCCGCCATGACGCGGAGCAGCGTGGACTTGCCCGCGCCGTTGCCCCCGTTGACGAGAAGCCGGTCGCCCGCCGTGAGTGCGAGGGCGTCGACGGCGAGGCGGTTCCCGATCCGTACCCCGTCGAGGGCGATCAGTTCGCCCTCGACGGCACCGGCGTCGGGCCGGGCGGCGAAGGCGAGCGGCGGGGCCGGCTCGCTCACCGGCTCCTCCCGGAGCCGTCGCAGTCTCTCCCGCGCGTTGCGGACCCGGCCGGAGACCGATGACTGGACTCGGCCGCCGGCCCGGTCGTAGGCCATCTTGTTGTTGTCCTTCCTGTCCCGGCCGACCGCCACGGCGTGGGCCGTGCCCTCCGCGTACGCCTCCAGGCGCTCCGTCTCGGCCTGCCACTCCTCGAACTCCTGCTGCCGCCGTCGGCGTGCGGTTTCCCTGGCGGTACGGAAGCCCGCGTAGCCGTCGCCGTGGCGCACGAGATCCCTGCGGTCGGTGTCGAGCTCGACGAGGGCGGTGGTGAAGCCCTCCAGGAAGACGCGGTCGTGGGAGACGGCGACGACCGTTCCCCGGTGGCCGCGGAGGGACTCCTCCAGCCAGTCGAGCGCGGAGGAGTCGAGGTGATTGGTGGGTTCGTCGAGCAGGAGCACCTCGGGGGCGGCGGCGACGGCGGCGGCGATCCCGAGGCGGGCCTGCTCCCCTCCGGAGAGGGTGTCGAGCCGGCGGTCCCTGGGGATCTGTCCGATCCCCAGGGCGTGGAACGCCTTGTCGACACGTGCGTCGGCCTCGTACCCGCCACGGAGTTCGTACGCGGTGAGCAGCTCCCCGTACTCGGCGAGGTCGTCGGCGGCTCCGCCGTCCAGGCGGGCTTCGAGCGTGCGCAGCCGTTCCTCCATGGCCCGGAAGTCGGCCAGGGCCGTGTCGACGGCGTCGGCGACCGTGCTGTCGGGAGGCAGCTCGGGGGTCTGGCGGAGGAGTCGCATGCCGTCCTCGGTCCGGGTGGCGACCCGGCCTTCGTCCGGTGCGATCGCACCGGCCAGGAGATGGAGGAGCGTGGACTTGCCCGCGCCGTTCTCGCCCACGATTCCGACCCGCTCGCCGGGGCGGACGGAGAGGGAGACGCGGTCGAGGAGTATCCGCTCCCCTCGGGAGACGGTCACGTCATGGAGCGAGATCTGTGCGGGCATGGCACCTCCAGGCGACGACATCAAACACAACTCTTGTTGCATTAATTTCGAGTGTGGCACACTCGGAGTCACTAACGCAACGGGAGTAGCAATTGAATGATTCGACCGAGGATCCCGGCGCACCCGCCCCCGGCAGCCGGCGCCCCGGCGGCCGCACCGCCCGCACCCGGGCCGCCGTGCGCGACGCCGTCCTGACCGGCCTGGCCGAGCAGGGGTACCCGTCCCTGACGGTGGAGTACGTGGCGGAGCACTCCGGCGTGCACAAGACGACGCTGTACCGGCGCTGGGGCGGCGTGGAGGGCATGGTGGCCGACGCGCTCGCCCTCGCCGGCGAGGACGCCTGGGCCCCGCCGGACACCGGCCGCCTCGCCGACGACCTGCGCGCCCTGGCACGCGAGGTCGTCGAGGGATTCGGGGACCCGGCAAGGGCCGCCGCGCCCACCGCCTTCGTCGGCGCGGCATTCCAGTCGCCGCGCGCCGCCGACGCCCTGCACTCCTTCTACGCGGAGCGGTTCCGTCGCTGCGAGGAGGTCGTGGCCCGCGCGGTCGACCGGGGCGAGGCACCCGCCTCGACGGACGCCGGCGCGGTGGTCCGCGCGGTCTCGGCCCCCCTCTTCCTCCGCCTGTTCATCACTCGCGAACCCGTCGACGGGGAGCTGGCCGACCAGGCTGCGGACGCGGCCCTGGCAGCCGTGGAGGCAGGGATCTTCAGCCGGAGAGCACCGGCGCCGCCCGACCGTCCCTCCGAAGCGGTCCCGGCCGCGGACTGAGGCTTCAGACGGTCCAGGTGGGTTCGAGCCGCACCACGTCACCCGAGAGCGCGGCCACGTCCGCCTCGGTCTGCGCCCGCAGGCCGAGGCGCTCCACCCGCTCCTCGCGGTACTTGCCGTGCTCCGCGGCGGAGTTCCAGAGGGACAGCACCAGGAACTCGTGGCCCTGCGCCTCGCCGAACAGCCCGCGCAGCATGCCCGGGGAACCGGCCATCGCCGGATTCCACACCTTCTCCTGCATCAGCGCGAAGTGCTCCACCCGCTCCTCGTGGACACGACAGTGCGCCACCCGCGCCACGTCCGCGTCGGAGAACTTCGGCTCGAAACCGGTCTTCACATCAAAGCGGTGATCGAAGAGCTTGACCTGCGCGTCCTTGTACGTGCCGGACTGCGCGGCGGCCAGCCGGTCGTGCGACCGCGCCATGAAGGAGTCGTAGAAGGCGCGGCTCTCCCAGAACGAGAAGACGTGCGCGACCTCCGGACGGGCCCGGCTCCAACCGCCGCCCTGCCCCCGGAAACCCGGCTCCCCGAGCAGCCCTGCCCACTTCCGCTGCCCCCGCTCGAACCCTCGACGGTCCACGACGGCACAGCGAATCCACTTGACCAGCACCGCGCCATCGTACGGGCCCGGAGAGCGCCCCGGCAGACCGTCACCGCAGCCGGGACACCGACATGAGATCCCGTCAGACACCCGTTCCATTCGCGCCAGTCAGGAGTCGAGATCCGGCACGACCTCGCCCCGGCACCGCACTCGGCGGGCGGCCGGCGCCCAACTGTCGTACGTGCGTGACACCATGAAGTGGGGCCCGGGGCGACGGGTCCCCGTGGGGAGACGGGGAAAGGGGAGACACCGTGAGCGGACTCAACAAGGGCGTCGGCAAGGTCGAGGTGGCGCTCAAGTGGGATCCGGCGCCGACAGGCGAGCCGGCGCACGACCTCGACATCGTCGCCGCCGTCTTCACCGCCGACGACCTCCACGGCACCCCCGCCCAGCTCGTCCACTTCGGCAGCCGCTCCCCCGACGGGACGATCACCCTCCACCGCGACAGCCGTACGGGACAAGGCTTCGGCTACGACGAGGCGATGACGCTCGAACTGGACCGGCTGGCCGAGCGGTACGTGCGCGTGGTGGTCGGTGTGGCGATACAGCAGGGCGGCGGCCGCGTGGTCTTCGGCCGAATCCCCCAGACATCCGTCCGCGTCAGCCAGGGCTACACGGAACTCCTCACGGACGACTTCACCGACGCGGCGGACGCCACGGCGGCGACCGTCGTCGAGTTCGTCCGCGACGCCTCGGGCTGGACCCTCCGCCCCCTGCGGCGGGCCTTCGACGCGGACCCCGCGACCTTCGGCGCCCTCATGGGCTCCCCCGCCGCCTGACGCACCACGAGCGGGGGCGCACGACGAAGGGGACCGACCATGACGGTCGATCCCCTTCGCCTCAGCCCATGATCAGCTGCAGCCGCTGGTGGAGCCGCAGCCCTCGCAGATGTAGCAGGAGCCGGCCCGCTGCATCTTCGTACCGCAGGAGAAGCAGAGCGGGGCGTCGGCGCTGATGCCGAGCTGCATCTCCACGAGCTCGGCGGAGGTGTGCGCCTGCTTCGGAGCCGGGACCTCGACCTTCACCGCGGGAGCGGCGACGGCCTTCAGCTCCTGGGTGCGCGGAGCGGACTGGGCCAGGCCCTCGACGTCCAGGTCGACATCGTCGACGGACTGCTCGTACGAGCCCGTCTCCAGGTGACGCTGGCGCTCCTCGGCGGAGTGGATGCCGAGGGCGGAGCGGGTCTCGAAGGGCAGGAAGTCCAGCGCCAGGCGGCGGAAGATGTAGTCGACGATCGACTGCGCCATCCGCACGTCCGGGTCGTCGGTCATGCCGGCCGGCTCGAAGCGCATGTTGGTGAACTTCGAGACGTACGTCTCCAGCGGGACGCCGTACTGCAGACCCACGGAGACCGCGATGGAGAAGGCGTCCATCATGCCGGCGAGGGTCGAGCCCTGCTTCGACATCTTCAGGAAGACCTCGCCGAGACCGTCGTCCGGGTAGGAGTTGGCGGTCATGTAGCCCTCGGCGCCACCGACGGTGAAGGAGGTGGTGATCCCCGGACGGCCCTTGGGGAGGCGCTTGCGGACCGGGCGGTACTCGACGACCTTCTCGACGGCCTCGCGGATCGTCGCCTCGGTCTTCGCGGTCACCTCGGCCTTCTCGTCCTCCTTCTTCTTGGCGGAGAGCGGCTGGCCGACCTTGCAGTTGTCGCGGTAGATCGCGAGCGCCTTGACGCCCATCTTCCACGCCTCGAAGTAGACCTCCTCGACGTCCTCGACCGTCGCCGTCTCCGGCAGGTTCACGGTCTTGGAGAGGGCGCCGGAGATCCAGGGCTGGATGGCGGCCATCATGCGGACGTGGCCCATCGCGGAGATGGAGCGCTCGCCCATGGCGCAGTCGAAGACCTCGTAGTGCTCGGTCTTGAGACCGGGGGCGTCGATCACATTGCCGTGCTCGGCGATGTGGGCGACGATCGCCTCGATCTGCTCCTCCTGGTAGCCCAGGCGGCGCAGGGCCTGCGGGACGGTGCCGTTGACGATCTGCATCGAACCGCCGCCGACGAGCTTCTTGAACTTGACCAGGGCGAGGTCGGGCTCGAGGCCGGTGGTGTCGCAGGACATCGCGAGACCGATGGTGCCGGTCGGGGCGATGACCGAGGCCTGGGCGTTGCGGAAGCCGTTCTTGGCGCCGAGGCGGATCACGTCCTGCCACGCCTCCGTGGCGGCGGCCCAGATCGGCGAGTCGAGGTCGTCCACGCGGACGGCCACGTCGTTGGCGTCGGCGTGCTGCTTCATGACGCGCTGGTGCGGCTCCGCGTTGCGGGCGTAGCCGTCGTAGGCGCCGACGACCGCGGCAAGCTCGGCGGAGCGCTTGTACGAGGTGCCGGTCATCAGGGAGGAGATGGCGCCGGCGAGGGCGCGGCCGCCGTCGGAGTCGTACGCGTGGCCGGTCGCCATCAGCAGGGCGCCGAGGTTGGCGTAGCCGATGCCGAGCTGGCGGAAGGCGCGGGTGTTCTCGCCGATCTTCTGCGTCGGGAAGTCGGCGAAGCAGATGGAGATGTCCATCGCGGTGATGACGAGCTCGACGACCTTGGCGAAGCGCTCGACCTCGAAGGACTGGTTGCCCTTGCCGTCGTCCTTGAGGAACTTCATGAGGTTCAGCGAGGCGAGATTGCAGGACGTGTTGTCCAGGTGCATGTACTCGCTGCACGGGTTCGAGCCGTTGATGCGGCCGGACTCGGGGCAGGTGTGCCAGCGGTTGATCGTGTCGTCGTACTGGATGCCCGGGTCGGCGCAGGCCCACGCGGCCTCGGCCATCTTGCGGAAGAGCGACTTGGCGTCGACCTTCTCGATGACCTCGCCGGTCATGCGGGCGCGCAGACCGAACGTACCGCCGGTCTCCACGGCCTTCATGAACTCGTCGTTCACACGGACGGAGTTGTTGGCGTTCTGGTACTGGACGGACGTGATGTCGTCGCCGCCCAGGTCCATGTCGAAGCCCGCGTCGCGGAGGGCGCGGATCTTCTCCTCCTCCTTGACCTTGGTCTCGATGAAGTTCTCGATGTCGGGGTGGTCGACGTCGAGGATGACCATCTTGGCGGCGCGGCGGGTGGCGCCACCGGACTTGATCGTTCCCGCGGAGGCGTCGGCACCGCGCATGAAGGAGACCGGGCCGGAGGCGTTGCCGCCGGAGGAGAGCAGCTCCTTGGAGGAGCGGATGCGGGACAGGTTCAGGCCGGCGCCGGAACCGCCCTTGAAGATCATGCCCTCTTCCTTGTACCAGTCGAGGATCGACTCCATGGAGTCGTCGACGGACAGGATGAAGCAGGCGGAGACCTGCTGGGGCTGCGGCGTGCCGACGTTGAACCAGACCGGCGAGTTGAAGCTGAAGATCTGGTGCAGGAGGGCGTAGGTGAGCTCGTGCTCGAAGATCTCCGCGTCGGCGGGCGAGACGAAGTAGCCGTAGTCCTCGCCGGCCTTCGTGTAGGTCTTCACGATGCGGTCGATGAGCTGCTTCAGACCGGTCTCGCGCTGCGGGGTGCCGACAGCCCCGCGGAAGTACTTGCTGGTGACGATGTTGACCGCGTTCACCGACCAGAAGTCGGGGAACTCGACGCCGCGCTGCTCGAAGTTGACCGAGCCGTCGCGCCAGTTGGTCATGACGACGTCACGGCGCTCCCAGTTCACCTCGTCGTACGGATGCACGCCGGGGGTGGTGTGGATGCGCTCGATCCGCAGACCCTTGCTCGCCGCCTTGGCTCCCTTGGTGCGGGAACCACGTGCCGGGCCGCTCGCCGTCTCTGTCATGCCGCCTCCCATATACGGGCAAAACACCCTTTGACGCCCAGATAATCCCAGAGCGCCGCTTCTGTACTACGTTCTGTACTGCTTGACCCACGGGCAGCACGAAGTCGCCCGGGGCAGGTCTTCACGGCCGCACGGCGGCCGGTCGCCGGGCCACGCGGGCCCGGGGCGCCGTCAGTCGGCGGCGCCGGCGGGAACGGGCACCTCAGGGGTACCGGTCCCGCCGTCCTCAGCGGGAGGCCGCACGCGGAGTTCCGCGATGGCGGCCTCGAAGTCTTCGAGCCCCTCGAACGCCTTGTAGACGGAGGCGAAGCGCAGGTACGCGACGAGGTCGAGCTCCTGCAGCGGCCCGAGGATGGCCAGACCCACGTCATGGGTGGTCAGCTCGGCACTGCCGGTGGCGCGCACCGCCTCCTCGACCCGCTGGCCGAGCTTGGCCAGGGCGTCCTCGGTGACCGGCCGGCCCTGGCACGCCTTGCGGACGCCGGAGATGACCTTGGTGCGGCTGAAGGGCTCGGTGACGCCGGAGCGCTTGACCACCATCAGCGAACAGGTCTCCACCGTGGTGAAACGGCGGGCGCAGTCCGTGCACTGCCGGCGACGTCGGATCGACGTGCCGTCATCGGTGGTGCGGCTGTCCACGACCCGGCTGTCGGGGTGCCTGCAGAAGGGGCAGTGCATTGGTTACGACCCTCTTCCTCACGGCACGACTGAACAGCCTCGCGTGGCCCGTCAAGGCCCTCGAAGCGACCACCAGCATAGGCGATGGACAGTGGCTCGGCAGACCGGGGACCACTATCCCTGGGTGGCCGATGCCATCCAACCACTAGATCTTGGGTTGGGCCCGTTGCGACACCCCCGCGTGTCGCGAGGCCCCCGGAGCCGCGTCCACGCTCCTCGAATGGGAGACTGGGAGGGCGCGCCGGAGCCGGAGAACCCAGCGGCGAAGGCTACCGTAGGGGCGGCACCGGACTCCGGGCACCCACCCCCATACACCCCCACTCGCACACGCGTAAGGCAATCTGCGGATTTTCACTCGAACGTGTGTTTGGCGCAACCTTTCGAAAGCTACTACCGTTGTGCCAGCCAGGGAGACCATTCGAGAGGGGCCGACGACGTGACCACCACCGCAGACAGCGCCACCATCACCGCCCAGGACCGCTCCCAGGGCCGACTCGAGCCGGTGCACGCCATGAACGACACAGCCATGAACGGCGAGGAGCCCGGGCGCCCCGCCCGAGCCCTTCCCGGGAGGCCGCCAGGCATCAGGGCCGACAGCTCCGGTCTCACCGACCGCCAGCGCCGGGTCATCGAAGTCATCCGCGACTCGGTCCAGCGGCGCGGCTACCCGCCGTCGATGCGCGAGATCGGTCAGGCGGTGGGCCTTTCCAGCACGTCGTCGGTGGCGCACCAGCTGATGGCCCTGGAGCGCAAGGGCTTCCTCCGCCGCGACCCGCACCGCCCCCGGGCGTACGAGGTCCGCGGCTCGGACCAGCCCAGCACCCAGCCGACCGACACCACCGGCAAGCCCGCCGCGTCGTACGTGCCGCTGGTCGGCCGGATCGCGGCCGGCGGCCCCATCCTGGCCGAGGAGTCCGTCGAGGACGTCTTCCCCCTCCCCCGGCAGCTGGTCGGCGACGGAGAGCTCTTCGTCCTCAAGGTCGTCGGCGACTCCATGATCGAGGCCGCCATCTGTGACGGCGACTGGGTCACGGTCCGCCGCCAGCCCGTCGCGGAGAACGGGGACATCGTCGCCGCCATGCTCGACGGCGAGGCGACGGTGAAGCGCTTCAAGCGCGAGGACGGCCACGTCTGGCTGCTCCCGCACAACGCCGCCTACCAGCCCATCCCCGGTGACGAGGCCACCATCCTCGGCAAGGTGGTCGCCGTACTGCGGCGGGTGTGACCTCACCCCGCCGGCTCCGACCGGGCCCCGGGACCCACTGCGCCGGTCCCGGGGCCCGCTGTACGTCCGCGCTCCTGGCGCACGTCGGCCCCCGGCATCCGCCGGGGGCCGACGTGCGTCCACGTCCCTGGCCTCAGGCGCCGTCCGCCTTCGCGGCCGCGTCGATCGCCGCCAGCGACTTGCGCACCTGATTGCGGTCGGTCGTGTACCAGAAATCGGGCATGGACGCCTTCAGGTAGCTGCCGTACCGCGCGGTGGCGAGCCGCTGGTCCAGTACCGCCACGACGCCCCGGTCGCCCGTCGCCCGGACCAGACGGCCGGCACCCTGGGCCATCAGCAGTGCCGCGTGCGTCGCCGCCACCGCCATGAAGCCGTTCCCCCCTGCCTCCTCGACCGCCTTCTGGCGTGCGCTCATCAGCGGATCGTCGGGGCGCGGGAAGGGGATCTTGTCCATGACGACCAGCTGACAACTGGCCCCCGGCACGTCCACGCCCTGCCAGAGCGACAGCGTGCCGAAGAGACAGGTCCGCGGGTCCGCGGAGAAGTTCTTGATCAGCTCACCCAGGGTGTCCTCGCCCTGGAGCAGGATCGGGAACTCGGGGATCCGGGTCCGCAGCTCCTCCGCCGCCAGCTGAGCCGCCCGCATCGAGGAGAAGAGGCCCAGGGTCCGGCCGCCGGCCGCCTGGATCAGCTCGGTGAGTTCGTCGAGCATGTCGCCGCGGTCGCCGTCCCTGGCCGGCTTGGCCAGGTGCTTGGCCACGTACATGATGCCCTGCTTGGGGTAGTCGAACGGGGAGCCGACGTCGATGCCCTTCCATACGGGCAGGTCGTCCCCGGCGATGCCCTCGGGAGCGAGGCCCAGAGAGGCACCCACCCCGTTGAAGTCGCCCCCGAGCTTGAGCGTGGCCGAGGCGAGGACGACGGAGCGGTCGTTGAACAGCTTCTCCCTGAGCAGTCCCGAGACGGAGAGCGGCGCGACCCGCAACGACGCGCCGAAGCGGTCGTGCCGCTCGTACCAGACGACGTCCCACTCGGAGCCCTGGGTGATCCGCTCCGCGACTCCGTGCACGGTCTCGACCGAGGCCATCGCCTGCTTGCGCACGGCGTCCTCGTCCTGGACCGAGCGGTCCCGGGTGTTCCCCAGCGCCGTGATCACGGCGCGCGCCGCGTCGCGCAAGGCCATCAGCGCGTACGCCAGGTCCTCCGGGATCTCTTCCAGGCGGCCCGGGAGCGCCAGCTCCATCACCCGCTCGAAGCCCTCCGCAGCGGTCTGGAGCTGGTCGGCGACCTTCTCGTCCACGAGCTTGGCGGACCGGCGCACCGCCCGGTTCACCTGGCCCGGGGTGAGCTCGCCGGTGGCCACACCGGTGACGCGGGAGACCAGCTCGTGGGCCTCGTCGACGATCAGCACCTCGTGCTGGGGCAGCACGGGGGCGCCTTCGATCGCGTCGATCGCGAGCAGGGCGTGGTTGGTGACCACGACGTCGGCGAGCTTGGCCCGCTCCCTGGCGGACTCGGCGAAGCACTCCGCCCCGTACGCGCACTTGCTCGCGCCGAGGCATTCCCGGGAGGAGACCGAGATCTGGGCCCAGGCCCGGTCGGAGACGCCGGGCGTCAGGTCGTCCCGGTCGCCGGTCTCGGTCTCGTCCGCCCAGTCGCGCAGCCGGAGCAGGTCCTGGCCGAGCTTGCTGGTGGGGGCTGCCGCCTCGAAGGCGTCGAAGAGGCCGTCCTCCTCGTCCTGCGGGACTCCTTCGTGGAGGCGGTGCAGGCAGAGGTAGTTCGAGCGGCCCTTGAGCATGGCGAACTGGGGGCGGCGGCGCAGCTGCGGGTGCAGCGCGTCGACCGTCCGCGGCAGGTCGCGCTCGACGAGCTGGCGCTGGAGCGCCAGGGTGGCCGTGGCGACCACCACCCTCTCCCCGTGTGCGAGGGCCGGCACGAGATAGCCGAGCGACTTTCCGGTGCCGGTGCCCGCCTGCACGAGCAGGTGGGAATTGTCGTCGATGGCCTCGGCCACGGCCTCGGCCATGGTGACCTGGCCGGGCCGCTCCGTACCGCCGACAGCGGCGACGGCGGCGTGGAGGAGGTCGGGGAGGGATGGCTTCGTCATAGCGTTCCCAGCCTACGGTGCGGCACTGACAGCGGAGTCACTCCCACCGATCACGCGAGCGGGTTGGGGACGGTGCCGTGGACGGCGGCGTGCGGACGGTCGGAGCGGTCCCGGTAGCCGTCCATGTGCAGCCGGTTGCGGTTGAGGCAGAGCCGTTCGATCCGCGGGGTGAGCAGGTCGAAGAGCTCGAACCGGTCCTTCAGCTCGGGGAAGCGCTCCTGGTGGCGGAGGATCTCGGCGCGGACGAGGGCCCAGAAGTGCGCCTCGGGCACGTCGAGTTGTTCCTCGCACAGCGGGGCGAGGTAGCGGAAGACGCCCACGAAGAGCCCCGAATGGATGAACTGGGTGAGGAAGCCGGGCTCCTCGGCGAGGAGGACGGCGCGGACGTCGTCGGGCATCGCGTCGTGCTCGGGGAGCGGGCGGGCGCTGATGTTGACGTCGTCCACGAAGTCCTTGATCGCCAGGCGGACGGGGACGTCCTCCTCGTCGTAGACGACGATCGCGTTCTCGCCGTGCGGGGAGAAGACCGTGCCGTAGCGGTAGAGGAAGTGGAGCAGGGGCGGCAGCAGGGCGGCGAAGAGGTGACGGAGCCAGACGTCGGGAGCCAGCCCGGAGCGCTCGACGAGGGCCGCGACGAAGGCGCGGCCGTCGGGGTCGGTGTGGAGGAGGGCGGCGAGGGTGCGGGCCCGCTCGCCGGGCGGCAGGCGGAGCGGTTCGCGCCAGATCGCGCCGAGGAGTTCCTTGTACTGGTAGGGAACTTCGGGCAGTCGGTCGTACAGGGGGTGCTCGACGGTGACGGAGGCGACCTCGCCGAGGAGGATCACCCCGCACTCCTCGCGGAGGAAGGGGTCGGCGTCGCGCAGGCTGTGGACCCAGGCCGTGACGGCGGGGGCGGCGAGGGTGCGCTCGGTGGGGAGGCCGCGCCAGACGAGGGTGTTGAGGACGGAGAGCGGGAGTTTGACGGTGTGCCGGTCGGGGCGGCTGGTGTTGAGGAAGGTGCGGATGGACTGCTGCGGCAGGCGGAGGTCGCCGTCGGACGGGAGCGGGACGATGGCTCCGGAGGCGATGGCGGGGGCGTAGAGCGGGAGCAGGATCTCGTCCCACTGCCAGGGGTGGACGGGGAGCAGCAGATAGACGTCGGGGTCGAGGCCACGGGCGGTGAGCTCGGCGCGGAACGCCTCCCTGACGGACGGGTCGAGTTCGCGGGCGTAGAGGTGGTCGGGGGTGTCGAGCCCCGTCACACCGCGATAGGCGGCGAGGCGGTTGCTGACGGCGATCCACGGGAGGCGGGTGGCTCGGCGGGCTTCGGGGGCCCAGTGGGCGGCGTCGCCCGCGGAGAACCCGATCCGGCCCTTGTTGAGGACGAGCCAGGGGTGTCCGGTCTGGTGGCCTTCGAGTTCTGCGTACGGCAGGTCGGCGAGGCGGTCGGCGGTGAGGGCCGTGTGGTCGAGGCGCGCCTCGGCGGCGAGGGTGGTGGAGAGCTCGCGGATGAGGTGGCCGAGGGTCGCGCCGTCGAGGTCGAGGAGCCGGCGGGCGCCGACGAGGAGGGCCAGGGGGTCGGTGAGCGGCCGGCCGTCGTGGGTGATCGTGTCGGGTGCGACGCGCCAGCCGCCGTAGGCGCCGCGGCGGGCGGTGAAGGCGAGGGTGGTGCCGTCGTCGAGGGTGAGGGCGTAGCGGTCGGGGGCGTCGCCGCCGACGGGGACGGGTTCGAGGATCTCCTCGTAGGCGAACTCGCCGAGGGCCTTGGCGAGGGTACGGGCGGAGGCGCGGGTCCAGGCGGTGGGGTTGAGCTCGGGGGGCGCGAGCAGCTCGGCGGCGGGGGCCGCCGCGGGTCGTGCGGAGTCGTGGGGTGCTGGGGACGGCGTCACAAAGACTCCTCGAAGTGGGAACCGGTGTGGGTCGAGCGGTGTATCAGAGGCAGAGGGTGTTCACAGAACGTGACGGAGGGCCCGGTCACGGATCATGAGCGCGGCTCGTTTGTCGGGCAGGTCGATCTCCGCGGCGTAGCGGAAGCCGGCGCTGAGGAAGGCCGAGACGGAGGGGGTGTTGCGGATGTCGGGTTCGGCGACGACGCGGGTGCAGCGGGGACGGTGGTCGAGGACGAGATCGGCGACGGCCCGCAGGAGTGCGGTGCCGACTCCCCGGCCCCGGTCCGCGACGCCTCCGAGGAGGAGATGGATACCCGTGTCGTGCGGGCGGGCCGGGTAGGCGCGGGCGAGCGGGTCGAGGTCGGCGCGGTAGATCTCGAAGTAGCTCATCGGGGTGGAGTCGAGCACTCCGAGGCAGGGGACGCTGCGGCCGTCGCCTTCGTGCTGGGCGCGGACGTGGTCGGCGGTGACCGTCTCGGGTCCGGCGAGTTCCCAGAAGGCGGCGACGGCGGGGTCGTTCATCCACCGGGTGAGCAGGGGCAGGTCGCGTCCCGGGCGGACGGGGACGAGGCGGAAGCTGCCGAAGCGGGTGTCTGCCGGTGCCCAGGAGGCGACGGAGTCGAGCAGGTCGCCGTCGAGACGGCCGTCGACGGCGGTATCGGTGTCGGGGCCCGCGCTCCGGCCGGTCCCGGCATCGTTCCCGAGGTCAGTGCCGAGGTCTGTGCCGGGGACGGTGTCGGGAGCGGTGTCGGGTCGGCCTCCCGTGAGGAGGGCGACGAGGTCGTCGACGCGCAGGTCGAGGGTGTCGTCGCCTGCCGGTTCGGCCGATGGGTGGTCGGCGGGTGTGGTGCCGAGGTCGGGTCTGTGGTCCGGATGTATGGACATGGGGTGGGTCTTCCATGGTTCGAGGGCTTCCCCGCTGTGGGTGGACGGGAGTGGGCCGGTGGACGGGACAGACGGCGGTGGGCGGCGGATGGCGGGCCGCCGGGGGCTCAGGCGCGGAGGGGGTTGGTGATGGTGACGTAGACGGACTGGGTGTCGACGGGGCCGACGAGTTCGTCGAGGCCGTGGAGGCGGGTGAGGAGGTTGGCCTTGCTGCGGAGGGTGGCCGCTTCGAGGAGACGGTGCGGGAGGGGTGAACCGAGCCCTGTGGCGGAGGAGAGGAAGGAGCGGAGAGCGGCGAGCAGGACCCGCTCGTCGGCGAGGTGCTGGGCGCCGAAGGCGCCGATCAGGCCCAGGACGTTGTTGATGCCGAGGTAGTAGGCGAAGCGCTCGTCGGTGACCTGGTCGGAGACGAAGGTGTCGCTGTGGGTGCCGATGCCGGGGAGGCGGCTCTCCAGCTCGGCCCGGTGGGACTCGCGGAAGTAGTAGCCCTGGTTGTCCCGGTAGCGGCCGCCGATGGGCCAGCCGTCGGCGTCCAGGAGGACGAGGGTGTTCTGCTGGTGGGCTTCCAGGGCGATGCCGGCGTGGCCGTCGAGCCAGAGGACGGGGCGGACCACCTGGTCGAGGTAGCGGAGGAACCACTCGGCGGAGACGGCCGTGACGGGGCGACCGGTGCGGGCGGAGAGGCCGCCGACGAGGTCGGCGAGGCGGGAGCTCATGGCGGTGGCTCCGGCCCGGGGGCGGGGGGAAGTGAGGGCCGCGAGGCAGACGGCGTCGTCGCCGGGGCCGAAGGGGTTGTGCCGGATCATCAGGTCGAGTCCGGGCACGGGGGTGCCGTCGGGCGCGTCGACGGCGAGCCAGGCGGGGTCGCGGACGATGTCGAAGCCCGGGTGGGCGGCCTGCCAGTCGTCGACGAGGCCGGTGCGCAGCAGGCGGTGGACCTCCACGCCGCGGTGGAGCTCCTTGCGGAGGTTCTCGCGGCGGGAGTTGGTGATGCGCAGGCCGAGGGAGAGCTTGAGCATGGCGCGGGCGCCGGGGCGGTGGACGGTGCGGACGGAGGAGGTGGGGTGCCAGTCGCTGCCGTGCGGGCCGAGGTCGTGGAGGAGGCCCTGGTCGAGGAGGGCGCGGATGTCGGGGCGGTGGAGGAGTTCGCGGGCCTGCCACGGGTGCAGGGGCAGCGGGGCGGTGCCGGTGGGGTGGGCGAGGCCCTCGGCGAGGCCGGCGGCGAGCTGTTCGGCTGTGACGGGGCGGCCCTGCTCGGTCCAGGCGGAATCGGAGACGAGGAGTGAGTGGTCGACGGCGAACCAGTGGAGGGGGAAGGAGCCGTGGAGTTCGGGCGAGTAGAGGCGGGCCTCTGCCTCGGAGAGTCCTTCGCGGCTCTTGGGGGTGGGGTGGAGCGGGTGGCCGAGGAGGAGGGACTGTTCGGCGGCGAGGAAGAGGTCGGCGTCGGGGTGGGGCCGGGGGTCGCCGCGGCGGGCGGCGAGGAAGTCGGCGGTGCGGCGGGCGGAGTCGGCGACGCGACCGACGAGTTCGGTGGCCTCCGGGCGGCCGGTCTCGCGGCTGAGGAGGGCGGCGAGGGTGACGGCGTCGACGGCCGGGGCGCTGGAGGGGAGGTTCTCCAGGGCGGGGGTGCCGAAGCGGTGCCAGCCGGTGGGCGACCAGTAGCGGACGGGGACGAGGAGGGCGGTGCCGCTGGCGTCGAGAGGAATGCGGAGGGTGGCCGTGTCGGGGGTGGGGAGGTTCTTCTCCCGGACCCAGCAGCGGAGGAGGTTCTCGACGGCCGCGGTGTCGGCGGCCCGCTGGGGGTCGGGGTCGTCGAGCGGGTCCGCGGTCGTGGCGGTGGTCCGGTGCGGGCCTGCGGCGGGGGCGCCTGCGGGGCGGGGCGGCCGGAGGGGGGCGGGGCCGGTGTGCTGGCGCGGGACCGTGCGCTCCTCGGCGTCGGGGCGGGTCTCGGTCTCGGGCACCTGAGAGGTGGGGGTGGCGTTCACGCGGGTTTCCTTGGAGAGGGGGCCGGGGGCGGTCCGGGTCAGTGGGACGGGCCGGGGACGGGCCGGTGGGGGGCGGGCGGCCGGGGGGCATGGGCCCGCTCGGCGGCGGCGAGGGCGTCGGCGAAACGGTCCAGGACGGCGGTGGCCTGCTCGTCGGTGAGGGTGAGCGGGGGGAGGAGGCGGACGACGGCGGAGTGCCGGCCGCCGAGTTCGACGATGAGTCCGCGGGTGAGGCATTCGCGCCGGACGGCGCGGGCGAGGGCCGGGGCGGCGGGCGGGGCGAGGTCGTCGGGTCCGGCGGCCCCGGGATCGACGAGCTCGACGCCGATCATGAGACCGCGGCCGCGCACGTCGCCGACGCAGGGGTGGGCGGCCTGGAGGCCCTGGAGTCGGCCGAGCATCCGGGCCCCGAGGGTGGCGGCCCGGTCGGCGAGCCGGTTCTCGCGGACGTACGCGAGGGTGGCGGTGCCGGCGGCCATGGCGAGCTGGTTGCCGCGGAAGGTGCCGGCGTGGGCTCCGGGCCCCCAGGCGTCGAGTCCGGAGCGGTACACGACGACGGCGAGCGGGAGGGAGCCGCCGATGGCCTTGGAGAGGACCATCACGTCGGGGACGACACCGCTGTGCTCGACGGCCCAGAAGGCGCCGGTACGGCCGACGCCGGTCTGGACCTCGTCGACGACGAGGGGGATGGAGTGCCGGGCGGTGATCGCCCGCATGCGGCGCATCCAGGCGTCGGGGGCGGGGAGGACGCCGCCCTCGCCCTGGACCGCCTCGACGATCATCCCGGCGGGGGTGGTGACGCCGCTCTTGGGGTCGTCGAGGAGGGTCTCGGTCCAGCGGGCGGAGAGTTCGGCTCCGCGCTCGCCGCCGACACCGTAGGGGCAGCGGTAGGACTGCGGGTACGGGAGGCGGGTGACGCGGACGTCCTCGGCGCCGCCGGAGGCGGCGAGGGCGCCGGTGGTCATGCCGTGGTAGGCGCCCGTGAAGGCGAAGAGGCCGCTGCGGCCGGTGGCGGTGCGGACCAGGGTGAGGGCGGCTTCGACGGCGTCGGTGCCGGCGGGGCCGCAGAACTGGATGCGGGCGTCGGCGGCGAGCTCCGGAGGGAGGGTGGCGAAGAGTTCGGAGGTGAAGGCGTCCTTGACCGGGGTCGCGAGGTCGAGGACGTGGAGGGGGGCTCCGGAGTCGAGGACCCGGTGGATGGCTTCCAGGACGACGGGGTGGTTGTGGCCGAGCGCGAGGGTGCCGGCGCCGGAGAGGCAGTCGAGGTAGCGGCGGCCGTCGGCGCCCTCGATGGTCAGGCCGCGGGCGCGGACCGGGACGATCGGCAGCGAGCGGGCGTAGGTGCGGGCGCTGGACTCGCGCTGGGCCTGCCGCCGCAGGATGGCCTCGTATCCCCCGCCCGCCACCGTGCCGTAGCCGCGCCGGGTCGAGGCGGCGGGCTTCCTCGTGGCCTCGCTCACCGGCGCCGGGCCGCCGGTGGGGGTCACGTCCGGGGCGGCCGGGGCGACGGAGGTCGCTTCCGGGACCGAGGGCGCCGGGGCGACGGAAGGCGTCTCCGGGTCCGAGGCCGGGTCGGACGTCGCCTCCGGGGTCGGGGCGGGAGTCACGGCGGGCGCCGCCCCCGGCGTGGGCGCATCGCTCGGGGACGCGTCCGTCGGGTGCGGGGGCGGCGTCGGGCTCGGAGCACGGGCTGGGGGTGGGGGTGAGGGTGGGGTCGTGGGTGCCGGGGGGCGGGTGGGGGCGGTGGCTGGCGCTGATTCGGTCACGGCCACGGCTCGGTGTCCTCCCGCGATAACAGTTGCGTTGCACATCGGTGGGCCGCCGGACCGCGCCCAAAGGCCGTGCCGGGCGGTGTCGTTGTGTCCCCCGTACGTACCAACGACGGGAACTGCCGGGGAACACGGGCCGGAGGCAAGTTCCTTGGCGTGGCGTGGATCACGGCATGGCAACGGCCGTACCGGCTCCGGAACCGCGGGCGGGGCGCGTACCGTCCCCTCCGGCACCGGCATAGTGGGGGCCGTCGGTCCCGTGTCCGTCCGGACACGAGTACGACCGATGCTCAGACATGCACCAGTTGACGTAGTCCCAGGGGGATCACGAGATGCGATCGATTCGTCCGCTGCTGATGGCGGCATCCGCCGTCGCGGCGCTGACGCTCACCGCGACGGCCTGCGGCCCGAGCGAGGAGAACGCGGGAGACAAGCCCAGCGCGCCGGTGAACGAGAACCCGGTCGACAAGATCAAGATTCCGGAGGACCTGAAGCAGCGGCTGAAGGACCACGGGATCGACGTCGACAAGTGGCGCGACGGCGAGTGGAGGAACTGGGACAAGGACAAGTGGCTCCGTGAGGCCAAGGACTTCGTCAACCCGATCATCGAGGACCTCTGGGACCCGGACCGGATGAGGGACGCCGAGCGTCCCGAGCGGCCGGTCGAGGAGGAGGACATCTCGGGCGACGAGGGGGTCACCGACCCGACGCCCGACCCGGTGAAGGCCAAGGCGGTCCCGGCGAAGTACCACGGCAACGCGCCCGCGTCCGGCAAGGTGTTCTTCGACGGCCCCGACGGTTCCATGGTCTGCTCCGCGACCGTGATCAAGGACCCGGCCCACCCGGGCAAGTCCAACCTCGTGTGGACCGCCGGCCACTGCGTCCACAAGGGCAAAGAGGGCGGCTGGTACCGCAACATCGCCTTCGTCCCCTCCTACAACGACGCCGCGCTGGAGACCTCCGCTCTGGAGAAGGCCTCGCGCGAGCAGATCGCCCCCTACGGCGTGTGGTGGGCGGACTGGGTGAAGACCTCCGACGAGTGGATCGCGCAGGGCGCGTCCACCGGCGGCGCGGGCGCCCCGTACGACTTCGCGGTCATCCAGGTGACCCCGGAGAAGGGCTCGTCCGGCAAGTCGCTGGAGGAGACGGTCGGCACGGCCCTGCCGGTCGACTTCAACGCCCCCGCGGTGCCGAAGATCGCGGACATGACCGCGACCGGCTACCCGGCGGCGCCGCCCTTCGACGGCCAGAAGATGTTCCAGTGCGCGGACAAGCCGGGCCGGCTGTCGCTGAAGGCGGAGCAGCCCACCATGTACCGCATCGGCTGCACGATGACGGCCGGTTCGTCCGGTGGCGGCTGGGTCGCCACGGGCAAGGACGGCCAGCCCGCGCTGGTGTCGAACACCTCGATCGGCCCGTCGACGGCCGGCTGGCTGGCAGGCCCGCGTCTCGGCCCCGAGGCCAAGGCGATCTTCGACGAGGTCAGCAAGAAGTACGCCGGCCAGTGAGCCGGTGAGCCACGGCGTGTGAGCGGAGGGAGGCGGGACCGGTGCGGTCCCGCCTCCCTCCGCTCGCTCAGGACACCTTTCAGGTTTCAGGGGGACACCACCACATGCGCTCTGTACGACTCATACCCGCGGCCCTCGGCGTGACGACGGTGCTCGCGCTGACCGTCACGGCCTGCGGGCCCGGCGGGACCCAGGCTTCGGACAAGCCGGCCGGGGCGAGCAGCTCCGCGCCCGCGCCGGCCGAGGGCGGCGACGGCGGCACCGGTACCGACGCGGGCGACCTCGCCGGCGAGCTCGCCGACAAGCTCAAGGAGCACGGCGTCGACGTCGACGCCTGGAAGAAGGGCGGGTGGAAGGACTGGGACACCTCCACCTGGCTGCGTGAGGCCGAGGACTTCGTCAACCCGGTCATCGAGGACCTGTGGGACCCGGCGCGCATGCAGTCGGCCAAGAGCCCGGACCCGACGATCACCGCGCAGGCCGGGACCTCCGGCTCCGATCCGGTGCCGCGGCCGGTGACGGCACAGCGGGAGAAGACGCCCTACCACCGCAACGCCGCCCCGGTCGGCAAGATCTTCTTCGACTCCCCTGAGGGGTCGATGGTCTGCTCGGGCACGATCGTGAAGGACCCGCGCCGGCCCGGCAGGTCGAACCTGGTCTGGACGGCCGGGCACTGCGTGCACGCCGGGGAGCGCGGCGGCTGGTACCGCAACATCACCTTCGTCCCCGCCTTCAACGACCTGGGCAAGTCGCCGGCCGCGCTGCGCGACGCGCGGTCGCACGAGGTCTACCCGTACGGCCAGTACTGGGCGGACTGGGCGGTGACCTCCGGCGAGTGGATCCAGCGCGGTGGCACGAATCAGGCGTGGGCGTACGACTACGCCGTCCTGCACGTGCAGCCGCAGCGCGGCGGCAAGTCGCTGGAGGAGACCGTCGGCGCGGCGCTGCCGGTCGACTTCTCCGCCCCGGCTCCGTCCCGGGCCGGGACCGTGGGGGCCTGGGGCTACCCGCAGGCAGCCCCGTACAACGGCGTGATCATGCACAAGTGCCTGACCGGGGCCTCGCGGCTCACGGTGGCGCCCGCGACGCCGGTGATGTACCGGATCGGCTGCACGATGACGGCCGGTTCGTCGGGCGGCGGCTGGTTCCGCGCGCTGCCGGGCGGGAAGACGGCGCTGGTGTCGAACACCTCGATCGGCCCGGCGCGGGGCAACGGCTGGCTGGCCGGTCCGCAGCTCGGCCGGGGTGCCAAGGACGCGTACGACATGGTCAGCAAGAAGTTCGCCCGCTGATCCGATCCCGGGCGGCGGACCGGCCGGCGGGACAGCCGGCGGACCGACCCGCGGGACGGCCTGCGGGACGGCCGGCGGACCGGCCAGCGGGACGGAGAAAGGCGTCGGCCCCCTCCCCTTGATCGGGGAGGGGGCCGACGTCTTCGTACGGCGGTCCGTGCTCAGTGCGCGGCGGGGACGTACGGCGCGAGCGCCGCCGCCAGCTCCTCGTGCACCCGGGCCTTGACCAGGGTGCCCTCGGAGGTGTGCTCCTCGGAGAGCATCTCGCCCTCGGCGTGGACGCGGGAGACGAGACCGCCCTGCGTGTAGGGCAGGAGGACCTCGATCTCCACCTCCGGGCGGGGCAGCTCGCGGTCGATCAGGGCGAGCAGCTCCTCGATGCCCGCGCCCGAGCGGGCGGAGACGGCCATGGAGTGCTTCTCGACGCGGAGCAGACGCTGGAGGACCAGCGGGTCGGCCGCGTCGGCCTTGTTGACGATCACGATCTCCGGCACGTTCACCGCGCCGACGTCCCGGAAGACCTCGCGCACGGCGGCCAGCTGCTCCTCCGGGGCGGGGTGCGAGCCGTCCACCACGTGCAGGATGAGGTCGGCGTCGGCGACCTCCTCCATGGTGGAGCGGAACGCCTCGACCAGGTGGTGCGGCAGGTGCCGGACGAAGCCGACGGTGTCGGCCAGGGTGTAGACCCGGCCGGACGGCGTCTCGGCCCGGCGGACGGTCGGGTCGAGGGTGGCGAACAGCGCGTTCTCCACCAGGACGCCGGCGCCCGTGAGGCGGTTGAGCAGCGAGGACTTGCCGGCGTTGGTGTAGCCGGCGATGGCGACCGAGGGAACCTTGTTGCGGCGCCTTTCCTGCCGCTTGATGTCGCGGCCGGTCTTCATCTCCGCGATCTCCCGGCGCATCTTCGCCATCTTCTCGCGGATGCGGCGCCGGTCGGTCTCGATCTTGGTCTCACCGGGACCACGGGTGGCCATGCCGCCACCGCCGCCGCCACCCATCTGCCGGGACAGCGACTGACCCCAGCCGCGCAGTCGCGGCAGCATGTACTGCATCTGCGCGAGGGCGACCTGCGCCTTGCCCTCTCGGGACTTGGCGTGCTGGGCGAAGATGTCGAGGATCAGGGCGGTCCGGTCGACCACCTTGACCTTGACGACGTCTTCGAGGGCGATGAGCTGGCCGGGGCTGAGCTCGCCGTCGCAGACGACGGTGTCGGCACCGGTCTCGACGACGATGTCCCGGAGCTCCCTGGCCTTGCCGGAACCGATGAAGGTGGCCGGGTCGGGCTTGTCGCGGCGCTGGATGACGCCGTCGAGGACGAGGGCGCCCGCCGTCTCGGCGAGGGCGGCGAGCTCCGCGAGGGAGTTCTCGGCGTCCTGCACGGTCCCCGAGGTCCAGACGCCGACGAGCACGACGCGCTCCAGGCGCAGCTGCCGGTACTCGACCTCGGTGACGTCCTCGAGCTCGGTGGAGAGGCCGGCGACGCGGCGCAGCGCGGCGCGCTCGGAGCGGTCGAACTGCTCGCCGTCCCGCTCTCCGTCGATCTCGTGGCTCCAGGCGACGTCCTCTTCCATCAGGGCATCGGCCCGAAGGCTCTCGGTGCGGCGCGACTCCGCGAAGCTCTGCTCGTCCTGGGAAGGGGAAGAAGAGGAGGTCATTGGATCCTTACGTCGGTCGGAACGATGATGTCGGTACAACGTGCGGCGGCCCCGGATGATTCCCCCGGAGACCCCCCTGGGGTCCCTCGCGGGTCCGGCGGCCGGCCGCGTCGCCGACGTGAAAATGGTGACACGGCCGCCCGGCGCCCGTCACCCGGGTTTCCTCAGCGTTTCGCGTCGGCGGGCGGGAGGCTGCGCCAGTCCGGGTGGCCGGGCATGGGCGGGGTCTTCTCGCCGTACAGCCAGCCCGCGAAGAAGGCGTCGAGCTCGCGGCCCGAGACCTGTTCGGCCAGGGCCGTGAAGTCGGCGGTGGAGGCGGTGCCGTCGCGGTGGGAGGCGACCCAGCGGCGTTGCAGGCGGTCGAAGGCGTCGGTGCCGATCTCGTGCCGGAGGGCGTAGAGGACGAGGGCGCTGCCGTCGTAGACGACGGGCCGGAAGAGGCTGATCTTGGCGCCGGGCGTGGGCGGGAGGGGCTCGGCCGGCGGCCCGCCGTTCGCGCGCCAGCCGTCGGAGGCGGTGTACGCGGCCTTCATCCGCTGCTCCATGGACCGGCCGGCCTTCTCGTCGGCGTACAGCGCCTCGTACCAGCTGGCGTGTCCCTCGCTCAGCCACAGGTCGGACCACATGCGGGGGGTGACGCTGTCGCCGAACCAGTGGTGGGCCAGTTCGTGGACCATGACGGCGTCCACGTACCACTCGGGGAAGCGGGGGTCGGTGAAGAGGCGCCGCTCGAAGAGGGAGAGGGTCTGGGTCTCCAGCTCGAAGCCGGTGGTGGCGTCGGCGACGAGCACGCCGTACGTCTCGAAGGGGTACGGGCCGACCTTGTCCTCCATCCATTCCAGGTGGCCGGGGGTCTTGCGCAGCCAGGGCTCCATCAGGTCCCGGTCCTCGGTGCGGACGACGTCCCGGATCGGGAGGGAGCGGGGGCCGGTGCGGTGCAGGACGGTGGAGCGGCCGATGGAGACCTGGGCGAGCTCGGTGGCCATGGGGTGGCGGGTGCGGTAGGTCCAGGTGGTGGTGGCGCCGTGGTCGGCGCGACCGGCGGGGAGGCCGTTGGCGACGGCGGTGAGCTCGCGCGGGGCGGTGATGCGGAAGGTGAAGTCGGCCTTGTCGGAGGGGTGGTCGTTGGAGGGGAAGACCCGGTGGGCGGCGTCGGCCTGGTTGGCCATGGCGAGTCCGTCGGAGGTGCGGACCCAGCCGCCGCTCGCGGCGGGACCGCGCGGGTCGCTGGTGTGGCGGACGGTGACGGTGACGGGTTCGCCGGCGTCGATCGGGACGGCGGGGGTGACGACCAGGTCCTCGCCGCTGGTCTCGTACGCGGCGGGGAGGCCGTCGACGGTGACGGCGGAGACCGTGCCGTGGGCGAAGTCGAGGTGGAGCCGGTCGAGGTCGGCGGTGGCGAGGGCGTCGACCCGGGTGACGGCGGCGAGCGGCTCGGTGTTCACTCCGGAGTAGGTGAGGGCGATGTCGTACGCGCGGACGTCGTAGCCGGGGTTGCCGAGGTGCGGGAAGAGCGGGTCGCCGATGCCGAGCGGCGCCGGGGCGGGCAGCGCGGCGGCGACCAGGCCGACGGAGGCGGCGACGAGGACGGCGGACCGGAGCCAGGGCCGGCGGGCCGGCCGCCGGCGCGCGGTTCCGCCGGGGGCGGTGGGGGCCTGCGGGAGGGGCGGGGATGTGTGCGCCATGGCCCACAGGGCTACCAGCACCCCGCCCCCTGCCCCGGCCGACGCGCGCACCCGCCACCCGAAGGGGTCACCGGCGGGCCTTCACGGCGCCGGTCCGGGACGTGGGGGATGTGGCCTCGGTCCGGAAGGCCGGCGGCCCGGTCGTGTGTCGGGGTGCCGGGGTGCCGGGGTGCCGGGGTGCCGGGTGCCCGGGTCAGAGGCGGTGGGTCCGGTCGACGTCGTAGACACCGGGGACGGCGCGCATGGCGCGCATGAGCTGGGGGAGTTCGGCGGCGTCGGCCAGTTGCAGGGTGTACGTGTGGCGGACGCGTTGCTCGCTGGGCGGCTCGACGGTGGCGGAGACGACCTCCGCGCCGGCGGTGGCGATGGCTTCGGTGAGGTCGGCGAGCAGGCCGGGCCGGCCGAAGGATTCGGCGACGAGGGTGACCCGGCAGTGGGCGGCGTCGCCCCAGCGGACGGGGACGGCGGGCCGGCCGAGGCGGTGCATGACGGCGACGGCGGGACAGCCGGTGCGGTGGGCGGTGACGGCGCCGCCGCGGACCCGGAAGCCGGTGATCGTGTCGGGGGGCACGGGCGTGCAGCAGCCGGCCGGGCGTACCGGGGGTGGCGGGCCGCCGCCGAGGTCGGCGTGGAGCTCCGCGCGGGAGCGGCGGTCGGCGGCCACGCTGAGCGGCGGGCGCGGGGCGGCGGCGGGCTGGGCGGCTGCTTCCGGGTGCGCCTGGAGCCAGGCGGTGATGGCGATCCGCGCGGCGGGGGTGCGGGCGTGGTCCAGCCAGGCCGGGGAGGGTCCGGAGCCGGTGTCCTGGGCGAGGAGCAGCTGCACGGTGTCGCCGTCGGAGAGGACGGTGCTCAGCGGGGCGAGCCGGCCGTTGACGCGGGCGCCGAGGCAGGCGTGGGCGGCGTAGCCGTGCTGGGCGTAGGCGGCGTCGACGCAGGTGGCGCCGGCGGGCAGGCCCAGGGTTCCGCCGTCGGCCCGGAAGACGGTGAGCTCGTGGTCCTCGGCGAGGTCGGCGTGGAGCGAGCTCCAGAAGGTGTCGGGGTCGGGGGTGGACTGCTGCCAGTCGAGGAGCCGGGCGAGCCAGCCGGGCCGGGTGGGGTCGGCGCGCTCACCGTCCTCGGCCGCCGTGTCGCCCTCGGCGGGGTCCGCGGTGCCGTACGGGCTGCCGAGGGCGACGACGCCGGCCTCGGCGACCTTGTGCATGCGGTGGGTGCGGATGAGGACCTCGGCGACGCCGCCGTCGGGCGCGGCGATCGCGGTGTGCAGGGACTGGTAGAGGTTGAACTTGGGGGCCGCGATGAAGTCCTTGAACTCCGAGATCAGCGGGGTGAAGCAGGTGTGCAGCTCGCCGAGGACCGCGTAGCAGTCGGCGTCCTCGGCGACGAGGACGAGCAGCCGCCCGAAGTCGCAGCCGCGTAGTTCCCCGCGCTTGAGGCGGACGCGGTGGACGGAGACGAAGTGGCGGGGGCGGACGAGGACTTCGGCGGCGATGTCCGCCTCGCGCAGGACGGCGCCGACCCGTTCGGCGACGGCGGCGAGCGCGTCGGGGGAGCCGGAGCCGGTGGCGTCGGCGATGAGCGCGCGGGTGGTCTCGTACTCCTCGGGATGGAGGATCGCGAAGACGAGGTCCTCCAGTTCGGTCTTGAGGGCCTGGACTCCGAGCCGTTCGGCGAGCGGGATGAGGACGTCCCGGGTGACCTTGGCGATGCGGGCCTGTTTCTCGGGGCGCATCACGCCGAGGGTGCGCATGTTGTGGAGCCGGTCGGCGAGTTTGATCGACATGACCCGGACGTCGTCGCCGGTGGCGACGAGCATCTTGCGGAAGGTCTCGGGCTCGGCCGCGGCGCCGTAGTCGATCTTCTCCACCTTGGTGACGCCGTCGACGAGGTACGCGACCTCGTCGCCGAACTCCCGGCGTACCTGATCGAGCGTCACCTCGGTGTCCTCGACGGTGTCGTGGAGGAGGGAGGCGGTCAGGGTGGTGGTCTCGGCGCCGAGTTCCGCGAGGATCAGGGTGACGGCGAGCGGGTGGGTGATGTACGGCTCGCCGCTCTTGCGGAACTGCCCCCGGTGCGAGGACTCCGCGAGCACGTACGCACGGCGCAGCACGGAGAGGTCGGCCTCGGGGTGGTGGGCCCGGTGTGCCTCGGCGACGTGGCTGATGGCGTCGGGCAGCCGGTCGCGCGGGGCGGGGCCCGCGGTGGCGCCGAGCAGGGCGGCCCGGCCGAGCCTCCGCAGATCGAGCCTGGCGCGTCCGCGCCTGCGGACGCCCGTGTCGGTGGCCGCGGCGTCAACCGCGCTCACGGGGTTCGTGGCCTCTGCGCTCATGGGGCACCTCCGGCGACGTCGACCGGCGGTGGACGGGCGGGGAGAGCCCGGGGGGCCGGTGCTTGATGCTACCGACCCCACCACGCGGCGAAGTCACGCTCTCGCCCAGCGTGAATCGGATCACCCATTCGAGCGACACGACAGTCGTTGACTGTTTCGATTCCGGTACGGTCCTGCCCTGAGCTCGGGGCAGGACCGTACCGGCCTCGGGGGCCGGGGCCGGACCGCACCGGCCTTCAGGGGCCGGGGCCGGACCGTACCGACCTCAGGGGCCGGGGCCGGACCGCACCGGCCTTCAGGGGCCGGGCGGTCGGTCGGCGCTCAGTGCTGGGCGAGCCAGGAGGGCTCCAGGGTGCCCTCGGCGACGATGACGGCCGGTCCGGTCATCTCGATCTCGCCGTCGGGGTGCTCGGTGATGACGAGGGTGCCGCCGAGGACGTCGACGGTGTACGTGGCGGGGGCGCCGGTCTCGGCCGGGTCCGCGCCGTCGCGGCGGGCGGCGGCGACGGCGACCGCGCAGGCACCGGTGCCGCAGGAGCGGGTCTCGGCGGCGCCGCGCTCGTGCACGCGCATGGCGACGTGGCGGGGGCCCCGGTCCACGACGAACTCGATGTTGACCCCGTCGGGGTAGACGGTGGCGGGCTCATACGGCGGCTCGTCGTACAGGGTGCCCGCGTGGGCGAGGTCCTCGACGAAGGCGACCGCGTGGGGATTGCCCATGTTCACGTTCCGCGCGGGCCAGCTGCGGCCGTCGACGGCGACCGTGACGCCTTCCTCGGGGAGGACGGCGCGGCCCATGGAGACGGTGACGGAGCCGTCCTTGTCGAGGTGGACGCGCTTGACCCCGCCGCGGGTGGCGACGGCGACCTCGCCGGCGGTGACGTGCCCGGCGTGCTCCAGGTAGCGGGCGAAGACCCGGACCCCGTTGCCGCACATCTCGGCGACCGTGCCGTCGGCGTTGCGGTAGTCCATGAACCACTCGGCCTCGCCGGCCATGGCGCGGGCCTCGGGGTGGGCGGCGCTGCGCACGACGTGCAGCACGCCGTCGCCGCCGAGACCGGCGCGGCGGTCGCAGAGCCGGGCGACGAGGGCGGGGGGCAGGTCGATGTCGTTCTCCGCGTCGGGGACGATCACGAAGTCGTTCTCGGTGCCGTGGCCCTTGAGATAGCGGAGCGGGGTGGTCTGCGTGCTGGTCACGAGATCAACTGTACGGTGCCGCCCGGACGCCCGTTCCGCTTGTCCACGGGGCGGGCCGGCGGCGGCCCCGCCGGGCCCGGCGGGGGGGGCTCAGCGAAGGCGGGCGACGCGCCAGACCGCGAGCGCGACGAGGGCGGCGATGGTGGTCACGTACAGGGCGAGGACCCGCCAGTCCGGCCGCTCTCCGGAGCCGCGCTGCGGCAGCCCCGGCCAGGTGTGGCCGACCTTGCGGGCGGCCATCATGCCCCAGCCGGCGGCGCAGAAGCTGATGAGCAGTCCGAGCATCGCGACGACCGCGCCGCCGTCGCCCGAGCCGAAGGCCAGCGGGAAGGCGAACATCAGGGAGCCGACGGCGGCGAGCCCCAGGATCGGGGCGAGCTGCCAGAACCTCAGCAGGCGCCGGGGGCGCAGCTCGACCTCGACCTCGGCCGCGTCGACCTCGACCGCGGAGCCCTCGGCGTCGTCGGGCCCGTCGGGCGTCAGCCCCGGGGCACCCCCGGGGACCGACTCGTGCTGTTCTCTGTCGCGAGGGCCGGCCTCCATCGCCACGCGCCCTCCCAACTCGGACTCCACTTGGTCGATCGATGCTCGATGATGGCACGCTCACGACCGCCGAAATGACGGGCAGTGCGTCCCGATGCCATCACGTGATCAGGCTGTAACCGCTCGTTCGACCAACGACAGCGCCTCCCGCGGGAGTTCCCCGCGGTGATCGGCGGCCCCGCTCAGCCAGTGGACGCGCGGGTCGCGGCGGAACCACGAGTCCTGGCGGCGGGCGAAGCGCTTGGTGGCGCGCACGGTCTCGGCGCGCGCCTCGTCCTCGGTGCACTCCCCGGCGAGCGCCGTGAGCACCTGCTGGTAGCCGAGCGCGCGGGAGGCCGTACGCCCCTCGCGCAGGCCGAGCGCCTCCAGGGCGCGGACCTCGTCGACGAGTCCGGCCTCCCACATGCGGTCCACGCGCGTGGTGATCCGCTCGTCGAGTTCGGGGCGGGCCACGTCGACGCCGATCTGGACCGTGTCGTAGACCGACTCGTGCCCGGGGAGGTTGGCGGTGAAGGGCTTCCCGGTGATCTCGATGACCTCCAGGGCGCGGACGATGCGGCGCCCGTTGCCGGGCAGGATCGCGCGGGCCGCCTCGGGGTCGGCGGCGGCGAGCCGGGCGTGCAGGACCCCGGGGCCGTGCTCGTCGAGCTCGGCCTCCAGACGGGCCCTGACCTCGGGGTCGGTGCCGGGGAACTCCAGGGCGTCCACGGCGCCGCGCACGTACAGGCCGGAGCCGCCGACGAGGACGGGGGTGCGGCCCTCGGCGAGCAGCCGGTCGATCTCGGCGCGGGCGAGGCGCTGGTACTCGGCGACGCTGGCGGCCTCGGTGACGTCCCAGATGTCGAGGAGGTGGTGCGGGACGCCGCCGCGCTCCTCCCACGTCAGTTTGGCCGTGCCGATGTCCATCCCGCGGTAGAGCTGCATCGAGTCGGCGTTGACGACCTCGCCGCCGAGCTGCTGGGCCAGGAACACACCCAGATCGGACTTTCCGGCCGCCGTGGGGCCGACGACGGCGATGACCCGCGGTGCGGGAGCTGCACTTCTCACCGCCCCAGTCTCGCAAACCTCGGGGGGCGTCCCCGAACGAGCGACGTGACAAGCGGGTGGAGGGTTCGTTGCCCGAGCGTGGTTCCGGCCGAGTTCCCCGGGTGTTCCGGCCGAGTCGGCGCCGTCGGTTCCCCGCGCGGCACCCCCTGACGAGTACGCTATGGAGTGAATATGGGCGTTTTCGCAATGTTTCGCCGGAAGAGGAAGGGAACGGCGGAGGATGTGGCCGAGGTCTCCACGGAGCCTTCGGCGGCGGAGGCCGACGCGACGGCGGAGACGGGTGCGACGGAGCGGTCCGGTGAGGCGGAGGAGTCCGGCGTGGCCGGGGAGTCCGGTGAGGCCGGGGAGTCCGGTGAGGCGGCGGAGGCCGGTGAGGCGGACGGTCCGGTGACGCGGGTGCCCGTCGCTGGGCTGACCGTTCCCGAGTCCGCCCCCGAGTCCTCGCCGGAGGCGGCCGGGGACGTCGCGGAGGCCGTGGAGGTCGCGGAGGCCGTGGAGATTCCGCGGCAGCAGTCGGCCGGCACCGCCGCGGACTCCGCCGCGGACAGCGAGACCGGCGAAGCCGCCCGCAGGTAGGCAGGACACGGACACGGAGAGGTGCCCCATGGGTCTCCTGGATTCACTGAAGGCCAAGCTGGGCCCGGCCAAGGACAAGGTCTCCGACCTCGCCCAGCAGCACGGGGACAAGATCGACCACGGCCTGGACAAGGCCGCGAAGGTGGTCGACGAGAAGACCAAGGGCAAGTACAGCGACAAGATCCAGTCCGGTACCGGCAAGGCCAAGGAGGCCCTCGACCGGATCGGGCACAAGGAGGACGGCAAGCCCGCGGGCGAGGGCACGTCCGCCGACGGCACTCCCCCGCCGCCGGCGCCGCCGACTCCGGGCACTCCCCCGCCGCCGACCGCCTGAGGTCACGCACGGACGGGCGGTGGCCGAGGAGGACATCCTCCTCGGCCACCGCCCGTCCGGCGTTTCCGGCAGCCCTTGGGCTACGACCAGACGGCGACCAGGTACTCGACGCCGTACGGGGCGTCCTCGTGGAGCAGCCGGCCGCCCAGTCCGGCGTTCTCGGCGGCGCCCGCGAGGACCTGCCAGGGGGCGCGGCCGGCGGCCTTCAGTTCGTACGCGAGGCCGGCGTCGAGCGCGAGCACGCCGGGCACGTCGGCGGAGCCCAGGGCACGCGCGGCCTCCGCGTCGAAGCCGGCGGCGCGCTCGTCGAGGTAGCCGGGGGCCTTCACGGTCCGGCAGGCGCTGCCGTCGCCCAGGACGAGCAGGGCGACCCGCTCGCCGGAGGCGGCCAGGCGGCGGCCGGTCTCGGCGCACTCCTCGGTCGTGGCCCGCTCGTCGATCCCGAGCCCCTCGACGAGCACGTCGGCCAGGCCGGCCCGGTCGGTGCGGTCGGTGCGGTCGGCCTGTTCGGTACGGTCGGCCCGTTCGGTACGGGAGAGGAGCCAGGCGCCGACGGCGAGCGAGGCCGGCAGCGGGCGGCCCCCGGCCCCCTCTCCGAGCCGCACGGAGAGGTCCACGCCGAATCCGGCGAAGGAGCCCGTGGAGCCGGCCGGGAAGCTGCCGTGGGCGCCCGCCGGCGCCGGCCCGACGACGAGGAGCCGGTCGGGCCGGGAGGCGGCGAGCACCCCGAGGGCGTCCGCGCAGTGCGTCCGCACGGCCTCCAGCTCCGGAGCGGCGCCGCTCGCGACCTCGGGCACGAGGAGCGGCGGGCAGGGACACACGGCTGCGGCGACAAGCATGATCCGCAGCCTACTGCCCCGGGACGCCCCCGGACCTGCCGCTCAGCGGCGCACGGCCGGTGCCGAGAACGCGGTGGACGCGGCGGAACCAGCGAACGGGGCGAACCGGTGGACGCGACGGAACCAGCGGAAGCGATGGGCCCGGTGGCCGGGGCTGACCCGGTGGACGCGAGCGAACCGACGGCCCGGGCGGAGCCGGTGGACACGCCTGTCGCCCGCCGCCGGCGCCCCCGGGCCTCCCGCCGTTCTCAGTGGGCCGCCCCGCAGGCCGGGATCTCGGCGGCCGGGAGGGGCTCCGGGACGCCGATCCTGGGGAGGCCGAGGAGGACCCCGGCCGGCTTGGCGGCGGCCGCGGCGGTGCGCTTCTCCCAGGCGTCGCCCGCGCGGGTGCGGCGGACGGCGGTGGTCGGGCCCTCGGCGAGGAGGTGGTGCGGGGCGGCGTAGGTGATCTCGACGGTCACCACGTCGCCGGGGCGGACGTCCTCGTCGGGCTTGGTGAAGTGGACCAGCCGGTTGTCGGGCGCGCGGCCGGAGAGGCGGTGGGTGGCGCCGTCCTTGCGGCCCTCGCCCTCGGCGACCATGACGTCGAGGGTGCGGCCGACCTGCTTCTTGTTCTCGTCCCAGGAGATCTCCTCCTGGAGGGCGACCAGGCGCTCGTAGCGGGCCTGCACGACCGCCTTGGGGATCTGGCCGTCCATCTCGGCGGCCGGGGTCCCGGGACGCTTGGAGTACTGGAAGGTGAAGGCGTTGGCGAAGCGGGCCTCGCGGACCACGTGCATGGTCTGCTCGAAGTCCTCCTCGGTCTCGCCGGGGAAGCCCACGATGATGTCGGTGGAGATGGCGGCGTGCGGGATCGCGGCGCGCACCTTCTCGATGATCCCGAGGAAGCGCTCCTGGCGGTAGGAGCGGCGCATGGCCTTCAGGATCGGGTCCGAGCCGGACTGGAGCGGCATGTGCAGCTGCGGCATCACGTTCGGCGTCTCGGCCATGGCGGCGATGACGTCGTCGGTGAAGTCGCGCGGGTGCGGGGAGGTGAAGCGGACCCGCTCCAGGCCCTCGATCGAGCCGCAGGCGCGGAGCAGCTTGCTGAACGCCTCGCGGTCGCCGAGGTCGGAGCCGTACGCGTTCACGTTCTGCCCGAGCAGGGTGATCTCGGAGACGCCCTCGGCGACCAGTGCCTCGATCTCGGCGAGGATGTCGCCGGGGCGGCGGTCCTCCTCCTTGCCGCGCAGGGCGGGGACGATGCAGAAGGTGCAGGTGTTGTTGCAGCCGACAGAGATCGAGACCCAGGCCGCGTACGCCGACTCCCGGCGGGTCGGCAGGGTGGAGGGGAAGGCCTCCAGGGACTCGGCGATCTCGACCTGCGCCTCCTGCTGGACGCGGGCACGCTCCAGGAGGACGGGCAGCTTGCCGATGTTGTGCGTGCCGAAGACCACGTCGACCCAGGGAGCCCGCTGGACGATGGTGTCGCGGTCCTTCTGGGCGAGGCAGCCGCCGACGGCGATCTGCATGCCGGGGCGCGCGGTCTTCATGGGGGCGAGGTGGCCGAGGTTGCCGTACAGCTTGTTGTCGGCGTTCTCGCGGACCGCGCAGGTGTTGAAGACGACGACGTCGGCGCCGTCGGCCTCCTTGGGGGCGCGGACGTAACCCGCCTCCTCCAGCAGACCGGAGAGCCGCTCGGAGTCGTGGACGTTCATCTGGCACCCGTAGGTGCGAATGTCGTAGGTCTTCGGTCCTTCGATGCCCACTGTGAGACTCCGGTCGCTGCTGCTGGTCATGCATCCAAGAGTAGGCGGTCCCCGGTGGGCTCCCGGCCGGGCTCCGGAGCTCGTGCCCGGCGGCGCCCCGATGTCCGGATGTGACAGGGAATCGTCATTGCCGTCATGGGGCGGGCCGGGCGAAGGTGGGGTCATGTCCGAGACACGTACCGACGCGGCGGCCGGGGGCCCGGGCGGGGAGCCCCCCGTCCACCGGGTCGTCGTCGCGGTCTTCCCCGACGTGGACCTCCTCGACGTCACCGGGCCGGCCGAGGTCTTCGCGCTGGCCAACCGGGAGGCGGGCGGCCGTGCCCGCTACCGGGTGCGCCTCGCCGCGCCCGGCGGCGCCGGGGAGGTACGGACCTCGGCGGGGGTGCGGCTGGTCGCGGACCTCGGCTTCGACGAGGTCCGCGCGGACGTGGACACCCTGCTGGTGCCGGGGGCGGTGGACCCGGCGCCGGGCGGCGGGGTGACCGCCCGGCTCGACCCGGAGGTCGTGCGGTGGGTGCGCGAGACCGCGCCGCACGCCCGCCGGGTGGCGTCGGTCTGCGTCGGCGCGCACGTCCTGGCCGCGGCCGGTCTCCTCGACGGGAAGACCGCGACGACGCACTGGTCGACGGCCGCGCAGCTGGCGGCCGACCACCCGGCGATCGCCGTCGACCCCGATCCGATCTTCGTACGGACGGACCGCGGGCGGCTGTGGACCGGGGCCGGGATCAGCGCCTGCCTCGACCTGTCCCTCGCCCTGGTGGCGGAGGACCTGGGCGAGGACACCGCGCTCGCGGTGGCCAGGCAGCTCGTGATGTACCTGAAGCGGCAGGGCGGCCAGAGCCAGTTCTCGGTGCCGCTGAGCCGTCCGGCGGCCGGCCGGCGGGACATCGACGAGCTGCGGCTCTGGATCGCGGACCACCTCGACGAGGACCTGTCCGCGGAACGGCTCGCGGGCCGGATGTGTCTGAGCGAGCGGCACTTCGCCCGGGTCTTCGCGCAGGAGACGGGGTCGAGTCCCGCCGCCTATGTGGAGGCCGCCCGGATCGAGGTGGCCCGGCGCCTTCTGGAGACCTCGGACGCGCCGCTCGCCGAGGTGGCGGCGCGGGCGGGGCTCGGCTCGGTGGAGACCCTGCACCGGGCGTTCCGCCGGCAGCTCGCGACCACGCCCGCGGCCTATCGCCGGCGGTTCCGCACGGGGGCGGACTGACTCCGGCCCCTGCTTCCCCCTGTTTCCCCCCTTTTTCTCTCCCCACCTCGTCTCCGCGGGGCGGGCTGCTTCGCCGCGCCCTCCTCCTGATCGATTCATCACGAAAGGTCCTGTCATGAGCGTCACCCCCTCCACTCCCCTGCGTTCCCTCTCCGGGCAGTCCGAGGAGCCGGCCCGGCTCTCCGGGGCGGCCCTGGTCCTCATCGACCTCCAGAACACCTACCGGTCCGGCGTCATGGCCCTGGAGGGCGCCGAGGAGGCCGTCGCCGAAGCGGCGCGGCTCCTCGCCCGGGCCCGGGCGGCCGGCACCCCGGTCGTGCACGTCCAGCACGACAGCGGTGAGGGCTCCCCGTACGACATCACCGCGCCGATCGGCGCCATCAGCGACGAGGTGGCCCCCGTCGAGGGCGAGCACGTCGTGGTGAAGAACTACCCCAACGCCTTCCACGCCACCGACCTGGAGAAGGTCCTCACGGGCCTCGGCTTCGCGGCCGGCAGCGGGAAGGACCTGGTGCTGGCCGGGTTCATGACCCACATGTGCGTGAACTACACGGCCCAGGCCGCGTTCAACCTGGGCTACCGGCCGACCGTGGTCGCCGAGGCCACCGCCACCCGGGCACTCACCGCGCCGGACGGCACGGTCGTGCCCGCCGCCGAACTGAAGCGGGCCGCGCTGACCGGCCTGACGGACGTCTTCGCCGTGGTCGTACCGACGGCCGCCGACCTGCCCGCCTGAGGGCTCGTTCCGCCGCCCACCACCCCCGCGGTTTTCCGCAGGGGCAGTGGGCGGGAACGCGCATACCGGCCGTGACCTGAGGTTTCTAGGGTGGGAGGAGTCGTCCGGCGGGTCCGCCGGGCGGGCTTCCCGAACCCTGGAGGGCTCATGACGCCGTACCCGACCGCTCTCGCCCAGGAGCCGGCCGGTGGCATCGCCGGCTGGGCGGCCGGTCTCGTCGACACGCTCGGCGGGCCGGGCGCGGGGCTCGCCATCGCCCTGGAGAACCTCTTCCCGCCGCTGCCGAGCGAGGTGATCCTGCCGCTCACCGGCTTCGCCGCCGGGCAGGGCGTGCTGAGCCTCGCCTCCGCCCTGTTCTGGACGACGCTCGGCTCGGTGGTGGGCGCGCTGGCCCTGTACGCGATCGGAGCGCTCTTCGGCCGGGAGCGGATGCACGCGCTGTGGGCGCGGCTGCCGCTGGTGAAGGTGACGGACCTGGAACGGACCGAGGCGTGGTTCCGGCGGCACGGCACGAAGGCGGTGCTCCTGGGCCGGATGGTGCCGATCTTCCGCAGCCTGATCTCGGTGCCCGCCGGGGTGGAGCGGATGCCCGTCCCCCTGTTCCTCCTGCTCACGACCGTGGGCAGCCTCGTCTGGAACACCGTCCTCGTGCTCGCCGGCTACGCCCTCGGCGATCGCTGGGAGTTGGTCGAGTCGTACGTGGGCGTGGCCTCCAAGGCCGTCCTCGTCCTGGTCCTCGCGGCCGGCGCGACCTGGCTGACGGTACGGCTCCGGGCCCGCGGGGCGGCCCGCCACCGGCGCCCCTAGGGTGGACGCCGTGAACGGGGGCGAGGGCGTGCACAGGGGCGAGGGCGTGAGGGCGCGGGAGGGGGTCCGGCGGGCCGCGGGGGTGCTCGCCGGGTGTCTGACGGCGCCGGTCGGCCTGGCGTACCTGCTGCTCGCGGGTGCTCCGCTCGGTGCCTTCCTGCTGTGGCCGCGCACACGGTCGTACGCCCTCCGGCTCCTCGGCTCCGGCGCCCGCCGGCTCGGGGAGCTGGAGCGGAGGCGGCGGACCGGCTTCTTCGGCGACCGCTTCCCCGAGGCGTACGAGGGAGGGCGCGGCGACGCGGGCGCGGTCCGGTACCTGGCGGTGCGGTCGTGGTCGGGGCTGGTGTCCGGGGTCGTCCTGGCGCTGCTCGGCTTCGGCCTGGTGCTCGCGGGGATGCTGGCCGGCGGTGTGGCGCGCGGGAGCATCGGGGCGGCGGAGCTGCTGACCCAACTCGTCCTCGGGGGCGTCCTGCTGTTCCTCGGACTCCAGGGTCTCTCCGCGCTGACCTCGCTCGACGCCCGGCTGGCCAGGGAGCGCTTCGGGCCGTCGGAGCGGGAGCTGCTGCGGCGCCGGATCGACGAGCTCTCGGTGAGCCGGGCGGCCGTGGTGCGCGCGGTGGACGTGGAGCGGCGGCGGATCGAGCGGGACCTCCACGACGGGGTGCAGCAGCGGCTGGTGGCTCTGGCGATGCTCATCGGCCGGGCGCGCCGGGGCGGCGCCCGGGATCCGGAGCGGGCGGCCGGGTTGCTGGAGCAGGCGCACCGGGAGGCACGGGAGGTGCTGGCCGAACTGCGCGAGGTGGCCTGGCGGGTGTACCCGTCGGCACTGGACAGCCTCGGCCTGGAGGAGGCGCTCGGCGGGGTGGCCCAGCGGTGCGCGCTGCCGCTGCGTATCGCGTACGAGGTGACGGGACCGCTCCCCCGCCCGGTCGAGACGGCCGCGTACTTCGTCGTCTCCGAGGCGGTCACCAACGCGGCCAAGCACTCCGCCGCCTCGGCCGTCTCGGTGCGGGTCGCGGGGGCGCCCGGCGCTCCGCTGACCGTGCGCGTCGAGGACGACGGCCGGGGCGGCGCCGATCCGGCGGGCAGCGGCCTGACCGGGCTGCGCGGGCGGGTCGCGGCGCTCGACGGCGTCCTGCGCGTCGACAGCCCCCTCGGGGGACCCACCACCATCGTCGCGGAGCTGCCGTGCGTGTGATCCTGGCCGAGGACTCGACGCTGCTGCGGGAGGGTCTCGCCCGTCTGCTCGCGGAGGAGGGGCACGAGGTCGTCGGGGCGTTCGGGGACGCGGTGACGCTGGTCGCCGAGACGGAGGCGCGCCGCCCCGACGTGGTCGTCGTCGACATCCGGATGCCGCCGACCCACACCGACGAGGGGCTTCGGGCCGCCGTCGAGATCCGCGAACGGCTGCCGGGGACGGGCGTCCTGGTCCTCTCGCAGCACGTCGAACGGAGCTACGCGGCCCGGCTGCTCGCGTCCGGCGCCGAGCGGGTCGGCTATCTGCTGAAGGACCGGGTGGCACAGGTCGAGGAGTTCCTCGACGCGCTGGAGCGGGTCCACGCGGGCGGCGCGGCGATCGACCCGGAGGTCGTACGGCAGCTCGTCGTCCGCAGCGCACACGCCGATCCGCTGGCCCGGCTGACCCCGCGCGAGCGCGAGGTGCTCCAGGTGCTCGCGGAGGGGTACACGAACACGGCGATCGCGCGGCGGCTGCACCTGTCGCTGAGCGCGGTGGAGAAGCACCTCAACGCCGTCTTCGACAAGCTGGAGCTGCGCGGGACCGAGGGTCACAGCCCCCGGATCCTCGCCGTGCTGCGGTATCTGGAGGCGTGACCGTCAGGCGGGGTTCGCCGTGAGGAGGGCGTGGAGGCGGAGGAGGGCGCGGTCGTCGCCGAAGCCGCCCGCCTTGATGACGACGGGGATGCGGGGGACGGCCCCGGGCCCCGTGAGGGTGCCGCGGGCGATGCCGGGTTCGGGCTCGTCGTGGAGGTCGATGCCGTGGGCTCCGAGGGCGCGCAGGACGGCCTCGGCGGTCTCGCCGCCGGTGAGCACGAGCCCGTCGAAGGGGGCGTGACCGGCCAGCGCCGCCACGGAGGCGGCGAGGCTCCGGGTCAACTCGGCCGGATCCGCCCGCCGTTCGTGGGGCGTGTGGAGGATGCGTACGAGGGTGTCGGCCGTCCGCAGTCCCTCGGGGGCGTCGGCGCTGACCGCGCCCGGCTCGGCGGCGAGCAGGGCGAGCTGCCTCCGGGTGGCGGGGTTGGCACTGCCGACGGCGACCAGCGGACGTACGGCGGGCGGGAGTTCACCTGAGGCGGCGAGGGCCGGGAGGGCGTGGTGGCGGGCGAGGGCGGCGGCCAGGCCCGGGGAACCGACCCACAGGACGGCCCGGTGGTCGGGGACGGCGGCGACGAGCCGGTCGAGGTCGGCGTCCGTCTCGGCGGAGCAGACGAAAAGGCCTCCCTCAGTGAGGAGTTCGGGGAGTCCGTCGGTCCGGTCGGGGCCGACGAGGACCGCTTCGGGGAGGATCCTGGCGAGGTCGGCGGTCCTGACGGGGTGGGCGGGGTCGCGGGCGAACTCGCTCTCGTCGACGCGCACGCCGCGCACGTACTGGACGCCGTCGCGGGTGGTGCGGCCCTCGGCCGGGAAGGCCGGGGCGATCACCACCGCCGGCCGGCCCGAGCCCTCCCGCGCGGCGCGGATCTCCGCGGCCAGGTGTCCGCGGAGGGTCGAGTCGACGGTCTTGAGGAGCAGCCCCGCGCCGGCCAGGGCGCGGGCCGCCTCCCGGGTGCGGTCCCCGGCCGCGGTCTCGTCGAGGAGCCTGCTGCCCAGGTCCACGGCGAGGACCCCGTCCTCCTGCCCGTGGCCCGCGAGGGGGCTGCCGGAGAGCAGGACCCGGGCCGGGTGCCCGGCCCGGCGGAAGGGCGCCGCCCCGTCCCCCGCGCTGGTCAGGTCGTCGGCGAGGACGGCCACGCGGGGCGGGGCGACGGACGGGGTGGGACGCATCGGCGGCTTCCTCGGGTCGTACGGACGGGGACGGCGTACGCCGTCGGTCCACCCTCACCCGTCGTGATCCGTTCAGTCCAGCGGATCGGTCCAGTGGACCGCTCCGACAGATCAGTCCAGCAGATGCGTCCTGCTCACCGCCCGCGCTCCCGGTGCGGTCGGCGCCGGTGTCTTCACCAGCCCCTTGTCGCTGCTGCTCGCGGGGGCGTCCGCGCCGACCGGGGTGGTGGTCATCGGACGGCTGGAGGCACAACGCTGCTTCTCCGCCTCGGACATGGGGCCGGTGCGCTGGAGCAGCCGGTCGGGGACCGCGCGGGAGGGGCCGTCGATCACGGCGTGCAGCCGGTAGTCGTCCTTCTTGCTGAGGAACCAGCCCTCGACGCGCTCCCGGCTCGGCTGGAGCTCGATCCAGCTGACCTCGCCGGGCTGGACGCGTTCCACGACCGTCCGCTGGTCGCTGCTGAACCACTGCCAGGGGCGCTGCCAGGTCTTCTCGTATGCGAGGCCGAACTGGGTGGCCATGGGGCGCTCCTTGAGCCGCTTCTCGTCCTCGTCGCGGACGCCGGTCGTGGGCAGTCGGGCGACTTCGTTCAGGGCGAGCCCGGCGTCGGCGTAGGTCTGGGCGACGCTGTCGTGGCTGCGCTCGGCGAAGGAGACGAGCCGGGTGTGTTCCAGTGCGTTGCGGGTGCAGTTGACGAAGGCTTCGCCGACGACCCTGGCCCGGTCGTAGTAGCGGAAGGAGGCGCGGGTGTCGGGGCGGAAGACGCAGGCGTTCTCGCCGTTGCAGGCCGCGGCGGCGTTGTGGAGGGTGGACTCGCGGTCGTTGCCCTTGTACGCCTCCGAGGTGCCGAGGACCGTCTTGCCGACGGTCTTGTCGACGGCGTTCGGCACCTCGGTCGCGCGGATCCGGGCGATCATCGGGGTGCAGGTGACGTGGGTCTTGGTGTCGGTGACCCGCGAGGTGAAGGTGAGCAGGGGTTCGTTCTCCCCGGCGGTGAAGGTGTAGGACCGGGCGGTCCAGACGCCCTTGCCCGGGGTGCCCTTGGAGCGGCCCGGCTCGCCGGCGGTGGTGGTCTCGCGGAGCGTGCCGCCAGAGCCCTGGACGGTGTACGGCTGCCCGCCGGCGACCTGATCGCCGGTGCACTCCTTGGAGACGGCCGGGCTGTCCTCGTACGCGACGGTGACCTCCGCTCCGGCCCGCACTCCGCGCAGCCGCTGCTGGAGGGTGTTGCCGTCCTTCTGGAGGGCGACTCCGTGGGAGCCGTCCGTGCGACCCGAAGCGGTGGGCGAGTAGCGCTGGTTGGAGCCGGTCCAGGAGTCGATGCCGACGGTGGTGGGGCCGTCGCCCTTGATGACCGGGTCGGCGAAGTCGCCGTTGAGCACGGGGACGGGCTGCGCGGCGGGGGCGACGGGGACGGCCGCTGCGGGGGCCGCCAGGGGCAGCAGGACGCCGGCGGAGCCGAGGACGGCGAGGCCGGCGCGGAGGAGGGTGGGGCGTGACATGGATGGGTCTCTCCTCTCTGGTCAGGGCCGGTCGGCGGGGGCGGCCGGGAGGACGACTTCGCGCTTCGGCTCGGCGCCCGCGGGTACCGCGCGGGCCGCCGGGACCTCGGCCGCGGGGACCTCGGCCGCCGGGGCGTGGCGCAGGCCGCCGGGCGGGGCCGGGGTGGTGTTGTCGCCGTCGGGGGCGGTGTCCTGGGCGGGGCGCTTGCGGCCGCAGAGCTTGTCGGGGACGGCGTACGTCTGGGCGACGAAGCTGCTGGTGTTGACCATGGACGGGCTGTCCACGCGGATGCCGATGATCCGCTGACCGGTGTCCGCGACGAGGCTGCCGACCACCCGGCGCATGGCGGCGCTGGCGCCGAAGACCAGCATGTCGTAGGGCTTCACGGTGGTCTTGTAGGTGGTGGTCTCGGTGTTCTCGATGGTCCAGGACTTGGAGTACGTGGCCTTGAAGGCGGCCTCGAAGGCGAGCTTGGCGCTCATCGAGCCGGCCACCTTGGCGCCGCCCGCGACGGTGGTCTTGGTGCCGTTGGTGGAGGTGGGGCCGTCCTTGAGGTTGGGGGTCTTGTTCTCGCTGGTGATGTCGTTGGAGAGGTTGGTGGTGACCTCGCCCGAAGCGCTGACCGTGCCCTCGGCGGTGACCTTTCCGGAGATCTCGCCACCGATGTTGTCGGTGCTGCCGGTGCGCAGGGCGACGGTCCGGTCGACGCTCATGTCGCTGGTGGTGCAGTTGACCACGGCGTTGCCGAGGGACTTCACGGCGGTGGCGTACTCGCGGTCCTGTTTCGGGTCGATCGCGAAGGTGCAGGCGGATCGCCCGGTGCCGCAGTACTCCAGGACGTCGGCGACCTTCGCGGGCCGCCCGTCGGCGGTGAGCGCCCGCGGGACGGGGATCTCGCCCGGGCCCTCCTCGACGGGGGCCGGGGAGGCGAGGGCGGTGGGCGTGAGGGAGGCGGCCAGGCCGAGGACGGCGGCGAGGACGGGCAGCGCGGTGCGGCCGGCGGCGGTGCGGGGCGCGCGGGGACGGCGGCGCGAGTGCATGACGGAGGATCCCTTCGGGACGGGAGGGAGGGGAGGGAGGGGAGGGACGAGAGGACGGGGGCTGGAGGGGGGAGCAGACGAGGGAGGGGAAGGAGGAGGGCCGAGCAGGCTCTACGGGCTGAGCGGACCCCACGGGCTGAGCGGGCTCTACAGGCCGAGCAGGCTCTACGGGCTGAGCGGGCTCTACAGGCCGAGCAGGCTCTACGGGCCGAGCAGCGAGCAGAGTTGGTCGACCGGGAAGGGGGACCCGCCCGGGTCGGTGGAGCCCTTCGGCAGCGAGGCGGGGAAGGAGTCGCAGGTCGAGGTCACGGCCTGGGCCGCGTTGTCGGCCGGCTCGGGGCGGTTCGTGGAGATGGTCGCGGTCATCTCCTCGATGCCCTTCTCCTCGGCGGCGCCCTTGCCGCCGGTCAGCTTGCCCATGCAGGAGGACGACTCCGGCGGGCACTCCTTGAGCTTGTCGCCGGCCGCCTGGATGTCCTTGTCGGCCTTCCCGGCGGCCTCCTGGGTCTTCTTCTGCTGCTCCTCGATCTCCTTGGCCTCCTTCTCGTTGGCCTCCTTGTCGAGGCACGCCTGGTCCTCGGGCTTGCACTCGGCGGCGTACGCCGGGGCGGCGGCGGGCCCGCCGAGGGCGGCCGGGAGGCCCGGTCCGAGGGCGAGGACGAAGGCGGTGAGGACGGTGGCGCCGGTACGGCGGCACACGGGTGCCGTGGACACGGGCATGCGGAAACTCCCTTGGGACAGGGGTGAGTTGGCGGCTCGGCCGGGGGCCAGGGGCGGGCAGGGGGAACTGCCCTCAAGATCACCGAGCGCTTTCCGACGCTAACCGGACGGACCCCGCCGCCACGACAGGACACACGGCGCGGCGCCCCTCCGGAAGGCCGCTCACCACTTCGGCGGAGCGCGTTCGGAACCGGCCGGAGGGGGCCTCGGCCGCTCCGGCGGCGGGTCGGCCGCGCCGCCCGGCGGCGGCACCCGTCCGGATGCATCCCGGCGTACGGGGGTGAAGGGGGCCGCCCGGCCCCGACGGGGGTCTCACCCGGGTGGACGACGCCGATCGGCGGGCGGGCGGCACCGTTCGGCGGGCGCCCGGGCGCGGGCCGGCCCGGGTTCCGCGCGGGCGGCGCGTTCACTGCGGAAGGCGTGCGCGCCCCCTCTCCCGGCTCCCCGAACGGCCGTCCGTCGGAAGGGTGTTTCGGCGATTCCGGCTCGCTGCGGTGATCGTTTTCGGACAGGCTGCTCCTGTGCCCGACGGCTCGTTCCCGGCCGTCGCACCGGCCGTGGGCCCGCCATGCCCAAGGGCCGCGCACGACACCCCACATGACGTCCGGACGCCGGTCGTCCGTGGCCCCGCCGTCCCGGGCGGGGTCGCGACACCGGCGCCCGCGCTCCCCCCTGTCCCCCACGAAGGAGAGCAGAGCCATGTCCCGAACCCGATCCGGCGGCCGTACCCGTGCGTACCGGGCCGCCGCGCTGACGGCGGTCGCCGCCCTCGGAGCCGTACCCCTCGCCCTCGCTCCGTCCGCGACGGCCAACGAGGGCAATCCGACCGTGCTGAGCTGGGGCGCGGGCCGCACCGGCCAGCTCGGCAACGGCACCCTCGCCGACAGCCTCAGCCCGTCCTCCGTCACCAGCCTCTTCCGCGGCGACGTCGACCAGGTCTCCGCGGGCGGAACCTCCTCGGCCGACTCGTTCACGCTCGCCCGCACCGACAAGACCGTGAAGTCCTGGGGCCACAACTCCTCCGGCCAGCTGGGCAACGGCGGCAACACCAACCAGACGGTGCCCACCACCGTCCCCCGGCTGACGAACGTCAAGGACGTCGCCGCCGGCGGGAGGCACGCGCTCGCCCTCGACACCTCCGGCCAGGTCTACTCCTGGGGCGACAACGCCTACGGACAGCTCGGCAACAACCGCACCGGCGACAGCCGCACCGTCCCCGACCGGGTCCAGGGCATGCCCAAGGTGAAGCAGATCTCGGCCGGCTGCGACTTCAGCCTCGCCCTCCTGGAGAACGGCAAGGTGTACGCCTGGGGCCGCGGCATCCACGGCCAGCTCGGCACCGGCAACCGCGCCACCAGCTCGGTCCCCCGGCAGGTCACCGGCCTCGCCGACGTCGTCTCGATCGACGCGGGCTGCCACCACGCCCTGGCGCTGACCGCCGACAACACCGTGAAGTCCTGGGGCTACAACCTCTACGGGCAGCTCGGGAACTCCTCCACCAAGTCCTCCACCGTGCCGGTCGACGTCGACTGGCTGGAAGACGTCTCCGACATCGAGGCCGGCGCCTTCCACAACTACGTCAAGACCAGCGACAGCCACGTCTGGGGCTGGGGGAACAACCAGTACGGCCAGCTCCTGGAGGGCGACGAGGCATTCGGCGACAACGTCTCCCGCACCAATCGCACCGCCCCCGTCGAGATCCCGCGCCTGGAGGGCGTCCAGCACCTCGCGGCCGGCGCCCGGCACGGTGTGGCGGTCACCGCGGACGAGGTCTTCGCCTGGGGCCACAACGGCGAGGGCCAGCTCGGCAACGGCACCACCGTCTCCCGCTTCGAGTCCGTGAAGATCCTCGACGAGGGCTCGGCGGTCAAGGACGTGGCGGTCTCGCTGGGCGGCAACACGACGTACGCGTACTGAGCGGGAGCGTGCTCCCCATGAGGTACGTCCTCGTCCGCGCGGCCGCCGCCGCGCTCGCCCTCCTCGCCGCGGGCCAGGCACACGCCGAGCCCCGTGATCCATGGGTACGGGCCTGGGGGGCCAACGCGGGCGGCCAGCTCGGCGACGGGACCACCGCCGACCGGCAGGTCCCGGCCGCCGTCCAGGGCCTCGCCCGCGACGCCGTCCGGGAGCTGTCCGGCGGCGGGGGCACCAACGCCACCGCCTTCGGCGTCGCGCTCCTCACCGACGGCACGGTCCGGACCTGGGGCGGCAACACGGCCGGACAGCTCGGCGACGGCACCACCGTCTCCCGGCCGTTCCCGGCCGCCGTGGCCGGACTCGACGGCGTCACTGAGGTCGCCGCCGGCTTCGAGTCCGGCTACGCCCTCCGCGACGGGCGGGTCCTCGCCTGGGGCTCCAACCAGTCCGGGCAGCTCGGCGACGGCACCACGGCCTCCGCGGGCCGGCCGGTCCGGGTCCAGAGCCTGTCCGGGGTGAAGGAGATCGCCGCGGGCTGCCACCACGCCGTCGCCCTCCGGGAGGACGGCACCGTCTGGACCTGGGGCAAGGGCGACCACGGCCAGCTCGGCAACGGCGGCACCGACAACCGGAGCACTCCCCGGCGGGTCCCCGGCCTGGCCGGGGTCGTGGAGGTTTCCACGGGCTGCCACCACACCCTCGCCCGGCTCGCCGACGGCACCGTCCGCGCCTGGGGCTACAACACCGACGGGCAGCTCGGCGACGACACCACCACGGCCTCGTCGTCCCCGGTCACCGTGCACCACCTGGAAGGGGTGGCGGGGCTCTTCGCCTGCGGCTACCACTCCTTCGCCGTGCTGGACGACGGTTCGGTACGGGCCTGGGGCTGGAACGGCAAGGGCCAGCTCGGCGACGGCGGCACCGTCTCCCGTACCACCCCCGTGCCGGTCCCCGGCCTCGACGGCATCACCGGCCTGGCAGGCGGCTACGCCCACACGGTCGCGGTCCGCGCCGACGGATCCGTCCTCGCCTGGGGCGAGAACACCATCGGCCAGCTCGGCGACGCCACCACCACCGACTCCACCGTCCCGGTCACCGCCCTGCCGGAGGGCAGCGGCGCGACACGGGTCTCCACCCCCGTGGTGGGCCGGTCCAGCTACGCGTACTGATCCCCACCCCACGTGACGACGCCACTCCCACGTGACGGCGCCACCTCGCGTACCGGCCCGCCCCGCCGCCTCACGACACCCCTCACGCGAAAGGCACGCAGATGACCCCACCCCTGCGTCTCACCCTGCTCGCCGCGCTGTCCCTCGCGGCCCTCACCTCCTCCGCCCTCCCCGCCTCCGCCGGCACCGACCCCTGGGTCCGCGCCTGGGGCGAGAACGCCCAGGGGCAGCTCGGCAACGGCTCCGTCCTCGCCCAGCAGACGCCCGCCGCCGTCCTCGGTCTCGCCCGGGACGACGTGCGCGAGCTGTCCGGCGGCGGAGGCGGCACCGGCGCCACCGCCAACCCGTTCGCCGTCGCCCTCCTCAAGGACGGCACGGTGAAGTCCTGGGGCGCCAACACCACCGGCCAGCTCGGCAACGGCACCACCACCGCGCAGAGCTTCCCCGCCACCGTCACCGGCCTGTCCGGGGTGAGCGCGGTCTCCGCCGGGCTCAACCACGTCCTCGCCGTCAGGGGCGGCCGGGTCCTCGCCTGGGGCTCCAACGCCACCAAGCAGCTCGGCACCGGCCAGGACTCCACCAATCCGTACCGCACCCCGGTCGTCGTCCAGAGCCTCGACAAGGTCCAGGACGTCGGCGCGGGCTGCGACTTCAGCGTCGCCCTGCGCCAGGACGGCACCGTCTGGACCTGGGGCAAGGGCGACAACGGCCGGCTCGGCACCGGCAACAACACCACCCGCGAGACCCCGCAGAGGGTTCCCGACCTGACCGACGTCGCCGACATCGCCGTCGGCTGCGAGCACGTCCTCGCGCTCACCGCCGACGGCACGGTCAAGGCGTGGGGCAAGGGTGCCGAGGGCCAGCTCGGCAACGACGCCGTCGCCGACAGCAACAAGCCGGTCGACGTGGCCTACCTGGACTCCGTGGCCAGGATCTTCGCCACCCCGGCCTCCGGCTTCGCCGTCCTCGACGACGGCGCGGTGGCCGGCTGGGGCAAGAACACCGACGGGCAGCTCGGCGACGGCACCAAGGCCAACCGCACCACCCCGGTCGTCCTCGACGCCCTCAGGGGCGTGCAGGACATCGCCGGCGGGGCCGACTTCGGCCTGGCCGCGCTAGACGACGGCTCGGTGGTCGGCTGGGGCGCCAACGCGGCCGCCCAGCTCGGCGACGGCAGCACCACCGCCCCGCCGGCCACGACCACGGCGCTCCCGCCCGGGAGCGGCATCACCCGGGTCGCCGCCACGACGATCGGCAAGTCCGGCTTCGCCTACTGATCCGCCTTCTGGCTCGCCTACTGATTCGCCCGCCGAGCGGTGACGTTCCGGTGCCTCCCGGTGGCCTCGCCGCCACCGGGAGCCACCTCCCGTCGCGGTCGGCGCCGCTGCCGCCACCGGGAGTGGCCGTCCCTCACGGTCGGCTCTCCCGCCGCCACCGGTACGCCCGCGGCGCAGCGCACATCACAGCCGCACCCGCCCGGTCACCCTGGCCAGGGCCGCGGGCCACCTGGCAGGATCGCAGGCATGTTCGCCTCGCTCACCCGCGCCGCCCGCCGCCGCGTCCTCGCGCTCGCGGCCGCGCTGCTCGCGGTGTGCGTGGGGCTGCTGTGGTGGCTGGCCCCCTTCGGGCCCTCTGAGCCCAGCGGCTCGATCACCTTCAGCACCGGTGTCCCCACCGGCGTCTACCAGCGGTACGGCGCGCTGCTCAAGCAGGTCATGGCCAAGGACCTCCCCGAGGTCTCGATCACCCTCAAGGACAGCGAGGGCTCCCAGCAGAACCTGGCCCGGGTCGCCTCCGGCGAGGCCGACTTCACCGTCGCGACCGCCGACGCCGTGGCGCAGTACATCCGGGACCGCCGGCCCGGCTTCGAGCGGCTGCGCGGCTGCGCCCGGCTCTACGACGACTACGTCCAGCTGGTCGTCCGCACGGGCTCGCCCGTCCGGAGCGTCTCCGACCTGCGCGGGCTGCGGGTCGGCGTCGGCCAGGACGGCTCCGGAGTGAGGCTGATCGCGGACCGGGTCCTGGCCGCGGCCGGGCTCGCCCCGTCCCGGAACGTGACGGCGGTGCCGGTCGGCATCGACTCGATGCCGAGCATGCTGGAGAACGGCGAGCTCGACGCCTTCTTCTGGTCCGGCGGGCTGCCGACCCAGGCCGTGCAGTCGCTGTCGGAGCGGATCTCGATCCGGCTCGTCCCGATGGACGCCCCGCTCGTGGAGGCGCTGCGGGACGCGGGCGCGTCCACCCGCCACTACCGCTCGGCGGTGATACCGCCCGACTCGTACACGGCCGCCCCGGACGGGCGGCGGGTGGAGACGCTGGCGGTGGCGAACCTGATGGTGACGACGGCCGAGGCCGACGCGGACCTGGTGGAGGGGTTCACCCGCTCGGTGATCGACAGCCGGGACGGCATCGGCCGCCAGGTGCACCCGGCCCAGCTGGTGGACCTGCGGACGGCCATCTACACGGAGCCCCTCACCCTCCACGAAGGCGCCCGCCGCTACTACCGCTCGGTCAAGCCCTGAGCCGTACGCGCTCCGCCACCGCCGGCCCCCGGTCGCGCTTCCACCCCCGGCCCCGGCCCCGTCCCCGCATCGTCACTCGGTGGGCGCGTACCGCGGCACGGTGACCGTCACCCGCAGCCCGTGCGGCTCGTTCGGGGCGAAGGAGATTCCGCCGCCGGCGGCGGTGAGCAGCACCCGGGCGATGGAGAGGCCGAGTCCGGAGCCCTTGACGTTCTGGTGGCGTCCGGCGCGCCAGAAGCGGTCGCCGACCCGGCTCAGCTCCTCCTCGGTGAGGCCGGGGCCGAGGTCGGTGACGACGACCTCCACCGTGTCCTTCCCGGGCAGGACCCGTACGGTGACCCGCTCGCCCTCCGGCGTGAACTTCAGCGCGTTGTCGACGACCGCGTCGAGGGCGCTGGAGAGGGCGATCGGGTCGGCCCAGCCGGTGGCCGCCCCGCACTCCCCGACCAGCCGGACGCCCTTGTCGTCGGCGACCGGCCGCCAGGAGGCGATCCGCTCGGCGGTGAGGGCGCCGACGTCGGTGAGCCGCAGGTCGGCGGCGGCGTGCTCGGCGAGGGCCAGGTCGAGGAGGTCGTCGAGGACCCGCGCGAGCCGCTTGCCCTCGGTGCGTACGGAGGCGATCTCCTCGTTCCCCTCGGGGAGTTCGAGGGCGAGCAGCTCGATACGGAGGAGCAGCGCGGCGAGCGGGTTGCGCAGCTGGTGGGAGGCGTCGGCGACGAACGCCCGCTGCTGTTCGAGGGATTCCTCGACGTGGTCGGCCATCTCGTTGAACGAGCGGGCGAGGCGGCGCAGTTCGGGTGGTCCGCCGGCCTCGGCGACCCGGGAGTTCATCCGGCCGGTGGCGATGTCGTGGGTGACGCCGTCCAGGACGCGGACGGGGCGCAGGACCCAGCCGGTGAGGCGTACGGCGGCGCCGACGGCGAGGAGCATGGCGGCGGCCTCTCCGGCGAAGATCACGAGCCAGCCGCGGAGGATCCTGGCGCGGAGCTCGCCGGTCGGCGAGTCGGTGACGACGACGGCGACGACGTCCCCGTCGCGGACGACGGGGGAGGCCATGATCAGGCGGGCGTGTGGCTGCCAGGGCCAGACCTGCGGCGGGTCGTGGCTGCGGCGGCCGAGCAGGGCCTCCTTGAAGGCGCGGCGGCCCTCCCCCTCGTAGGGGACGATGAAGCCGTTGGGGGCGGCGGCCATGACGCGGTTGTCGCGGTAGAAGACGCCGGCCCGGATGTCGTACACGTCGTGGTAGCTGTCGAGCTCGCCGCCGAGGGTGGTGCGGCGTTCGTCGCCGCCGTCCGTGGGGTCGCCGACGAACTGGGCGAGGGCGGCGAAGCGGGCGGCGTCGTCGAGGCGGTCGACGACGACCCGCTGCTGCTGGGCGGCGGCGAGGGCGGCGGCGAGCGGGAAGCCGAGGGCGAGCAGGACCCCCGCCATCAGGACGATGAGCAGGGGGAGGAGTCGGGTGCGCACGGGTGGGGCGGCCGGGGGTTACGCGGCCGGGACGACCAGGCGGTAGCCGACGCCCCGCACGGTCTCGATCAGGGCGGGCATCCGCAGCTTGGAGCGGAGCGAGGCGACGTGCACCTCCAGGGTGCGGCCGGTCCCCTCCCAACTGGTCTGCCAGACATCGGAGATGATCTGCTCGCGGCGGAAGACGACTCCGGGGCGCCGGGCGAGGAGGGCGAGCAGGTCGAACTCCTTGCGGGTCAGGGCGACGGGCTCGCCGTCGACGCTGACGCGCCGGGTGGGCAGCTCCACGGCGACGGCGCCGAGGTGCAGCACGGCGGCCTCGGCGGCGGAGCCCGTACCGCTCGCGCCCTCGTCGGCCGGGGCGGGCGCGGCGGCGCGGCGGCGGGAGACGGCGTGGATGCGGGCGAGCAGTTCGCCGGTGTCGTAGGGCTTGACGACGTAGTCGTCGGCGCCGAGATTGAGGCCGTGGATCCGGGAGCGGACGTCGCCGCGGGCGGTCACCATGATCACCGGGGTGGCGGTGAGCTTCCGGATCCGGGCGCAGACCTGGTAGCCGTCCTGGTCGGGAAGGCCCAGGTCGAGCAGGATCACGCCGTACGAGGGCCGCTCGCCCTGCGCGGTCGGGAGGACGGCCTGGAGGGCCTCCTCGCCGTTGCGGGCGTGAGTGACGGCGAAGCCGTGCTTGGCGAGGATCGCGGAGAGGGCCGCGGCCACGTGGTCGTCGTCCTCGACGAGCAGCAGTCGCATGGTCTTCTCCTCTCGTTCGCCGGGGGCGCCCCGGATCGGGGCATGAACGTTCATGAACGCCGATGGGCGACGTCGCAGTCAAGTGTCCCCCCGCGGACCGCCCGCTTCCGTTATCCACCCGGTACGGCTCCGCGGATCACCTTCACACAGGGTGTCCACCCGTGGCCTTATCGTTATCCTCAATTTCCGCTCAGATGTGATGACGGTCATCCGAACGTGTCTCTAGTGTCCTCCCAACCGAGGAGGACGGAGCAAGAGGCCGATGAGCGGAGTGGCAGTGTCCAAGGACAACGAGGTCTCCCCCGGGCCGCAGGAGGATCTGGTCGTCCTGTCCGGAGTGAACAAGCACTTCGGCGCGCTGCACGTGCTGCAGGACATCGACCTCACGATCGGCCGCGGTGAAGTCGTCGTCGTCATCGGGCCGTCGGGTTCCGGCAAGTCGACGCTGTGCCGCACGATCAACCGCCTGGAGACGATCGACGCGGGCACGATCACGATCGACGGGAAGCCGCTGCCCGCGGAGGGCAAGGAGCTGGCCCGGCTGCGGTCGGACGTCGGCATGGTCTTCCAGTCCTTCAATCTCTTCGCGCACAAGACCGTGCTCGAGAACGTGATGCTGGGTCAGATCAAGGTCCGCGGCACGGAGAAGAAGGCGGCGGAGGCCAAGGCCCGCACCCTGCTGGACCGGGTGGGCGTGGCCGCGCAGGCCGAGAAGTACCCGGCGCAGCTCTCCGGCGGCCAGCAGCAGCGCGTGGCGATCGCCCGCGCGCTCGCCATGGACCCGAAGGTGATGCTCTTCGACGAGCCCACCTCCGCCCTGGACCCCGAGATGATCAACGAGGTCCTCGAGGTCATGCAGCAGCTGGCCCGGGAGGGCATGACGATGGTGGTCGTGACGCACGAGATGGGCTTCGCCCGCTCCGCCGCCGACCGGGTCGTCTTCATGGCCGACGGCAGGATCGTCGAACAGGCCACCCCCGAGGAGTTCTTCAGCAACCCGCGCAGCGACCGGGCGAAGGACTTCCTCTCCAAAATCCTGCACCACTGAGCGAGTCGACGACCTAGTCTTCGCAACTCAACGCTACCCAAGGGACGTTCACCCATGAAGCTTCGCAACGCCTCCGCGGCCGCCGCGGCCGCCGTCGTCCTCGCACTGACCGCCACCGCCTGCGGCACCGGCTCGGACTCCGGCAGCAACGGCGACAAGATCACCATCGGCATCAAGTTCGACCAGCCGGGTCTCGGCCTGAAGACCCCGGACGGCTCGTACGCCGGCTTCGACGTCGACGTCGCCCGCTACGTCGCCAAGGAGCTGGGCTTCGCCGACGACAAGATCACCTGGAAGCAGGCCCCGTCGGCCGAGCGCGAGAACCTCATCAAGAACGGCGACGTGAAGTTCGTCGTGGCGAGCTACTCGATCAACGAGAAGCGCCTGAAGGAGGTCGACTTCGCGGGTCCGTACTTCCTGACCCACCAGGACCTGCTGGTCCGCGCCGACGACTCCTCGATCACCAAGGTCGAGGACCTGAACTCCAAGAAGCTCTGCTCGGTCACCGGCTCGACCTCCGCGCAGAACGTCAAGGAGAAGCTGGCGCCGAAGGCCGACCTCCGTCAGCTCGGTGGCTACTCCGAGTGCCTGACGGGCCTGGAGAACAAGCGCGTGGACGCCCTGACCACCGATGCCTCCATCCTCGCCGGCTACGCGGCCCAGAAGGAGCACCAGGGCAAGTTCAAGCTCGCGGGCCTCTCGATGAGCGACGAGAACTACGGCATCGGCCTCAAGAAGGGCGACACCGAGCTCAAGGGCAAGATCAACAAGGCCCTGGAGAAGATGGTGTCCGACGGCACCTGGGACAAGCTCGTGAAGGAGCACTTCGGCCCGTCGGGTTACAAGAGCGAGCCCGCGCCGAAGATCCAGAACTGAACCATCCCGCGCGAGCACACCGGTGGAGCCCCAACCCACCACGCTCGCGACCCGGCCGTGACGGCCGCCCCGCCTCCGTACGGTGGCGGCCGTCCGCCCGCCGGCCGCCGCCCGCGCGACGGCCGGCCGTCCGACCCACCGACCACCAGGGAGAGCGCGGGGCATCGTGTTCGACTTTCTTGATTCCGGGCAGTACGACCTGCTCGGCGCCTTCTGGGTGACGGCGCAACTCACCTTCTTCTCGGCGATCGGTTCGCTCGTCTGGGGCACCGCCCTGGCCGCCATGCGTGTCAGTCCGGTCCCGCTCATGCGGTCTTTCGGCACCGCGTACGTCAACCTCGTGCGGAACACGCCGCTGACCGTCGTGATCGTCGCGTGCTCCCTGGCTCTCGATCAGACCCTGGGCATCACGCTCGGGGCCGAGGCATCGGATTCCATCGGATTCCGCCTGGCCATTCTCGGTCTGGTCGCCTACACCGGCACGTTCGTCTGCGAGGCGCTGCGTTCGGGCATCAACACCGTCCCGCCGGGCCAGGCGGAGGCGGCACGCGCCCTCGGCATGAGCTTCACGCAGGTCCTGACGGTGGTCGTGCTGCCGCAGGCCTTCCGCGCCGCGATCACCCCGCTCGCCAACGTCCTCATCGCCCTCACCAAGAACACCACGGTCGCGTCGGCGATCAGTGCCGCCGAGGCGGCGCTCCTGATGAAGGCGATGATCGAGAACGAAGCCGACGCCCTCTTCGCGGTCTTCGCGGTCTTCGCGTTCGGCTTCATAGTCCTCACCCTTCCCACCGGCCTGATCCTCGGCTGGGCGGCCAAGCGACTGGCGGTGAAGCGATGAGCTCCGTCCTCTACGACGTCCCCGGCCCCAAGGCCAGGCGGCGCAACGTCCTCTACACGATCGTCTTCCTCGTGGTCATGGGCCTGGTGGCCTACTGGGTGCTCTCCGCCATGGCGGACAAGGACCAGCTGACCGCCGAGAAGTGGAGCCCGTTCGTCACGGACTCGCAGGTCTGGACGACGTACCTGATCCCCGGCCTGATGGAGACTCTGAAGGCCGCCGCCCTCTCCATCCTGATCGCCCTGCCGCTCGGCGCGGTGCTCGGCATCGGCCGGCTCTCCGACCACCGGTGGGTGCGTGTGCCCGTCGGCGCGGTGGTGGAGTTCTTCCGGGCCATCCCGGTGCTGCTCCTGATGATGTTCGCCAGCGCGATCTACGCGGCGTACACCCCGGTCAGCTCCGACTTCCGCCCCCTGTACGCGGTCGTCACCGGCCTGGTGCTCTACAACGCCTCCGTGATCGCCGAGGTCGTCCGTGCCGGTGTCCTCTCGCTCCCCCGGGGGCAGGGCGACGCGGCCGTGGCGCTCGGCATGCGCAAGGGCCAGACCATGCTGTACGTGCTGCTGCCCCAGGCCGTCACGGTCATGCTGCCGGCCCTGGTCAGCCAGCTCGTCGTCATCGTGAAGGACACCGCGCTCGGCGGCGCCATGCTCGGCTTCGGCGAACTGCTCAGCCAGAACCGGCAGATCACCGCGAACTACGGCGCCAACACGATCGCCACCTTCACCGTCATCGCGCTGATCTTCATCGTGCTCAACGCGGTCATCACCCACCTCGCCGCCCGCCTGGAGCGCCGCCTGCGCCAGGGCCGCAAGGCGGGCGCGGTGAAGGACGTGGCTCCGGTCGTGAACGTCGAGACCGGCGGGGCCGGCGCGGGCGCCTGACCGACGCCCTCCCGTCCCCCGACCGCCACCCGACGGGCACGGTTCCCCCGAAGTTCCGTGCCCGTCCACTTCCGGCCCCGTCGTTCTCCCCCGGACCGTCCGCTTCCGGGAAGAGCGACGGGGCCGGAGGTCCTTCTGGGGCGGGAAGGGACGCCGGAGGTCGCTCCGAGCGGCCGGAAAGGGCTCCGGCCCGAGGTCCGCCGCACCACGCCCATCGCGTCACTTGACGCAAAACACCCTGACTGGGTTGCATACGGTCTGTGATCAAGCACCGGGCTCGTGACACACTCGACTGTGCTGTCCCCATGACTTTCCGGCCTTTTGGAGCCGCGCCGTGGACCCGGTGATCATCGTGGGCGCGGGGCCGGTCGGCCTCGCGCTCTCCCTCGCGCTCGCCGCGCAGGGCGTGCCCAGCGTCGTCCTCGACGAGACCTCCGGCCAGGAGGAACCGCGACCGGCGCGGACCGTCGTGCTGCGCGCCGACACGGCCGGCCTGGTCGAGCGGCTGGGCTGCGCGACCATCCGTGACGAGGGCCTGCGCTGGGTCGGCTGGCGCGGGATGCAGCGCCGCCGGCCGGTCCGCCAGGTCGCCTTCGACCTGGGACTGGGCGGTACGGAGGAGTGGTCCGAGGACCCGTCGTCCCCCGCCGCGCCGGCCGCCCCCCTGCACATCACGCAGCACGCGCTGGCCCGCGGTCTGCGCGACGCCGTCGCCCGCGAGCCGCTGGTCCGGCTCGTCACCGACTCCCGCCTGGACACCGTCGAGCAGGACCGGAAGGGGGTCACCGCGCACACCCGCGGCCCGGACGGCACCTGGTGGCGGGGCAGCCACCTTGTCGGGTGCGACGGCTCCCGCTCGACCGTCCGCAAGCTCCTCGGCGTCCGCTTCCCCGGCCGCACCGCCGTCGAGCGGCACGCGGTCGCCGCCCTCCGCACCGAACTGCCGTGGCCCGGCGAAGCCCTGTCGCACCGTCAGCCGCCGTGGCGCGGGGTCGGCGAGGAGGTCACCGCCCGTCCGCTGCCCGACGGCGTCTGGCGGATCGACTGGCTGCTGCCGCCGCGCGGCGAACTCGTCACCCCCGACGCGCTCGTGACCCGCATCCGCGAGACCCTGGCCGGCTGGTGCGAGGGCACGACTCCCCCGTACGAGCTCCTCGACACCGGCGTCCACACGCTGCACCACCGGCTCGCCCGCCGCTGGCGCGTCGACCGGGTGCTGCTGGCCGGGGACGCGGCCCATCTGCTGGGCGCGATCGGCACCCAGAGCCTCGACGAGGGCCTGCGGGACGTCGACAACCTGGCGTGGAAGCTCGCCCTCACCTGGCACCGCGCCGCCCCGGACGCGCTGCTCGACAGCTACCAGAGCGAGCGCCGCACGGCGATCGCCGCCAGGCTGCGCGCGGCCGACCAGGCCCTGCCGGTGCTGCGCGGCGGCGGAGGGCTGCGCGCCTACCTGCCGGGCGTGCTGCGCGGCCACGACGCCCTGCTCACCGACGCCCACCTGGGCCGGGGGCCGCTCGGCGCCTCCCCGGCCTATCCGCACTCGCCGCTCGCCGCGCCGTTCGGCGAAGGCATGATCCCGGTGGGCACGCCGATCGGCGCCCCTGTCGAGGACGTCCGGGTGACGGCTCCCGACGACACGACGGTACGGCTCCGGGACCGGCTCGGACAGGCCCGCTTCCCCGTCCTGCTCGTCGCCCCGGGCTCCGGGGTGTGGGAGCGCCGGCACTGGCGGACCGCCGGCCTGATGCCCCGTCTGGAGGAGGCGGCCGAGGCGCTGCCGGTGGCGTCGGAGGTCCTGGTGACCGACGCCTACCCGGGGGCCCCCGCCCACGCCGTGCTGCTGATCCGCCCCGACGGACATCTGGTCGCCGCCTTCGCCGGCGTCCGCGCGGAGGAATTGCGCGCGGCCGCGGATGCCGCCCGGGGCAACGCCCCTGAGGACACCGATACCTCCGCCGTGCCGGAGGAGGGCGCTCCGTCCGGCCGCTCCGGCACTCCGGAGCGGGCCGCGCCGGCCCGCGGCGAGCGGACCCCCGCGGCGGTCTCCGCCGAGGTCCCGGCACCGGCCGAGGCGTCCCTCGGACACGACCGGACTGCGGACGTCCATTGATTCGCGCGGGCGCGCGTGGTGTACTCCGGAGCGTGACCGACACCGATGTGCGCCTGTGGCGGAGGGTCCATATGGACCTGATCCGCTACGCGGGCTGCGTGTGTCGCCCGTCCTTCTGAACTCGCTTCCCTTCCCCCGCGCGCCCCGCCTCGCCGTCCCCACCCCGCCCGGGACTCCTGTTCCCGGCCGTGGTTGTCCTCGGCGTCCCTCCGGTCCTTCTGCCGGTCTCCCGGTGGTCTCCGGCCGGTCCTGCGGCGCGGCGCGCACCCAGCGAACTCCAGGACGGTCACCCGTGCCCGCGACTTCTGTCACCCCCTCCCCCGTCACCACCCGGGCGGCCTCCGGTCCGCCGACCGCCGCCGAACTGCTCGATTTCGTCCGCCGAACCGCCGCCGACCAGGCCCTCGTCGACTCCCTTCCGCTCGACCCGGAGGGCCGCACCTGGGTACGGCTGGACGGCCCCGGCGGCAGTGAGGCGTGGCTCATCGGCTGGCCGCCCGGCACCGGCACCGGCTGGCACGACCACGCCGAGTCCTTCGGCGCCTTCGCCACCGCCCGTGGCAGCCTCACCGAGCACGCGCTCGCCGTCCGCCTCCCCGCGGGCGGCTGGAAGACCCTGGAGCTGGCCGAGGGGCTGGACCGCTCCCGCCGGCTCGACGCGGGCGACGGCCGGGCCTTCGGCCGCGACCACCTCCACGAGGTGCTGAACCCGTCCCCCGACGCCCACGCGATCTCGGTGCACGCCTACTACCCGCCGCTCCCGCTGATCCGGCGCTTCAGCCGGACGGGCGCGGTACTCCGCCTGGAGCACGTCGAGCGTCCGGAGGACTGGCAGTGAGCGAGACCCACGTCGGCATCGACGAACTTCTGGAGCGGGTGCGGTCCGGCCTCGACCGGGTCGACGCCCGCACGGCGTACGAGGAGTACGAGACGGGCGCGGCGCTCCTGGTCGACACCCGCTACGCGGCCCTGCGGGAACGGGACGGCCTGGTCCCGGGCGCGCTGGTCGTGGAGCGGAACGAGCTGGAGTGGCGGCTCGATCCGCTGGGCAGCCACCGGTCCCCCCGGGCGACCGGCCACGACCTTCGGGTGATCGTCTTCTGCAACGAGGGCTACGCCTCTTCGCTGGCCGCGGAGTCGCTCCGCCGCCTGGGCCTGCGCCGGGCGACGGACCTCGTCGGCGGCTTCCAGGCATGGAAGGCCGCGGGCCTCCCGGTCCTTCTCCCCGCCGGCCGGACCGGTGGAGCCCGAACGGCCCTCTGACACCACGCCCGGCTCCCGGCACACCACCCGCGAGGCCGCCGGCGGCAGCGGAGTCGGGTCCCCTCCGGGTCCTGGGTGGCGAGCGCCACCGGGCCTCGGAGGCAGGCCCCTCCCTGGCCTCGGAGGCTTGCTCCGGGCCCCGGGCCAGTCCGCTCCGGCCTGGGATGCAGGTCGGCGGGCAGGCCGCCGGACCCCCGGGCCGGGTCCGCTCCGGCTTCGGAAGCTTGCTCCCGGCCCCAGGGGGCCGGGCCCGCTGCAGCCTCGGATGTGCCGGTCGGCGGGAGGTCGCCGGACCCCCGGGCCGGATCCGCTCCGGCCTCGGATGCAGGTCGGCGAGTAGCCCGCCGGACCCCGGGGCCGGGCCTCCTCCGGCGTCGGGGTCAGGTCGGCCGGCAGGCCGTCGGGCAGCCCCGCTCCCGGCTTCGGGGGCAGACAGGTCCGCCCCCGGCTTCCAGGGGCGAGCCTAGTAGCCCTCCTCCAGGCCGTCCGTGGACTCGCCCTCCTCCTCCAGGGCCTGGCGGACCACCCGCAGCGCCATGCCCTCCGGGTATCCCTTGCGGGCGAGCATGCCGGCGAGCCGTCTGAGCCGGCGGTCGCGGTCGAGACCGCGGGTGGAACGGAGCTTGCGCGCCACCAGCTCTCGGGCGGTGTCCTCCTCCCGCTCGGAGTCCAGCCGTCCGACGGCCTCCTGCACGAGGCCGGGGTCGACGCCCTTGGTGCGCAGCTCGCGGGCGAGCGCCCGGCGGGCGAGGCCCCTGCCGTGGTGGCGGGACTCCACCCAGGCGTCCGCGAAGGCGGCGTCGTCGATGAGGCCGACGTCCTCGAAGCGGGCGAGGACCTCCTCGGCGATGTCGTCGGGGATCTCCCGCTTGCGCAGGGCATCGGCCAGCTGCTTGCGCGTGCGGGGGGTTCCGGTGAGCAGGCGCAGGCAGATCGCCCGCGCCCGCTCAGCCGGATCCTGGGGTGACAGCTCCTTCTCGGCCCTCGACGAGTCAGGGCTGTCACCCGGCCATTCGGTGCGACCGGTCACCGGTTCAGCTCTTGGCCGCGGTGGCCGCCTTGGTCGCCTTGGCGGTCTTGGCCGCCACGGCCGGGGCGGCCTTGGCGTCGTCCGCGGCGGCCGTGTCCGCCGCGGACGCCGTCTCGGTCTCCGGCTCGGCCTTGGCGGCCTCGGGACGGACGCCGACGCCCAGCTTCTCCTTGATCTTCCTCTCGATCTCGTTGGCGAGGTCGGGGTTGTCCTTGAGGAAGTTGCGGGCGTTCTCCTTGCCCTGGCCGAGCTGGTCGCCCTCGTACGTGTACCAGGCGCCGGCCTTGCGGACGAAGCCGTGCTCCACGCCCATGTCGATCAGGCCGCCCTCGCGGCTGATGCCCTGGCCGTAGAGGATGTCGAACTCGGCCTGCTTGAACGGCGGGGCGACCTTGTTCTTCACGACCTTGCAGCGGGTGCGGTTGCCGACCGCGTCCGTGCCGTCCTTGAGGGTCTCGATGCGGCGGATGTCGATGCGCACCGAGGCGTAGAACTTGAGCGCGCGGCCACCGGTCGTGGTCTCCGGCGAGCCGAACATCACACCGATCTTCTCGCGGAGCTGGTTGATGAAGATCGCGGTGGTCTTGGACTGGTTGAGGGCGCTGGTGATCTTCCGGAGGGCCTGGCTCATCAGTCGGGCCTGAAGACCCACGTGGGAGTCGCCCATCTCGCCCTCGATCTCCGCGCGCGGGACGAGCGCGGCGACGGAGTCGATGACGATGAGGTCGAGGGCGCCGGAGCGGACCAGCATGTCGACGATCTCGAGGGCCTGCTCGCCGTTGTCCGGCTGGGACAGGATGAGGTTGTCGATGTCGACGCCCAGCTTGCGGGCGTACTCGGGGTCGAGGGCGTGCTCGGCGTCGACGAAGGCGACCTGTCCGCCGGCCTTCTGCGCGTTGGCCACGGCGTGCAGGGTCAGGGTCGTCTTGCCGGAGGACTCCGGGCCGTAGATCTCCACGACACGGCCACGCGGCAGACCGCCGACGCCGAGGGCGACGTCGAGGGCGGTCGATCCGGTGGGGATCACCTCGATCGGCTCCTGGGTACGGTCGCCCATGCGCATCACGGCGCCCTTGCCGAATTGGCGTTCAATCTGTGCGAGCGCGGCGTCGAGCGCCTTCTCGCGGTCGGTTCCTGCCATGGGTTCCACCCGGGGTGCTTGAGTCGATCGCTTCATGTGAAAGACGCTAACCCCTGCCACTGACAATGGGCCCCCGCGTCTCTCCGACCTGTGGACAACTCGCCGAGATGCCCGCGATTCCAAGGGCCGGAACCTTCATCAGAACGGATGTTCGATTTTCGTGTCAAGCGCGCCACGCGCTCCCTGTGGACAATCCCTAGTCGCCGTCCTCGTCCCAGCCGGGGTCGAACCCCGACCCTCCGCCCGGCCCGGCCTCCGCCTCCCCTTCGGCACGGGAGAGCGTCTCGCCGATCATGCGGGTGGCGAAGTCGCGGTCGCCGGCGATCCGGTTGATGTGCTCGGCCAGCAGCAGGGCCGTGGCCTCCAGCGCGGTCATCTCCTCCTTCGTCCAGTCCCCGTACTGGCGCCGCCAGAGGCTGGGGCTCAGGCCGGTGCCCGCCGCGACCACCAGGCCCGTCATCGTGGGGATCGCCTCGGGACGGACGCTGCGGGGCATCATGCGCAGCGTGGCGACGAGGCTGGGGACGACGTACTCGATGACGTCCTTGTCGTGGTCCTCGTGGACCCCCCGCAGCCACTTCATGAACATGAAGACGAGCGTGCAGGCGCCGTCGAGCAGGTCGTGGACGCCCTTCAGGTCCAGGGACGCGGTGAGCTGGTCCAGCAGCTTCTGCTGTTCGGGGTCGGTGCCGGTCCTGCCGTCGTGGACGGCCTTGAGCCGGGAGTCGATCACCATGAGCGCGCCGTCCACGTCACCGGCGGGGGCGTAGCGGGGGTCGCAGGACGATGACACGGGCTTCCTCCTCGTCGGACCGCGTCGGCGCGGTCAGTCCGTACGGTAGGAGGCTGATCCGACGGCTTCCGGCGGATCACCGGAAACGACCTTCAGACGACTGAACCCGACCCGGTGCGTTGACCGGCGAGGCACTTGCCGACCGCGCCGGAGCACGCCGCAGCGCGCGGGGACGAACGGAGCGACGCGGCCCCGCCGAACCGCTCACCCCACGGGCCGGACCGCTCACCCCACGGGCAGGAGGTCCGGGCGCTTGGCGGCCCGCCCGTCGCCGGAGGACCGGCCGCGCAGACGGCGCGCGATCCACGGGCCGAGGAAGGAACCGGCCCAGACGACCTCGCCCGCGGCGGCGCGCAGGCCCGTCGGGACCGGCCGGGGCGGCAGCGGCCGGGTCCAGGCGTCGTCGCTGCCCGGCAGGGCCAGGGCCTCGGCGACGGCCGCGGCGATGCGGGCGTGCCCGAGCGGCGAGGCGTGCAGCCGGTCGGCGCTCCACAGGCGGGGGTCGGTGACCACGTCGTGGTGGGCGGTCTCCGCGACGGTCACGCCGTGTCTGCGGGCCGCCTCCCGGATCCGGTCGTTGAGGGCGTGGACGCGAGGTGCGAGGGGGCGGGCCAGCGGGGTGATGCGTCCGACGTCGGGGAAGGTGACGGTCGCCACCCGGGCCCCCTGGGCGGTCAGGGCCGCGAAGGCGGCTTCCAGGTGCCCCGCGGTCTCGTCGGCGTCGAAGCCCGGCCGGAGCAGGTCGTTCACGCCGGCGACGACGGTGGCGAGGTCGGGCCGGAGCGCGAGGGCCGCGGGGAGCTGCTCCTCGCGCACCGCGCGGGCCAGGCGGCCCCGTACGGCGAGGTTGGCGTACCGGACGCCGGGCTCCGCCCGGGCGAGGTGCTCGGCGAGCCGGTCGGCCCAGCCGCGCAGCCCGGTCCGGTCGTCGCCGTCACCGACGCCCTCGGTCTGACTGTCCCCGAGAGCCACGTACCGCCGATATCGCGCCGCGTCCATCCGTCCGCCACCTCTCCCTACTCCACTCGCCACCTATTCAATTTTTTTAGCATAGAGGGAACGGGGCAGCCCCGGGACCCGCCCCGTTCCCCCGGACCTGCCCGGCCTGCCCTTCGCCCCGTGGGCGGCTCAGCGGGCACCCCCTCCGGTTCAGGCGTCCCCGGACTCCCCCGAGTTCTCCTTCTTGTGGTGGAGGGCCTTCTGGAGCCGTGCCACGACCGCCTCGCCGTACCGCCGGTGGCCGTGCACCCGAGGATCGTCCGTCACGTCGTACCGCTTCACGTACGCCCCGAGGAACGCCTGGAGGGTCGCCACCGCGGGGATCGCGATCAGCGCACCGACCGCGCCCAGCAGGGCGGTGCCCGCGATCACCGAGCCGAAGGCCACCGCCGGGTGGATGTCGACCGTCTTCGAGGTGAGCTTCGGCTGGAGGACGTAGTTCTCGAACTGCTGGTAGACCACGACGAAGCAGAGCACCCACAGCGCGTACCAGGGGTTCACGGTGAAGGCGATCAGCATCGGCAGCGCACCGGCCAGGTAGGTGCCGATGGTCGGGATGAACTGCGAGACCAGGCCGACCCAGACCGCGAGGGCGGGGGCGTAGGGCACGTCCAGGATCTCCAGGAGCACGAAGTGGGCGACGCCGGAGATGAGGGCCATCAGGCCGCGCGAGTAGAGGTAGCCGCCGGTCTTGTCGACCGCGATCTCCCACGCGCGCAGCACCTCGGCCTGGCGCTCGGGCGGCAGGACGGAGCAGAGCGCGCGGCGGAGCCGGGGTCCGTCCGCGGCGAAGTAGAAGGCGAAGAGGAAGATCGTCAACAGCCGGAAGAGCCCGCCGAGGACGGTCGCCGAGACGTCCAGGACCCCGGTGGCGCTGTTCTGCACGTACTTCTGCAGCCAGTCCGACTTGAGGATGTTGTCCTGGACCTCGACCCGGGAGAGCTCGGTGCGGAAGGTCTCGTTGATCCAGTTGATGAGCGAGTCGAGGTACTTGGGGAAGTTCTCGACCATGTCGACGATCTGCCCGGCGAGCATCGAGCCGAGCAGCACGACGAAGCCGATGCCGACGGCCAGGACGCCGAAGAAGACCAGAAAGGTGGCGATCCCCCGGCGCATTCCGCGCGCCGCCATGCGGCCGACGGCCGGTTCGATGGCGAGCGCGAGGAAGAAGGCGAGGAGGATGTTGACGAGCAGGCCGACGAGTTGGTGGAAGGCCCAGTCGCCCAGAAGGAAACAGGAGTAGAGGGCGAGCGCGAGAACCATCGCGCGCGGCAGCCAGCGCGGCATCCGCGCCCCGGCCGCCGCCGTGGGCGCGACGCCCCCGGAGGGTGGCTGCCCGCCGGGGTCCGCGGCGGGCACGGGCGACGCGCTCGCCTCGGGCGCCGCGCTCCGGGCGGTGACGGGCGCCGCTGCCGGCGCGGCGGGCGGTGCCGGTGTCTTCCGGGTGGTCTTCTGGGTGGTCTTCTCGGTGTCGTCAGTCGGGGCCACCCCGTCAGTCTCGCGCACCCGGCGGACAATCCGTCCGGGCCCCGGCGCATCGCCTCCGGAGCGCGCCCGGCGTTCGTCGCCGGAGCGCGCTCAACGCTTGCCGCCGGACTCGCTCAACGCTTGCCGCCGGACTCGCTCAACGCTTGCCGCCGGACTCGCTCAACGCTTCTCCGCGGGCACGTCCATGGCGGCGCAGACCACCCGCCACACGTCCTTCGCCTCCCAGCCGGCGTCCAGCGCCTCGCGCACGGTCCGGCCGCCCAGCTCGGACAGGACGTGGTCGCGCGCGAAGGAGTCCGCGTACCCGGAGCCGAAGTGATCGGCCATCCGCTCCCAGAAAATCGTCAACCGCATGACCCCAGTATCCCGCTCCCAAGAGTGCAGCCCGCCCGCCGGGGCTTGTCACCGCGCTGTTCCGCCCTACGGTCGGAACATGGCCGAAAAACCCCTCTCCTCGCCGCCCGCTCCCCCGGCGGCCCCCGGATCTCCGCTGGCCCGCGCCGAGCGGTTCGTCTGGCTGACGGCCCGTGTGCTCGAACAGCGCCGTTTCGCCTACCACTTCCTCCGCGCCGGCGCGGACCCGGTGGAGGCCGCCCTGACCGCGTACCTCGACGAGGACGGCGGCTACGGCCACGGACTCGAACCGGACCTGCGGGGTCCGGTCAGCCAGCCGCTGCACACCGCCCACGCGCTGCGGATCCTGGACTCGATCGGCCGCTGCGGCGGGCTGCGGGTGGAGCGGATCTGCCGGTATCTGACGGCGGTCTCCACGCACGAGGGGGCGCTGCCGGCGATCCATCCCTCGCAGCGCGGCTACCCGTCCGCGCCCTTCGTCCCGGTGGTGGACGACCCGCCCGGGGAGCTGCTGTCGACCGGCCCGGTCGTCGGGACGCTCCACCGAAACCAGGTCTGGCACGCCTGGCTGTTCCGGGCCACCGAGTTCTGCTGGGCGGCGGTGGAGTCGCTGGAGAAGTCGCATCCCTACGAGGTGCAGGCGGCGGTGGCCTTCCTCGACTCGGCGCCGGACCGGTCGCGGGCCCAGGCGGCGGCCGACCGGCTCGGGCGGCTGGTGCGCGAGCAGCGGCTCGCCGTGCTGGACCCGGACCGGCCGGAGGAGTTCCCGGTGGCCGACGGGTACGCGCCCGGCGAGCACCACTACCCGCACGACTACGCGCGCGTGCCGGACTCGCTCGCCCGCGGCTGGTTCACGGACGAGGAGCTGGCCGGCTCGCTGGACTTCCTCGCGGCCGAGCAGGCCGAGGACGGCGGCTGGCCCGTCCGGTGGCGTGCCTGGGCGCCGGGCCCGGAGCTGGAGTGGCGGCCGATCGTCACCATCGAGGCCCTGCGCACCCTGCGGGCGTACGGGCGTCCGCTGGACGACTGATCCGGGTCCACGCGCGCGCGTGGACCGGGATTCGGGGTGCTGGGCCCTGCGGTTCAGCCGCCCAGGGCCCGTACGCCCGCGGTCACGGCGACGGCGGCTCCCACCACGACCAGGAAGGGCGCGCGCAGGACGAGCGCGAGCGCGGCGGCGGCGACACCGGCGGCCCGGGCGTCGAGCGTGAGGACGGTGCCCGTGCCGAAGGTCTGCTGGGCGGTGAGCGCCGCGAGCAGGGCGACCGGAAGGAGGGCGGCGAGCCGTTGGACCAGCGGACGCTCCAGCGTCTGGGCGGGCACGAGCAGGCCGATCAGCTTGACGAGGTAGCAGCCGACGACGGTGAGGCCGATCGCGATCCAGACCTGGGTGGTGTTCAGCGCGTTCATCGGGCGGCCTCCTTGTCTGCGTCCTTGTCTGCGTCCTTGTCCTTGGCCCGCTCCTGGGCCCGGCGCCCCTGGAACCAGAGGACGGCCGGGGCCGCGAGCGCCGCGACGAGGACGGGGACGCCTGCCGGGAGGACGGGCAGCAGGCCCAGGCCGAGGACGACGGCGATCCCGGCGGTGGCGCGCTCCGTCGCGGTCTTCAGCATCGGCGCGAGCAGGGCGAGGAAGACGGCGGGACCGGCGGCGTCGAGGCCCCAGGCCGCGGTGTCCCCGATGGCCTCGGCTCCGAGCGCCCCGAGCAGCGTGGTGAGGTTCCACAGGACGTACAGGGTGAGCCCGGTGACCGTGAAGCCGATCCGGGCGGAGCGGCGGTCCGGCTGCGCGAGCGCGACGGCCGTGGTCTCGTCGATGACCCACTGCGCGGCGAAGGGCTTCACGGCCCTCGGCAGGGCGAGGAGCTGGGAGAGGCGCAGCCCGTAGAAGGCGTTGCGGGTGCCCAGGAAGAAGGCGCCCGCGGCCGCGGTGAACGGGTTCCCTCCGCCGGCGAGGGCGCCGACGAGGGCGAACTGCGAGGCGCCCGTGAAGACGAGCAGGCTGAGCACGCAGGTCTGGAGGAGGGTCAGCCCGGCGCCCGCCGAGGTCACGCCGAAGGCGAAGCCGGAGAGCCCGACGGCGATACCGACGCCGAGCGCGTCCCTGACCACGGCCGAGTCGGCCTTCCGGGGCTCGGCGCTCCGGGCGCCGCCGACTCCGGTCCCGCCGCTCCCGGCCACGCCGGCGGGCGGGTCTTGACGTATGTCCCGCGTGGCGGGGTGTGCTGTCTGTTCTGCCACGCCACCGACGTTACGGAGCGGGCGGCGGCCCGTCTTGTACGTTCTTGCGGGCCGGTCCCCGGGCGCGCTGGTAGGCCCCGGGCGGGACGCCGACGCTGCGGGTGAAGTGCCGGTTCAGGTGGGGCTGGTCCGTGAAGCCGACGGCGACGGCCGCCTCGGCAGGCGGCGTCCCGGCGTCCAGCAGCCGCCGGGCCCGCCGCACGCGCGCGTCGGTGAGCCAGGTGTGCGGCGGCATGCCGTACTCGGCGCGGAAAGCACGCAGCAGGGCGAACGGGCTGGTGCCGAGATCGGCCGCGAGCCGCTCCAGGGTGGGCGGCTCCGCCATCCGCTCCTCCAGGACGGCACGCGCGCGTGCCGCGTCCCTGGCGCCCGCGCTGCGGGGTGTGAGCGGGCGCAGACTGCCGCCGTGGCTGCGCAGCATCCGCGCGGTGACCAGGCGCAGCAGGCTGTCCGCGGCGAGCGCGTTGCCCTCCTCCGCGGCCCGGTGCACGCCGATGACGAGCTGGGCCGCGTAGGGGTCGTCGACGACGGGCTGGGTGAAGCCGACCGGGCCGCGGACGGCGAGGACGTCGGCGGCGATGGACCGGATCAGCTCCGCGTCCGGGTAGATCGTGCGGTAGGTCCAGCCCTCGGGTATGCCGGCGTACCCGGTGTGCGGGGTGTCCGGGTTCACCAGGGCGATCTGTCCCGGCCCTGCCTGGACGAGGTCGTTCTTGTAGTGGAACGCCTCGACGCCCTCCGTGATGGCGGCGTAGACGAAGCTCTCGTGGGTGTGCCGGGAGAACGTCTTCTCGATGTAGTGGGCGTGCAGCAGATCCACCCCCGGCAGCTCGGCGTACTGCCAGTACCGTGCCCGCTCGCCCCTCGCCATGCCTCCATTCTGCGCCGCCCCCGGCCGGGGCGACGACCTGGGTGTCCACAGGTCAGGACGGGTGCGGGACGGAAACGGCCGGGAAAGTGGCGGGGCCGGGGCCGGGGCCGGGGCAGGTCCGGTACGGGGCTGGGGCAGGTCCGGTACGGGGCTGGGGCAGGTCCGGTACGGGTCCGGTACGGCGTTTCTGGGGCGGGTTCGGTACGGGCTCCGGCGCCGAACCGGGGCGGGACGGGCCTGGGGGCCGCCGGAGCACCGGGCCGGCACGCGGCCGACACCAGGCCGGGAGGCGGCCGACACCAGATCGGCGCGCGGTCGACACCGAGCCAGGACCCGGTCGCCTCCAGGCCCGGAGACGGTCGATGCCAGGCCGACGCGGGGTCGACGCCAGGCCGACGCGGGGCCGACGCCAGGCCGACGCGGGGCCGACGCCAGGCCACGACGCGGTCGACGCCAGGCCGGGACCCGGGCGGCGCCGGGACAGGACGCGGTTTTCCACAGGTCCGGGCGGTTGTCGGTGCCGGGGTGCACGATGGGGGACATGGTCACGTCCGCACTCGAAGACTTCTCCCCGGCCACCCGCGGGTGGTTCACCGGGGCCTTCACCGCGCCGACCGCCGCCCAGGAGGGCGCCTGGCGGGCCATCGGCGCGGGCTCCGACGTGCTCGTCGTGGCTCCGACCGGCTCGGGCAAGACCCTGGCCGCCTTCCTCGCCTCCCTCGACCGGCTGGCGTCCGCCCCCGCCCCGGCCGACCCGAAGAAGCGCTGCCGAGTGCTCTACATCTCCCCGCTGAAGGCGCTCGCGGTGGACGTCGAGCGGAACCTCCGCTCACCCCTGACCGGCATCCGCCAGGAGTCCGTCCGGCTCGGGCTGCCCGAGCCGGACGTACGGGTCGGCATCCGCTCCGGCGACACCCCGGCCGCCGAGCGCCGCGCGCTCGCCACCAAGCCGCCGGACATCCTGATCACCACCCCCGAGTCCCTCTTCCTCATGCTGACCTCGGCCACCCGGGAGGCGCTGGCCGGTGTGGAGACGGTCATCCTGGACGAGGTCCACGCGGTCGCCGGCACCAAGCGCGGCGCGCATCTGGCCCTCACCCTGGAGCGGCTCGACGAACTGCTGCCCCGCCCCGCGCGCCGGATCGGCCTGTCGGCCACGGTCCGCCCGGTCGACGAGGTCGCCCGCTTCCTCTCGCCCGGCCGCCAGGTGGAGATCGTGCAGCCGCCGTCGGGCAAGGAGTTCCACCTCTCCGTCGTCGTGCCCGTGGAGGACATGGGCGAGCTGGGGGGATCCCCCGCCTCCGAGGGCAAGGACGGCGGGGACAAGCCCTCGATCTGGCCCCAGGTCGAGGAGCGGATCGCCGACCTCGTCCAGGCCCACCGCTCCACCATCGTCTTCGCCAACTCCCGGCGCCTCGCCGAGCGGCTCTGCAACCGGCTCAACGAGATCGCCTACGAGCGGGCGACCGGGGAGCCGGCCCCCGAGGGTGCCCCGCCCGCCGAGATCATGGCCCAGTCGGGCGCGGCCCAGGGCGCGCCGCCGCTGCTCGCCCGCGCCCACCACGGCTCGGTCTCCAAGGAGCAGCGGGCCCAGGTCGAGGAGGACCTGAAAGCGGGACGGCTGCCCGCGGTGGTCGCCACCTCCAGCCTGGAGCTCGGCATCGACATGGGCGCGGTGGACCTGGTCGTCCAGGTCGAGTCGCCGCCCTCGGTGGCCTCCGGGCTCCAGCGCGTGGGCCGCGCGGGCCATCAGGTCGGCGCGGTCTCCACGGGCGTGGTGTTCCCCAAGTACCGGGGCGACCTGGTGCAGGCGGCCGTGGTGACCGAGCGGATGCGGTCGGGCTCGATCGAGTCGATGCGGATCCCCGCCAATCCGCTGGACGTGCTGGCGCAGCAGCTCGTCGCGATGGTCGCCCTCGACACCTGGCAGGTGGACGACCTGCTGACGGTGGTCCGCCGGGCGGCCCCCTTCGCCTCCCTGCCGGAATCGGCCTTCACGGGCGTGCTGGACATGCTCGCGGGCCGCTACCCCTCGGACGCGTTCGCCGAGCTGCGCCCGCGCGTGGTGTGGGACCGGGTCGCGGGCACGGTCACCGGCCGCCCGGGCGCGCAGCGGCTCGCGGTCACCTCCGGCGGCACCATCCCGGACCGGGGCCTGTTCGGGGTGTTCCTGGCCGGCGCGGACCCGAAGAAGGGCGGCGGCCGGGTCGGCGAGCTCGACGAGGAGATGGTGTACGAGTCGCGGGTCGGCGACGTCTTCACGCTGGGCACCACGTCCTGGCGGATCGAGGACATCACCCGCGACCGGGTCCTCGTCTCGCCCGCGCCCGGGGTGCCGGGCCGGCTGCCGTTCTGGAAGGGCGACCAGCTGGGCCGGCCGCTCGAACTGGGCCGCGCGGTGGGCGCGTTCCTGCGCGAGCTGGGGGCGCTCGGCGAGGAGGACGCCCGGCTGCGGCTGATCACGGCCGGCCTGGACGCCTGGGCGGCGGACAACGTCCTCTCGTATCTGCGGGAGCAGCGCGAGGCGTGCGGGCACGTGCCGGACGACCGGACGATCCTGGTGGAGCGGTTCCGTGACGAGCTGGGCGACTGGCGGGTCGTCGTCCACTCCCCGTTCGGGGCGCAGGTGCACGCGCCGTGGGCGCTGGCGCTGGGCGCCCGGCTCGCCGAGCGGTACGGCATGGACGCGCAGGTGATGCACGCGGACGACGGCATCGTGCTGCGGCTGCCGGACGCCGACCTGATGGGCCTCGACATGGGGCTGGACCTGCTGGACCACGAGCCGGTCGACCCGGGCCGCCACCAGGACACGGTGTACGACGCCGACCAGGCGCCGGTCGGCGCGGCGGACACGCTCTTCGACAAGGGCGAGGTCGCGCAGATCGTCACCGACCAGGTCGGCGGCTCGGCGCTGTTCGCCTCCCGGTTCCGCGAGTGCGCGGCCCGGGCCCTCCTGCTGCCGAAGCGGAACCCCGGGAAGCGGACCCCCCTGTGGCAGCAGCGCCAGCGGGCCGCGCAGCTGCTTCAGGTGGCGAGCGAGTTCGGCTCGTTCCCGATCGTCCTGGAGGCCGTCCGCGAATGCCTCCAGGACGTCTTCGACGTCCCCGGTCTGACCGAACTGATGGGGGACATCGAGGCCCGCCGGGTCCGCCTCGTCGAGGTCACCACCCCCGAGCCCTCGCCCTTCGCCCGCTCGCTGCTCTTCGGATACGTGGCCCAGTTCCTGTACGAGGGGGACTCCCCGCTCGCCGAGCGCCGGGCGGCCGCGCTCTCACTGGACTCCCGGCTCCTCGCGGAGCTGCTGGGCCAGGCGGAGCTGCGCGAGCTGCTCGACCCGGAGGTGCTGACGGAGCTGGAGCGGGAGCTCCAGTGGCTCACCGAGGACCGGCGGATCAAGGACCACGAGGGCGTCGCCGACCTGCTGCGGGTCCTCGGTCCGCTGACCGACGCGGAGCTGGCCGCGCGCGGCGCCGAGGAGGACTGGGCGCGCGAGCTGGCCCGGTCCCGCCGGGCGATCGCGGTGCGGATCGGGGGCGCCGACCACTGGGCGGCGATCGAGGACGCGGGCCGGCTGCGGGACGCGCTCGGCACCGCGCTGCCGGTCGGCGTCCCCGAGGCGTTCACCGAGCCGGTCAAGGATCCCCTCGGCGACCTCCTCGCCCGGTTCGCCCGCACCCACGGCCCCTTCACCTCCTCGCAGGCCGCCGCTCGCTTCGGTCTGGGCGCGGCCGTCACCGACGGCGCCCTCCAGCGCCTCGCCGCGGCCGGCCGGGTCGTGCAGGGCGAGTTCCACCCCTCGGGCATCGGGCAGGAGTGGTGCGACGCGGCCGTCCTGCGCCGACTGCGCCGCCGCTCCCTGGCAGCCCTGCGCCACGAGCTGGAGCCGGTGCCCCCGGCGGCGCTGGCCACCTTCCTGCCCCAGTGGCAGCACCTCGGCGGCAGCAGTCTGCGCGGGATCGACGGGCTGGCCCGGGCGGTGGAACAGCTCCAGGGCGCGCCCGTGCCGGCCTCGGCGCTGGAGAAGCTGGTCCTGCCGTCGCGGGTCCGGGACTACTCGCCGGCGATGCTCGACGAGCTGACCACCACCGGCGAGGTCGTCTGGGCCGGGGCGGGCTCGCTGCCCGGCAAGGACGGCTGGGTCTCGCTCTACCTGGCGGACGCGGCCCCGCTGCTGCTGCCCCCGCCGCACCCGCTGGAGCTCACCGCGCTCCACGAGTCGGTCCTGACGGCCCTCTCCGGCGGGTACGGACTGTTCTTCCGCCAGATCGCCGATCAGGTCCGGATCACCACCCACCCGGACGCCACCGATCCGCAGCTCGCCGACGCCCTGTGGGACCTGGCCTGGTCGGGCCGGCTCACCAACGACACCCTGGCGCCGCTGCGCTCCCTCCTCGGATCGGGCCGCACGGCCGGCTCCACCGCGCACCGGGCTCGCCGCACGGTGCCGCGCGGCCGGTTCGGGACGCTGGGCGCCACCCGTCCGGCATCCCGCTCGGGTCCGCCGACGGTCTCGGGCCGCTGGGCGCTGCTGCCGCCCTCCGAGCCGGAGCCGACCCACCGGGCGCACGCGCTCGCCCGCACCCTGCTGGACCGGCACGGCGTGGTGACCCGCGGTGCCGTCGCCGCCGAGGGGGTGGAAGGCGGTTTCTCGGCCGTGTACCGGATCCTGTCCGCCTTCGAGGACAGCGGCCAGGCCCGGCGGGGCTATGTGGTGGAGGGGCTGGGAGCGGCCCAGTTCGCGATGGACGGGGCCGTGGACCGGCTGCGGGCGGCGGCAACCGCCCGGGACCGGGGCGCCGATGCGGGAGCGGGCCCGCGCGCGGTGGTCCTGGCCGCCGCCGACCCGGCGAGCGCGTACGGGGCGGCGCTGCCATGGCCGGAGCCTCCCACCGGCGCCGGTCACAAGCCGGGCCGGAAGGCGGGCGCGCTGGTGGTCCTGGTCGACGGCGAGCTGACGCTGTACGTGGAGCGCGGCGGCAAGTCGGTGCTGTCCTGGCCGGCCGAGCCGGACGATCCGGCCCTGGCAGCGGCGGCCGGAGCCCTGGCCGACGCGGCCCGGGCGGGTGCGCTGGGGACGGTCACGGTGGAGCGGATCAACGGCGCGACGGCCCTGACCTCCCCGCTGTCCCGCCCCCTGGAGACGGCGGGCTTCGTGGCCACCCCCCGAGGCCTCCGCCTCAGGGCCTGACCCGCGCGGAGGACCGCCGATGCCCGAGGGAGACACGATCTGGCAGGCCGCCCGCCGGCTGCACGAGGCGCTGGCCGGGCGGGTGCTGACCCGTGCGGATCTGCGGGTGCCCCGCTTCGCGACCGCCGACCTGACCGGCCGGGCGGTGCTGGAGGTCACCCCGCGCGGCAAGCACCTCCTGACCCGCATCGACGGCGGGCTCACCCTCCACTCGCATCTGCGGATGGACGGCGCGTGGCGGGTGTACGCGACCGGGGAGCGCCCGCGCGGCGGCCCCGAGCACCAGATCCGCGCCATCCTCGGGAACGACCGCTACACCGCGTACGGCTACCGCCTCCCGGTCCTGGAGCTGATCCGTACCTCCGAGGAGGCCGGCGCGGTGGGCCATCTCGGCCCCGACCTCCTCGGCCCGGACTGGGACCCGGAGGAGGCGGTGCGCCGCCTCCTCGCCGACCCGGCCCGTCCCCTCGGCGAGGCCCTGCTCGACCAGCGCAACCTCGCCGGCATCGGGAACGTGTACAAGTCGGAGCTGGCGTTTCTCGCGGCCGTCACCCCGTGGCTGCCGGTCGGTGAGCTCGCGCCCGACGTCCCGCCCCGCCTGGTGGCGACCGCCCGCCGTCTCCTGGAGGCGAACAAGGACCATCCGGACCGGCGCACCACGACGACCCGCCGCCCCCGCACACCGCTGCACGTCTACGGCCGCGCGGGCCGCCCCTGTCTGCGCTGCGGCGCCGCCGTCCGCAAGGCGGAGCTGGGCGACCGGGTCACGTACTGGTGCCCGGGCTGCCAGCACGGCCCCACCGCCGATCACCCGGGACCCACCACCCATCACCCTGGCCCCACCGCCGATCACCCGGGACCTGCCGACGATCAGCGGAGCACCCCCGACGATCGTCAGCACCCCGCCGACGATCAGCAAGGCACCCCCGGCGATCGACGGAGCGCCCCCGGCGATTCCCGGAATCGCCACCTCCCGGACCTCCCACCCGATTGACGGTCCGTCAGATCGGGTCGTACGGTCCCCTCATGAGCCTCCCGGCGTACGACCTCACCGGCCGCACCGCGTTCGTGACGGGCGCCGCGAGCGGCATCGGCCGCGCGAGCGCGGTCCTCCTCGCCCGGGCGGGCGCGACCCTGCACCTGGCGGACCTCGACGAACCGGGCCTCAAGGAGACGGCCGCCCTGATCGCCCGCGACGGCGGCGCGGCCCGCGTCCACCCGCTCGACGTGACCGACCGGACCGCGCTCGCCGCCGCCGTGGACGCGGCCGGCCCCCTCCACGTGATGGCGGCGGTCGCCGGGATCATGCACACCAGCTCGGTCCTGGAGACCCGCGAGGAGGACCTCGACCGCGTCCTCGCCGTGAACTTCAAGGGCGTCCTCCACGCCTGCCAGGAGGCGGCCCGCTCGATGATCGCCTCGGGCACCCGGGGATCGATCGTCACCATGGCCTCGGGCGCGATGGACACCGCCGGCCCCGGGCTGCTCTGCTACAGCGTCGCGAAGGCGGCCGTCGTACAGCTCACCAAGACGCTCGCGGTCGAGGCGGGCCCGCACGGCATCCGGGTGAACGCGGTCGCCCCCGGCTGGGTGCGCACCCCCATGACGGCCCGCCACGAGCCGGCCGCCCAGGAGCAGGCCGAGGCCGCGATGGTCCGTCATTCCCCGCTGCGGAGGGTCGGCGAACCGGACGACGTCGCCCACGCGGTCCTCCACCTCGCCTGCGACGCCTCCTCGTTCACGACGGGCCAGATCCTGCGCCCGAACGGTGGCGTCGCCATGCCCTGGTGAGCCGGGCGGGCGGGCGCGAGGAGGCGGCCACGTGCACCGGCAACAGGCTCAGCCCCCAGCCGCCCGCGGCGATCGCCCCCTCGACCGCTCCGGACTCGCCCGGAACCAGCAGCAGGCGCAGCACCGCCCACCACCAGAGCCCCCCGGCCACCAGCCCGACCGCGATCAGCGTGAGCGTCACCAGCGGAACCCGTCGCCATACCATGGCCGCCTCCTGCGCTCGACGCTAGACCGGCCGGATCACCCTGCGGGAGGGCGCACCGGTGTCAGTCCCGGCGCGCACTCCGCGCACGATCCGGCGGACGCCCCCGCGCGCGGAGCACCGCGCACCCTCGGGACCGCCCCCGCGCGCGAAGGACCGCGCACCCTCGGAACCGGCCCCGCGGGCGGAACCCCGCCCGTCCCCGGGTCCGCCCCCGCGCACCCCGCAGATCCTCTCGCCCCCGGCCTCGCGTATCGCCATGCCGGCCGCCTAGGCGCTCTCGGCCTGGAACATCCAGCTGTGCTTCTCGAGGTCGGCCGTGAGGGAGATCAGGATGTCCTGGCTGACCGGGTCGGGCTCGCCGGTGGCGTCCACGCGCTCGCGCATCCGGGTGATGACCGCGCCGAGCGAGGCCACCAGGATCTGCACCGCCTCCGTGTCCTTGATCCATCCCTCCGGTACCGTCCCGATCGCGCTGTCGGCGGCCACCGTCGCGGCTCGTCCGTCCGGGTTGACCCCGAGTGCCGAGGCCCGCTCGGCCACCGTGTCGGAGTGCAGCCGGGCGGTGTCCACCACCTCGTCCAGCTGCAGATGGACGGAGCGGAAGCGCGGTCCGACGACGTTCCAGTGCACCTGCTTGGCGACGAGCGCCAGGTCGACGAGGTCGACGAGGGCTCCCTGGAGAGCGCTGCCGACCGTCTTGAGGTCGGCGTCGGACAACGGGCTCTTCACGACAGACATGCGGAATCTCCAACCAGTCGTACGTATCCCCCACCATGGCACGCCTGTCCGAAATCCGACATCTCAAACAAACGGCCGCACCTGCGGAACGGCCGACACGACGAAGCCCCGACCGGCGCCCCACAGGGGGCACCGACCGGGGCTTCGACCCGTTCGGAATCAGGCGGCGACGACGTCCACGGCCTCCGCGGGCGCCTTGATGGTCACCCGCTCGGTGGGCACACCGGCCACCGACGTCACCGACACCGAATTGAGCATCGGACGGACCGGCGTCGGCACCGGTTCGCTCGAAGCCGCCGACTCGGCCAGTTCGGCCAGTGACAGCTCGTCGCTCACTTCGCGCATGAGCTCGGACATCCGTACGTCCAGCGCGTCGCAGATCGCGGAGAGCAGCTCGGAGGAAGCCTCCTTCTGCCCCCGCTCCACCTCGGAGAGATAGCCGAGCGAGACTCGGGCGGACGAGGAGACTTCGCGCAGAGTACGGCCCTGGCGCTGGCGCTGCCGACGCAGCACGTCACCCAGCAGGCGACGGAGCAGAATCATCGGTGGCTCCCTCCTCGGACCGCGTAGCCGCATCCTTCACGCCCCACCGTACCGCCTCGCGCCGCGGCCGTGCGGGGAGCGATGTCGTGTTCACTCAGGGCTGCAAACATCAATTCCCCCCGTTCTGTTCCGTATCCTGTGCCCGCGCATTTCCCGAGAGTTCCGCGTGGAGCAGTTCCAGTACGCTCCGCACACTCTCTCTACGAATGTCCGCGCGGTCGCCGTTCAATCTCAACGACACCACTTTCCCCGCCGCGGCGCCTGTCGTGGAGGGTCCCGCGACCGCCACGTAGACGGTCCCGACGGGCTGCCCGTCCTGCGCGTCGGGCCCCGCGACCCCGGTCGTCGCCATTCCCCAGTCGGCGCCCAGCCGGTCCCGTACACCCCGTGCCATCTGCACCGCGACCTCGGGATCCACCGCCCCGCGCTCCCTCAGCAGGCCGGCCTCCACCCCCAGCAGCTCGTGCTTGAGGGGCGTCGCGTACGCCGTCACCGAGCCGAGGAAACTGCGGGACGCCCCCGGCACCCCGGTCAGCTCCGCGGCCACGAGTCCCCCGGTCAGCGACTCGGCGGCGGCCAGCGTCTGGCCCCGCTCCGCGAGCAGACCGAGGACCCGGGCGGCCGCCGCGCTCATCGCGCCGACGCCTCCGCGCGGGCGGCCGCTCGCTCGGCGGCGAGCCCCTGCCGTCTCAGGACGACGGCCTGTCGCACATAATCCAGGCCGGTGACGACGGTCAGCACGACCGCCACCGTCATCACCCAGAAGCGGAGCGTCGCCAGCGGGCCGGTGAGCATCAGCACGTACATGCCGACTGCCGTGCCCTGGGCGAGCGTCTTCATCTTGCCGCCGCGGCTGGCCGGGATGACCCCGTGCCGGATCACCCAGAAGCGCATCAGCGTGATCCCCAGCTCACGCGCCAGGATCACCGCCGTCACCCACCAGGGCAGGTCGCCCAGCGCCGACAGGGAGATCAGGCCGGCCGCCATGATCGCCTTGTCGGCGATGGGGTCGGCGATCTTCCCGAAGTCGGTGACCAGGTTGTACGTGCGGGCCAGATGTCCGTCGAAGACGTCCGTGATCATGGCGACGGCGAACGCCGCCCACGCCCAGGCCCGCCAGACCGGGTCGTGCCCGCCGTCCTGGAGCAGGAGCACCACGAAGGCCGGCACGAGGACGAGCCGGATCATGGTGAGGATGTTGGCGATGTTCCACACGCTGACGGGGTTCACGGCCGCCGCGCCCAGCTTGCCGCGGGGCGCGGGCCTTCCGGTCCCGCCCGTCGCGGATGCCGGGACTCCGGTCATCTGCCCACCTCCTCGACAACGGGGGGCTGGGGGTCGCCCCCCAGCAGCTCGGCGCACTCCGCCACGAGGTCGACGCCCTCGGTGCTCACGACCTTCGCCCTGACCATACGGCCCGGGGCCAGGTCGAGGCCCACGCCACCACCGTCGACGAGGTAGACCTGCCCGTCCGTCTCCGGGGCCTGGTGCGCGGCGCGGCCGATCCAGCCGTCCTCCTCGTCCTCGGTCTCCACCAGTACCTCCAGCATCTCGCCGATCCGCTCCTCCGCGCGCTGGGCGGTGAGCTCCTCGGCGAGCCGGGAGAGGTGGGCGAGCCGCGCGTCCACGACCTCCTGGTCGAGCTTGTGCTCGTACGTGGCGGCCTCGGTGCCGTCCTCGTCGGAGTAGCCGAAGACGCCGATGGCGTCGAGGCGGGCGTGGGTGATGAAGCGTTCCAGCTCGGCGAAGTCGGCCTCGGTCTCGCCGGGGAAGCCGACGATGAAGTTGGAGCGGGCGCCGGCCGTCGGAGCCTTCTCGCGGATGGTGGCGAGCAGGTCGAGGAAGCGGTCGGTGTCGCCGAAGCGGCGCATGGCGCGCAGCACGTCCGGGGCGCTGTGCTGGAAGGACAGGTCGAAGTAGGGCACGACCTTGTCGGTGGAGGTGAGCACGTCGATCAGGCCGGGGCGCATCTCGGCCGGCTGGAGGTAGCTGACCCGGACGCGCTCGATGCCGTCGACGGCGGCGAGCTCGGGGAGCAGGCCCTCCAGGAGGCGGATGTCGCCGAGGTCCTTGCCGTACGAGGTGTTGTTCTCGGAGACCAGCATGATCTCCTTGACGCCCTGCTCGGCGAGCCAGCGGGTCTCGTTGAGCACGTCCGAGGGCCGGCGGGAGACGAAGCTGCCGCGGAAGGACGGGATGGCGCAGAAGGAGCAGCGGCGGTCGCAGCCGGAGGCCAGCTTCACGGAGGCGACGGGGCTGCGGTCGAGACGGCGGCGGAGCGGGGCGCGCGGGCCGGAGGCGGGGGCCAGGCCCTCGGGCAGGTCGCCCGGGACGTTCTGCGGCTCCTCGGCGGCTCCGTGGCCCGGGAGGGCGACCTCTGCGGCGGCCTGCTGGCGGTCGACCGGGGAGAGCGGGAGCAGCTTGCGCCGGTCACGCGGGGTGTGCGCCTCGACACTGCCTCCGTTGAGGATGGTCTGGAGGCGGTTGGAGATGTCGGCGTAGTCGTCGAAGCCGAGTACGCCGTCGGCCTCGGGGAGGGCCTCGGCCAGCTCCTTGCCGTAGCGCTCGGCCATACAGCCGACGGCGACGACGGCCTGGGTGCGGCCGTGGTCCTTCAGATCATTGGCTTCGAGGAGGGCGTCGACGGAGTCCTTCTTGGCGGCTTCGACGAAGCCGCAGGTGTTGACGACGGCGACGTCCGCTTCCTCGGCGTTCTCGACGAGCTCCCAGCCGTCCGCTGCCAAGCGGCCTGCGAGCTCCTCCGAGTCCACCTCGTTACGGGCGCAGCCGAGAGTGACAAGGGCGACGGTACGGCGTTCGGGCATGGGCTCAAGACTACTTCGTCCCGGACGTGACCCCGTCGCCCAGGGTTCACCTGCGCGACGGAGGTCACACCGGACGCGCCGGTGACCGTGAGGTCACAGCGGACGCGCCCGTCACACCGGTCTCAGCCGGCGGTGGGGTCGCCCTTGGTGTAGCTGAGCCGCTCCACCTGGCCGTCCTCGAACTTCTCGGAGACCTTCTTGCCGTTCACGTACAGCTCGATCGCGCCGGCGTTGCCGAGGACGAGGTCGACCTGCTCGTCGTCCTGGAAGGTCTTCGTGTCGCCCTCCTGGAGGAAACCGTCGAAGAGCATCTTGCCGTCGGACGCCTTGGCCGAGATCCAGCTCTTGCCGTCGGCGCTGAGCCGGATGGTGACCTTGTCCGCCGGGACCGCCGCGATGGCGCTCTCGGTCGGCTTCGGGGCGGGCTTCACCGGCTTGGGCTTGGCCGGGGAGGACGCCTTCTCCGGGGCGGGCGCGGGACCGCCCTCCGCGGCCGTGGTCCCCTTCGGCTCCTCGGCTCCGTTGAACATCGTGAAGCCGACGAAGCCGACGACGGCGACGATCGCGGCGACCATGGCCGCGGTCCAGTTGGGCCGCCGGGGCTCGGGGCGGATACGTTCCGCCTCGAAGAGCGGGGCGGCGGGGGTGGGCGAGGGACGGCCACCGTGCTCGGCGTCGTACTGCTCGATCAGCGGCGCCGGATCGAGCCCGACGGCACGCGCGAGCGTGCGGATGTGACCGCGCGCGTAGACGTCGCCACCGCAGCGGGAGAAGTCGTCCTCCTCGATGCCGTGCACGATCGGGATCCGGACACGGGTGGAGGCGCTGACCTCTTCGACGCTGAGGCCGGCGGCGATGCGGGCCTGCTGGAGGGTACGACCGATCGGTTCCGGGTCGTCTGACGGGAACGTCCGGTCGTCTTCGGGGGAGTTGCCGATGGACACGAGAGCGCCTTTCGAGCGTGTAACCACCTGCTGGACGTTCAGTCTATGGGTGGTACGAAAGGGTGGGGCAACCGGGCGGGTGCGGTTTGTACGCCATGAGGTTGTACTTCGCGAGGATGGGACATCCTTCTGTCCCTCCGTCCAACTTGACGTACGGCCAGGGGAAACGGTTGCCCCCGGTTCCCTTACGAGTGAGTCTCGGCCAGGTCTCGATCGGATACCCCGCCCCGGCCGCTCCACTCCTCCGGCCCGCTCCACTCCTCCGGCCCGGTCACTCCTCCCGCCCGGTCACTCCTCCGACTCGCCGCGGATCACCGCGAGCACCCCGTCCAGCTCGTCGGGCTTGACGAGCACGTCCCTCGCCTTGGACCCCTCGCTCGGGCCCACGATGTTCCGCGACTCCATCAGGTCCATCAGCCGCCCGGCCTTCGCGAAGCCCACCCGCAGCTTCCGCTGGAGCATCGAGGTCGAGCCGAACTGCGTCGAGACGACCAGCTCGGCCGCCTGGCACAGCAGGTCGAGGTCGTCGCCGATCTCCTCGTCGATCTCCTTCTTCTGCTTGGTGCCGACGGTGACGTCGTCGCGGAAGACCGGCGTCATCTGGTCCTTGCAGTGCTGCACGACGGCCGCGACCTCGGCCTCGGTGACGAAGGCGCCCTGCATGCGGGTCGGCTTGTTCGCGCCCATCGGCAGGAACAGGCCGTCGCCCTTGCCGATGAGCTTCTCGGCGCCGGGCTGGTCGAGGATGACCCGGCTGTCGGCGAGCGAGGAGGTCGCGAAGGCGAGCCGGGACGGCACGTTCGCCTTGATCAGACCGGTGACGACGTCCACCGACGGGCGCTGGGTGGCGAGCACCAGGTGGATGCCGGCCGCGCGGGCCAGCTGGGTGATGCGGACGATGGCGTCCTCGACGTCCCGGGGGGCGACCATCATCAGGTCCGCGAGCTCGTCGACGATCACCAGGAGGTACGGGTAGGTCTTGAGCTCGCGCTCGCTGCCGGGCGGCAGCTGCACCTTGCCGTCGCGGATGGCCTGGTTGAAGTCGTCGATGTGCCGGAAGCCGAAGGCGGCCAGGTCGTCGTACCGCAGGTCCATCTCGCGGACCACCCACTGGAGGGCCTCCGCGGCCCGCTTGGGGTTGGTGATGATCGGGGTGATCAGGTGCGGAATGCCCTCGTAGGCGGTGAGCTCGACCCGCTTGGGGTCGACGAGCACCATCCGGACGTCCTCCGGGGTCGCCCTTATCATCACGGAGGTGATCAGGCAGTTGATGCAGGACGACTTGCCGGAGCCGGTCGCGCCGGCCACCAGCACGTGCGGCATCTTCGCCAGGTTGGCCATCACGTAGCCGCCCTCGACGTCCTTGCCGAGCGCCACCAGCATCGGGTGCTCGTCCCCGGCCGCGTCCGCGAGCCGCAGCACGTCCCCGAGGTTGACCATCTCCCGGTCGCTGTTCGGGATCTCGATGCCGACGGCGGACTTGCCGGGGATCGGCGAGATGATCCGCACGTCCGGCGAGGCCACCGCGTAGGCGATGTTCTTCGTCAGCGCGGTGATCTTCTCGACCTTCACGGCCGGCCCGAGCTCGACCTCGTACCGGGTGACCGTCGGTCCCCGGGTGAATCCGGTGACGGCGGCGTCCACCTTGAACTCGGTGAAGACGTTCGACAGCGCGTCGACCACGGCGTCGTTCGCGGCCGACCGGGTCTTGCCCGGCCCGCCCCGCTCCAGGAGGTCCAGGGCCGGCAGCGAGTAGGTGATGTCTCCGGCGAGCTGGAGCTGCTCGGCCCGGGGCGGCAGGTCCGTCGGCTCCGGCGCGGGCTTGGTCAGATCCGGTACGGACCCGCCCGCCGCACGCTTCTCCCCGCCCCGCGCCGTCGGCACGTTCGGCGGCGACTTCGGCATGGGCGGTACGGGCCCGCTCGCCTCGTCCGCCGCCCCGCCGGCCCCCTCGCCGAGTGCCGCGGCCCGCTCGGCGGCCACGTCCCGGGTCAGGTCGGCGACCAGCGGCGACGGCGGCATGCCGTTCAGCACCGCGCCGTCCAGCGCGGCGGCCGCCGCGGCGGCCACGTCGACCGGGTCCATGCCGTGGTCCTGGCCGGCCGCCGCCGTTCGGGGCCGGGCGGCGCGCCCGCGCCGCTCTAGCGCCTCCGCTTCGGCCCGGTCCACGTCGTACGGGTCGGCCGGGCCGCCGGTACGGCGCCTGACCGGGCGGGCGGCGCGCGGCGGCGCCTCCTGCCAGTCGTCCTCGTACGCCTCCCGGTCCTCGTACTCCTCGGCAGTCTCCTCCGCCACGGGTTCGACGAGACCGAGCCGGATGCCGAGGGCGCGCAGCCGCTGCGGGATCGCGTTGACGGGGGTGGCGGTGACGACGAGCAGTCCGAAGAGGGTGAGCAGCACGAGGAGGGGGACGGCCAGTGCCTCCCCCGTCATGAAGACCAGAGGCTGGGACGAGGCCCAGCCGATCAGGCCGCCCGCGTCCTGCATCGCCGCGGAGCCGGCGTCCCGGCCGGGCGAACCGCAGGCGATGTGGACCTGGCCGAGGACGCCGATGACGAGGGCGGAGAGCCCGATGACGATCCGTCCGTTGGCCTCGGGACGCTCCGGATAGCAGAAGAGCCGGAAGGAGATGGCGCCGAGCAGCAGCGGTACCAGCAGGTCGAGCCGGCCGAACGCGCCGGTGACCAGCATCTCGACGAGGTCGCCGACCGGGTTCTCCAGGTGGGACCAGGTGCCGGCCGCGACGATCAGCGAGGCGGCGAGCAGCAGCAGGGCGAGCCCGTCCTTGCGGTGGGCGGGGTCGAGCCCCTTGGCGCCGCGTCCTATCCCCCGGAACATCGCGCCGACGCCGTGCGCGGCGCCGCGCGCCACCTTGTAGACGCCGCCGGTCGGGGACGGCGCCGGCTTGGGCGCGGGCCGCTTCGCCGCGGTCTTCTTCGCGGGCGCCCGCTTGGCGGGCGCGGTCTTCCTGGCCGCCGCCTTCTTCGCGGGCGGCTTGCCCGGGGACTTCGCCGTGGACTTGGCCGCCGCCTTCTTCGCGGCGCCCGTCGTCCGGCCGGCGCGCGATGGTGCGGTGCCCTGAGTACCCTTGCCGGACGTACGTGAAGCCATGGTGCTGAGGTTACCGGTGAGCGGCCGGGCTGTCCGCCTCACCCGAACGTGTCGCCCTTGCCCCGGCACGGAGCTGACGGCCGGTCACCCGCTCCGGCCACCCGCGGCGAGGCGCGTGAAGCGCAGCCCCGATCGCCGACGGCAAGGCCCGTGGAGCCCAATCCCGATCGCCTACGGCAAGGCCCGTGGACCCCAGCCCCGGCAGCTCGCCGCGACGGCTCGCGCTGCTCAGCCCTGCGCGGGCAGCGAGGGCGCTCCGCCGGTACCCGGCTCCAGCGCGTCGAGCGCCCTGCGCAGCCCGGTGAGCTTGCGCTCCAGGTGGGCGGCGGTCGCGACGGCGGCCGCGTCGGCGGACTCGTCGTCGAGCTGCTTGGACAGCGCCTCGGCCTGCTCCTCGACGGCGGCGAGCCGGGCGGACAGCTCCGCGAGCAGCCCCGCGGCCTCCTTGCCCTGGCCGCTCTCGCCGCCGCCCTCCAACTGCAGCCGCAGCAGGGACGCCTGCTCACGCAGCTTGCAGTTCTTCATGTAGAGCTCGACGAAGACCGAGACCTTCGCCCGCAGCACCCACGGGTCGAACGGCTTGGAGATGTAGTCGACCGCGCCCGCCGCGTACCCGCGGAAGGTGTGGTGCGGCCCGTGGTTGATCGCGGTCAGGAAGATGATCGGGATGTCCCGGGTCCGCTCGCGGCGCTTGATGTGCGCGGCGGTCTCGAAGCCGTCCATGCCGGGCATCTGGACGTCGAGCAGGATGACCGCGAAGTCGTCCGTCAGCAGCGCCTTGAGCGCTTCCTCCCCGGACGATGCCCGCACCAGCGTCTGATCGAGCGCGGAGAGAATGGCCTCCAGCGCCAGCAGATTCTCCGGCCGGTCATCGACCAGGAGGATCTTGGCCTTCTGCACCATGCCCCGTCCTCCTCGCCCCGGCAACGGCTCGCCCTGGATCCCGGAACCGCTGCCGGAACCGGGGGATGCACCGGGCGCCGCCCCGGAGGACGGCTTCCTGGCGCCGTCCGTCCTTGTGCCGGTCATCGTAGCCGCACCCCGCACGTCGCCACACCCTGTCACCGTGATGTCACTGTGCACAGTTCGGAAACGGGGCGCGGGTCCAGAAGGTTCCCGGTTGCGGCGGGTCTCACACCCGGACGGCGACTGTACGCCGTCCGGTGCCCGACCCGAGCGGGATCCGGCACCGGACGGCGGGCCGTCACGCGCCGCTCATCCACTCCTCCATGACGGAGAGCAGGTAGTCCGGGTCGACCGGCTTGGTGACGTAGTCGGAGGCGCCCGACTCGATCGCCTTCTCCCGGTCGCCCTTCATCGCCTTCGCGGTGAGCGCGATGATCGGCAGCCCCGCGAACTGCGGCATCCGCCGGATCGCGGTCGTCGTCGCGTACCCGTCCATCTCCGGCATCATGATGTCCATCAGAACGACCGTCACATCGTCGTTCTGCTCCAGGACCTCGATCCCCTCCCGCCCGTTCTCCGCGTACAGCACCGCGAGACCGTGCTGCTCCAGCACGCTGGTGAGCGCGAAGACGTTGCGGATGTCGTCGTCGACGATGAGGACCTTCTCGCCGGAGAAGGAGTAGGTGCGGCGGGGCGCCGGGGCCTCCTCCGCCTCCGCGCCGGCGGTCACCGCGAGGGTGTCCGGCTCTCCCTGCGGACCCGGCTGCCCGGGCACGGCGCCCCGGGCACCTGCCGCACCCGCCTGGTCCGGGGCCTCCGCCGCGGGCCCTGCCTTGCGCCGGTGCCGGAAGAGCGCCCCGGCCCCCGACCGCGCGTCACCCCGTACGGGAGCGGGCGGGAAGTGCGGGAAGGCGTACCCCTCCGGCCCCGCGTCGGCCTCCTGCCCCGGGGTGTCCGTCTCGCCCTGTCCGTACCCGTGCGGCGGCACCTCGGTCGGGTTCAGCGGCAGGTACAGGGTGAAGGTGGAGCCCCGGCCCGGCTCGCTCACCGCGAAGATCTCGCCGCCGAGCAGGCGGGCGATCTCCCGGCTGATGGACAGCCCGAGGCCCGTACCGCCGTACTTGCGGCTGGTGGTGCCGTCGGCCTGCTTGAACGCCTCGAAGATGACCCGCATCTTGCTGGCCGCGATGCCGATGCCGGTGTCGGTGACCGAGAAGGCGATCAGATCTGCGTCGGCGTCCCGCAGCGAACCGGCCTCCAGGAGCTGCTCCCGGATGGACTGCGGCACGTCCGCCCCGGCCGGCCGGATCACCAGCTCGACCGCGCCGGAGTCGGTGAACTTCACCGCGTTCGACAGCAGGTTGCGCAGCACCTGGAGGAGCCGCTGCTCGTCGGTGTGGAGCGTGGCGGGCAGTTCGGGCGAGACGCGGACCGAGAAGTCCAGTCCCTTCTCCGCGGTGAGCGGCCGGAAGGTCGCCTCCACGTAGTCGACGAGCTGGACGAGGGCGATCCTGGTCGGGGAGACGTCCATCTTGCCCGCCTCGACCTTCGACAGGTCGAGGATGTCGTTGATCAGCTGGAGCAGGTCGGAGCCGGCGCCGTGGATGGTCTCGGCGAACTCGACCTGCTTCGGGGTGAGGTTGGTCTCCGCGTTGTCCGCGAGCAGCTTGGCCAGGATGAGCAGCGAGTTGAGCGGGGTGCGCAGCTCGTGCGACATGTTGGCGAGGAACTCCGACTTGTAGCGCATGGAGACCGCGAGCTGTTCGGCGCGCTCCTCCAGGACCTGCCGGGCCTCCTCGATCTCGGTGTTCTTGACCTCGATGTCCCGGTTCTGGCGGGCCAGCAGCTCGGCCTTGTCCTCCAGCTCGGCGTTGGAGTTCTGGAGCTCCTTCTGCCGGTGCTCCAGCTCCGCCGACCGCTCCTTCAGCTGCTCGGTCAGCTCCTGCGACTGCTGGAGCAGCACCTCGGTCTTGGTGTTGACGCTGATGGTGTTGACCGTGGTCGCGATCAGTTCGGCGATCTGGTTGAGGAAGTCCCGCTGGATCTGCGCGAACGGCTGGAAGGAGGCCAGCTCGATGACGCCGAGGACCTTCCCCTCGAAGAGCACCGGCAGCACGATCACGTGCGCGGGCGATGCCTCGCCGAGCCCGGACGAGATCTTGAGATAGCCCGGCGGCACGTTGACCTGGATGGTCCGCTTCTCCTCCGCCGCCGTCCCGATGAGGGTCTCGCCGGGGCGGAAGGAGGTCGGCATGGAGCCGGCGGAGTATCCGTAGCTCCCGCGCATGCGCAGCTCGTACGAGCCTCCGCCCTCGCCGACGAGTTCGGTGTCGTGGTTGGCGGAGCCGATCGGGGTCGCCACGAAGAAGGCGCCGTGCTGTGCGGAGACCACCGGCGTCAGCTCGCTCATGATGAGCGAGGCGACGTCGTCGAGGTCACGGCGGCCCTGCATCAGTCCGGAGATGCGGGCCAGGTTGGACTTGAGCCAGTCCTGCTCGTCGTTGGCGAGGGTGGTGTCGCGCAGGTTGGCGATCATCGTGTTGATGTTCTCCTGGAGCGCCTGGATCTCACCGGCCGCGTCCACACCGTCGATCTTGACGTTGAGGTCGCCGCGGGTCACCGCGGTGGCGACGGCCGCGATGGCCCGCACCTGCCGGGTGAGGTTCCCCGCCATCTCGTTCACGGAGAGCGTGAGGTCGCTCCAGGTGCCCTCGACGTCCCGGACCCGGGCCTGACCACCGAGCTGCCCGTCGGTGCCCACCTCGCGGGCGACGCGGGTGACCTCCTCGGCGAAGTTCGACAGCTGGTCGACCATCGTGTTGATGGTGTTCTTCAGCTCCTGGATCTCGCCCCGGGCCTCGATGTCGATCTTCTTGGTGAGGTCGCCCTTGGCGATGGCGGTGGTGACCGCGGCGATCTGCCGCACCTGGCCGGTGAGGTTGTCGGCCATGCTGTTCACCGAGTCGGTGAGGTCCTTCCAGGTGCCCGAGCCGCCCGGCACCCGCGCCTGCCCGCCGAGGATGCCCTCGGTGCCCACCTCGCGGGCCACCCGGGTCACCTCGTCGGCGAACGAGGACAGCGTCGTCACCATCGTGTTGACGGTCTCGGCGAGCTCGGCGACCTCGCCGCGGGCCTCGACGGTGACCTTCTTCGTCAGATCGCCGTTGGCGACCGCCGAGGAGACGCGCGCGATGTTCCGCACCTGGCTGGTCAGGTTGTTGGCCATCAGGTTGACGTTGTCGCTCAGGTCCTTCCAGATGCCGGTCACCCCGCGCACCCGGGCCTGCCCGCCGAGGATGCCCTCGGTGCCCACCTCGCGGGCCACCCGGGTCACCTCGTCGGCGAAGTTGGACAGCTGGTCCACCATCGTGTTGACGGTGGTGACGAGTTCCAGGATCTCGCCCTTGGCGTCGACGGTGATCTTCTTCGACAGGTCGCCGCGGGCGACGGCGGTCGTGACCTCGGCGATGTTCCGGACCTGGAAGGTCAGGTTGTTCGCCATGAAGTTCACCGACTGGGTCAGGTCCTTCCAGGTGCCGGAGACCCCCTGCACCTCGGCCTGGCCGCCCAGGATGCCCTCCGTACCCACCTCGCGGGCGACCCGGGTCACCTGGTCGGCGAAGGAGGACAGCTGGTCCACCATCGTGTTGAGGGTGTTCTTCAGCTCCAGGATCTCGCCCCGGGCGTCCACGTCGATGGTCTGCGACAGGTCACCCCGGGCGACCGCCGTGGCGACCTGCGCGATGTTCCGCACCTGGGCCGTCAGGTTCCCGGCCATGCCGTTCACCGAGTCGGTCAGGTCACGCCACACACCGGCGACGCCCGGCACCTGTGCCTGACCGCCCAGCCGGCCGTCGGTGCCCACCTCCCGGGCCACCCGGGTCACCTGGTCGGCGAAGGCCGAGAGCTGGTCGACCATCGTGTTGATGGTGTTCTTCAGCTCCAGGATCTCGCCCCGGGCGTCGACGTCGATCTTCTGCGACAGGTCGCCGCGCGCCACGGCCGTCGTCACCTGCGCGATCTGGCGCACCTGCGAGGTCAGGTTGCCGGCCATGAAGTTCACCGAGTCGGTCAGCTCGCGCCAGCGTCCGGAGACCCCGTCCACCCGCGCCTGACCGCCCAGCCGGCCCTCGGTGCCCACGTCCCGCGCCATCCGCGTGACCTGGTCGGCGAAGGACGACAGCTGCGACACCATCGTGTTGACGGTGTTCTTCAGCTCCAGCATCTCGCCGGCGACATCCACGGTGACCTTCTGCGACAGGTCGCCGTTGGCCACCGCCGTCGTCACCTGCGCGATGTCCCGCACCTGACCGGTCAGGTTGCGGAAGGCCGTGTTCACCGAGTCGGTGAGGTCCTTCCACGTGCCGGCCGCGCCCTGCACCTGGGCCTGCCCGCCGAGCCGGCCCTCGACGCCGACCTCCCGGGCCACCCGGGTCACCTCGGAACCGAACGCCGACAGCTGGTCCACCATCGTGTTGACGGTGTTCTTCAGCTCCAGCATCTCGCCGGCGACATCGACCGTGACCTTCTGCGACAGGTCGCCGTTGGCCACCGCCGTCGTCACCTGCGCGATGTCCCGCACCTGCGTGGTGATGTTCCGGAAGACGGTGTTGACCGAGTCCGTCAGGTCCTTCCAGGTGCCCGCCGCGCCCGGCACCTGCGCCTGCCCGCCGAGCAGTCCCTCCGCGCCGACCTCGCCCGACACCCGGGTCACCTCGTCGGCGAAGGTCCGCAGGGTCTCGGTCATCTGGTTGATGGTGTCGGCGAGTTGGGCGATCTCACCGCGCGCGCTCACGGTGACCTTCTGCGACAGGTCGCCGTTGGCGACCGCCGTCGTCACCTCCGCGATCCCCCGCACCTGGCTGGTGAGGTTGCCCGCCATCGTGTTGACGGAATCGGTCAGGTCCTTCCACACGCCGGCCACCCCGGCGACCTCGGCCTGCCCGCCGAGTTCGCCCTCGGTGCCCACCTCACGGGCCACCCGGGTCACCTCGGACGAGAACGACGACAGCTGGTCCACCATCGTGTTCACGGTGTTCTTCAGCGACAGCATCTCGCCGGCCACGTTCGCCGTGACCTTCTGCGACAGGTCGCCGTTGGCCACCGCCGTCGTCACCAGCGCGATGTCCCGCACCTGCGCCGTCAGCTGGTTCGCCATCGTGTTGACGGAGTCCGTGAGGTCCTTCCACGACCCGGACACGCCCCGCACGTGCGCCTGCCCGCCGAGGATGCCCTCGGTGCCCACCTCGACGGCGACCCGGGTGACCTCGGAGGCGAACACCGACAGCTGGTCGACGAGGTGGTTGACGGTACGCGCGACCTTCAGGAACTCTCCGCGCAGCGGCCGGACCGTCCCGTCCGAACCCTCCGAACGCAAGTCCATCCGCTGTTCGAGGTCGCCCTCGGCGACGGCCGTCAGCACCCGGCTCACCTCGGACACCGGCCGCGCGAGGTCGTCGACGAGCGCGTTGGCCGCCTCGATCGCCGCCGCCCAGGCGCCCTCGGTCGCCCCCGCCTCAAGACGCTCGGAGAGCTTGCCCTCGCGGCCGACGACCCGCCGCACCCGCGACAGCTCGCCGGTCACGTGCATCTGCCGGTCCGCGACCTCGTTGAAGACGGCCGCGATCTCGGCCATCACCCCGTCGCCGGAGACGGTCAGCCGCCTCCGCAGATTGCCGTCGCGCATGGACACGAGCGCGGACAGCAACCGCTCCAGCGCGGCCGCGTCCACCTGTACCGTCCCCCCACGGGAACGCCCGCCCCTCGCGCGCGTGCCGCTGCCGCCGCCGCGTCGCGCCGCCGTGCCAGAGTCCACCGTGTCCCTCCCGAAAGGGGTCGACCGTTCCGCTCCGGCTCCCGCCGAAGCATGTCCAGTGTTTCACCGCGACCGAACCAGGCGATAACAGTTCGGCAGCTTCGCACAGCGTCCCCACCCCCGGAGGGCGGAAACAGCGGAGACCGGCATCCGCGGGGACGGCGAAGGTAAGTAACCTGGCATCCGGCTGTCCAGCCGCCCCTGTCCGCCCGGCGGGGGCGGTGTGGAGCGTGTACGACCACCGGGCAGCGGGAGGGGCAGACCGAGCATGGCAGAGCCGGGCGTCGAGACGCGTACGAGGAGTGCTGTGATCACCGCGCGGGCGACTGCCACCTTCGACCCCGTCGGACGGTCCGTCGCCGCCGCCCGGGCCTTCGTCCGGGACACCCTCCAGGGCTGGGGCCACCCGGAGCTCGTGGACGACGCCGTCGTCCTCACCAGCGAGCTGGTCACCAACGCCGTGGTGCACGCCGGCACGGCCGCCGACGTCCTGTGCCTGCGCTCCGAGGACAGCATCCGCATCGAGGTCGCCGACCGCTATCCGGAGCGTGAGATCCCCGTCCAGAGCGGCCGCGGCATCGCGAGCCCGGACCGGGAGAACGGCCGCGGCCTGCTCCTGTGCGCCGCCCTCGCCGACCGCTGGGGAGTCGACTACTCCCCCACCCGCAAGCACGTCTGGTTCCACCTCGACCTCCCCCAGCGCCCCGTCGGCACCCGCTCGGCCGGCCCGGTCCTCCCGGACGCCCTCCTCCCGGTCACCGACAGCCGCGTCCGCGTCGCCGTCGTCCAGATCGACCAGGGCGGCTCGATCACCTCGTGGAACGAGGACGCCGAGGAGCTCTTCGGGTACGCCTCCGAGCACGTCATCGGCAAGCCGCTGGGCGACCTCGCCGCCTGGCCCCACACCCCCGGCATCGGCACCGGCCTCGCCGAGGCCCTCCGTCACTCCCGCTGGGAGGGCAGCTACGGGCTCCGCCGCGCCGACGGCCGCGTCATCCCCGTGTACGCCTCCCACCTGCGGGTCCGGGACGCCTCCGGCGAGCCGTCCACGGTCTGCCTCCTGGTGCGGGAGGACGAGCGCGCCGTCCTCCAGACCCCGCAGCGCCCGGCCGCCGACCCCGGTGCGGAGAGCCGCGCCACGGACCCCTTCGAGGTCTTCATCGGGTCCCCCGCCCCGGACGACCTGGACGGTCTGCTCCAGCGCACGGTCGAGCGGGCCCGGGACATGCTCGACGGCGACTCCGCCTTCCTCCTGCTGGCCACCGACGACGAGACGGAGCTGGAGGTCCGGGCGACCACCGGGCTCCCGGCGGCCCGCCAGCGCTTCGCCCGCGTCCCGGTGGAGACCGGCGCCAGCCGCTACGGCTCCGCCCGCATGCCCGCCGTCCACGAGGACCTGGCCGCCGTCCCCGGCGCCGTGCCGCTCCTCGAAGGCACCGGCATGCGCTCGGTCGTCACCGTCCCGCTGAAGGTCGAGGGCCGTCTCACCGGTTCCCTCGGCGTCGCCGCGGAGGCGTCGAACCGCTACTCGAACGAAGAGGCCCTCCGTCTCCAGTTCGCCGCCGACCGGATCGCCCTGGCCGTCGAGTCGGCCCGCCTCGGCGAGCTGGAGCGGCTCCGCCGCGGGTCCCTCAGCTTCCTCGTCGAGGCGTCCGACCTGCTGGCCGGCACTCTCGACCGCGACCAGACGCTGGCCCTGATGGCCCAGATGACGGTCCCGACCCTGGCCACCTGGTGCGCGGTCTACACGATCGCCGACCCGACCTCGGACCCGTACCTGTCGTACGTGCTCCACGAGGACGAGGACCGCATCGACGGTCTGAAGGCCCTGCTCCTCTCCATCGCCCCGCCCGACCCGGTGCCGGCCCCCGGCGCCCGGCTCTGGACGGCCCCGGGCGACGCGGCCCACCGGGCCGCGCTGACCGCCTCGGCCCGCGAGCTGGAGCACTTGGGCAGTCCGCTCTCCTCCGGCATCGACACGGCGCTCGCCACGGCGGGCGCGGTGGCCGGCGAGACGGTCGTCCTGCCTCTGGTCGCCCGCAACCGGGTGATCGGCATGCTCACCTTGGGCCGCCCGGCCGAGGACCACTTCCGCCAGGAGATCCTGGAGCTCGCCGAGGACCTCTCGCGCCGGGCCGCCCTGGCCCTGGACAACGCGCGCCTGTACTCGGAGCGCAACGCCATCAGCCAGTCCCTCCAGCGCAGCCTCCTCCCGCCCGAGCTCCCCAAGATCCCGGGCGTCGAGGTGGACGTCATCTACCGCGCGGCCGGCGAGGGCAACGAGGTGGGAGGAGACTTCTACGACGTCTTCCCCATCCGGGACGACGTGTACGGCTTCGCCATCGGCGACGTCTGCGGTACGGGCCCGGAGGCCGCGGCCGTCACGGGCCTGGCCCGCCACGCCTTGCGCCTGCTGGCCCGCGAGGGCTTCGGCGGCCCTGCCGTCCTGGAGCGCCTGAACGCGGCCATCCTCGACGAGGGCGCCCGCAGCCGCTTCCTGACCCTCCTGTACGGCGAGCTCCGCCCGCAGCCGGACGGCTCGGCGCTCCTGAAGGTCGTCTGCGCCGGCCATCCTCTCCCGCTCCGCCTCCGCCCCGACGGCACGGTCACCCCTGCCGCCGAACCCCAGCCCCTGCTGGGCGTCATGGAGGATCTGGAGCTGTACGAGGAGACTTTCACGCTCGACCCGGGTGATGTCCTCCTGTGCGTCACGGACGGTGTCACCGAGCGCCGTGAGGGCACCCGCATGCTGGGCGACGACGGCCTCGCCGACGCTCTCGGGACCTGTACGGGCCTGACGGCCGGTGCTGTCGGCGGCCGTATCCTGCGTGCCGTGGAGCGCTTCGCCCACGCCCCCGCCTCCGACGACATGGCCATCCTGACGATGCGCCTGCGGGAGCCGGACCCGAGCTGACACCGGACGGGCCGGCGCCTCCGCGAGGAGGCGCCGGCCCTCCCTCCTTTCCTTTCGATCCACGGAAACGCAAGAAGGCCCCCGCCACAAGGCGGGGGCCTTCTTTCTCTGAGCCCTTTAACGGAATCGAACCGTTGACCTTCTCCTTACCATGGAGACGCTCTACCGACTGAGCTAAAAGGGCGGGTTGTTCGGCGGCGTCCTACTCTCCCACAGGGTCCCCCCTGCAGTACCATCGGCGCTGAAAGGCTTAGCTTCCGGGTTCGGAATGTAACCGGGCGT